>CAZOIS010000105.1:0-15369 GCA_964579865.1 uncultured Lentisphaeraceae bacterium | reverse complement strand
GGAGAGCTTGTCGCACTCCCAGCCGGTGCCCTCTTTCGGCGCGGGGCCGTTGCGGGCGCCGGTGTTGCTGTGCCCCCAGCGCTGCACCAGCCAGCGCCCCGGCGGCACCTCCCACGACAACCGCCCGTCGGCCGCCAGACGCCCCGTCAAATCGATGACCTCCCCCACCGTCTCCGCGGCCGATGCGGAACGCTGCGCGCTGAGCGCCGGTCGTTTTTCTCCCTCAAAAAGCCCCCCCAGCACCCACCCCGCCTCCGCCTCCCAGTTGTTTTTGAGCGGCGCGGCCGACAGCGTGATGTGGCTCATGTTCACGTCCTGCCCGCCCGTCAGCGACACGCGGTACGTCTTGGCTTCAGACGCCGCGCAGGCCAAGGTCACAGCCCGGTTTCCCTGCCAGTTGCTCTGCGGCAGCTTCGCGTCCAGCACCGCGCGGCGCGAGCCGTCCGGCAGCACCGCCTCCACCCGGATGCGGACGTCCGGCACGTAACACCGCGCATGGCTCACCTGCTGAGCGCTCGGCACCTCCACGCTCCGCAGCGCAAACGGCTCCGCGAACGTCGCCTCGACCCAGAGCGGCTCGGCGCCCAGTTCGCACCGCAGCGCGCCCTCTTTCTGCGAACGGAAAAATTTGTCCCACGGAAAATCCGGGCGGCTGCTGACGAACGCAAACGGATACACCGGTTTCTGGGCCGCGCCCTCCGGCGCGCGGTACGCGATGACCGCGATGTCGCGGTAGTCGCTGTCGCCGCCGGGTTTGGCCGGCTCCGGCAGCGCGAGCGCCTGGACGACGCCCTTGCCGCCCTCGGCGGCCACCGTGCTCCACACCAGCTGCCGCATGGCGTTGCTCGCGGCGATCCAAGGCCCGCCCGCATACGACCAGCCCGGGCAGTTCTGCATCGAGAAGCGCAGCCCCAGCCGCCGGCACTCGTCCGCCGCGAAGCGGACCAACCCGTCCCACTCGGGGCTGAGGCACTGGATCTGGTTGGTCACGCCGGGCCAAGGCCCGCCGAACTGTCCGTGGAAGAGCTGGACACCCTCGATGCCCGCGCCCGCGATCGCCTCGAGATCGGCCGTCAGCCCCTCGCGCGCCACATTGCCCCCGATGAAGTGGAACCACGTCTCCGGATAAAAAACCTTCTGCGGCGACCGGAAAGCCTCAACGTCCCGCTCGCCGAAAGCGCGCCCCAGCATCTTTCGGGACGGCACGGCCTCCGCCGGCCCGTCCGCAGCCCCGGCCGCGGACATCGCCCCCAACACCGCCAACAGCCCCCACATCATCCATTTCATCGTGTCCCCCAAGAGAAACAGGCGTTCTCCAACGCCTACTTCTGATCGGCTAATTTCTCATTCATGCTGCCCATGCGGTATCCCTGCAGATCGAGCGTCACGTAGCGGTACCCCGCCGCCTTCACCTCGCGCACGACCTCCTCGCGGAGGCCCTCCGCGAACAAGCGCGGCAGCTCCGCCACCGCCACTTCGATGCGCGCGACATCGCCGTGATGGCGCACGCGGCACTGCGCAAAACCCACCGCCCGGAGCGCCTCTTCGGCCCGCTCGACCTGAGCCAGTACCTCGGCGGTCACCGGCGTCCCGTACGGGATCCGCGAGGCCAGGCACGCCATGGCCGGCTTGTCGGCGGTCGGCAGCCCCGCTCGCGCGGAAAGCGTGCGGATCTCGGCCTTGGTCAGCCCCGCCTCCATGAGCGGACTTTTGACGCCCAGTTCCACAGCCGCCCGACGTCCCGGCCGGTAATCGCCCGCATCGTCGGCGTTGTTGCCGTCTAAAACGGTCGCGAACCCTTTTTCGGCTGCAACCCGTGCGATCATCGAGAACAAGCACTTTTTACAGAAATAGCAGCGGTCGGCCGGATTTTTGGCATAGTCAGGGTCGTTCAGCTCTTCGGGGTCGATCACGGCGCACGCCGCGCCCATCGACTCCGCCAGGCGCAACGCGTCCGCGAGCTCCTTGCGAGGCAGGCTCGGCGTATCCGCCACCACCGCCAGCACATTCCCGAGGCCCAACACATCCACGGCCACGCGCAGCAGCAGCGTGCTATCCACGCCGCCGGAAAAACCGACTGCCACGCGCCCATACCCCTTCAGAAGTGCGTGCAGCTTCTTCTCTTTGTCGTCCAACAAGGACATCGGCACTCCCCTCCCAAATTTCGGATCGCACGTTTCCGGCAACAGGGGCGACCGGCCGGTCGCCCCTACAGCACCCGATTATCGATCAACCGCGTCCTGCCGCAATACACGGCGATGAGCGCCACATGCCCCTGCCGCGCCTCGGAAACGGGTTCCAGCGTTTCCGCGTCGACGATTTCGACATAGTCGATCTTCAGCGCGTGCTTCTCCAACACCTCGCGCATCTGTCCGCGCACCGCGTCCGCCGCGCAAGGCCCGGCTGCGACGGTCTGCGCCGCGGCCTGCAACGCGCGGCTCAGGCCCAGCGCGCGGCTCCGCTCATCGCCGACAAGATACACGTTCCGAGAACTCATGGCCAGGCCGTCCGCCTCGCGCACGATCGGCGCGACCACGACTTCGAGCGGGAAGTTGAGGTCCCGGACCATGCGGCGGATAACCGCCGCCTGCTGATAATCCTTCTGACCAAACACCGCAACCTGCGGCAACGCGATGTTGAAGAGCTTGGCGACCACCGTACAGACGCCGCGGAAATGGCCCGGGCGTTTCGCGCCGCACAGCCCGTTACCGAGCCGCTCCTCGGTGACGAAGACGCTCGCGTCCGGCGCGTACATCGCGGACACCTGCGGCAGAAACACAACCGCCGCCCCGGCCTTCTCGCAGAGCTCCAAGTCCCGCGCCTCATTGCGCGGATATTTCTCAAAGTCCTCGTTCGGGCCGAACTGCACGGGGTTGACGAAAATGCTGACGACCACGCGATCGGCGCGCTTTCCTGCTTCGGCGATCAGCGAGAGATGCCCCGCGTGCAAATATCCCATCGTCGGAACCAGCCCGATGCGCAAACCTTGCGCACGCTGGGCCATCGCCCACTTCTGAACCTCCTCCGCACTCGTGATCACCAACATGCTCATCTTTGCACACCACCTTCACTTCTCCCGCCCGTTCCACACCTAATTCCCAAGGCCGGACCGGAGCAGGATACCCTTGGGTTTCCAAGAAAAGACGAAGCGCAAGCGGACGATTCACCCGTGTGGCCGGCAGCGGCTGAAGGCCGTGCTCTCCGTCCACCTGCCGGGGCTCTCAGCCCACCACCGCCTGCGCGAACGACATCACCTCGTCCTCGCTGTGCGCGGCGGAGATGAAGCCGATCTCGAACTGCGACGGAGGCAGATAATAACCGCGGTTCAGGATCGCATGGAAAAACTGCGCATAAGCCCGAGTGTCGCACCGCTTGGTATCCGACAGGGACCTGATCGGCGCCTGCGCGAAGAAAAGCGTGAAGACACCGTGATACTGGGCGCAGTGGAACGGCAACCCTTTGGAGGCCGCGGCGGTGTTGATGAATTCGGCCATGCGATGGCCGAGGGCCGCCATGCGCGGATACGGATCGTCACGCGCCAAGATCTCGAGCGTCTTAAGTCCCGCCGCCACGGCCAGCGGATTCCCCGAAAGCGTGCCCGCCTGATAGATCTTGCCTTGCGGGGCAAGTTCATCCATGAACACCGCCGCGCCGCCGACGGCCGCCAAAGGCAGCCCTCCGCCGATCACCTTCCCCAATGTGATGAGGTCGGGTTTCACGCCGACGGTCTTGGCATACGAAGAGAGCGCGAAGCGGAACCCGTCGATCACCTCGTCGAAAATCAGCAACGCGCCGCAGCGGTCGGCGGAGCGGCGCAGCTTTGCCAGGAATTCGGGCTCCGGCAGCACGAGCCCCATGTTGCCCGCGACGGGCTCAACTATGATCGCGGCGATCTCCGAACCCTTCTCGCGGATCAGCTCGTTGACCGCGTTGTTATCGTTATACGGCGCGACGAACGTGTCGCTGGCCACATGCCGGGACACGCCCAGCGAACTGACCATCCCGCCGGTCAGCAACCCGCTGCCGGCGGAAACCAGCACGCTGTCGCTGTGGCCGTGATAGCAGCCGTCGAACTTGATGATCCGCTTGCGGCCCGTCACGCCCCGCGCGATGCGCAGGGCGGTCATCACCGCCTCGGTGCCGGAGTTCACCAGTCGGACCCGTTCCATGCCCGGCACGAGCGCACAGAGCCGCTCCGCGAAGGCCACCTCGTCCGGCGTGTTGATGCCGAAGGTCGTTCCCTTCGCGGCCTGGGCCTGGATCGCGGCCACGACCTCGTCGTTCGCGTGCCCGAGGATCATCGCGCCCCACGAGCAGCAAAAATCGGTCAGCGTGCGGCCGTCCGCCGTGCGGATCTTGGAGCCTTTGCCCGACTCGACATAGAGCGGGGTCCCCCCGACTCCGTTGAACGCGCGCACCGGGCTGTTGACCCCGCCCGGGATCACATTGCACGCGCGATGGAACAGACTCTCATGCGTCATCATGCCGGAACCTCAACCGTTCGTAACCCGCCAATCAAGAAAGGGAAATCCCCGGGCCGTTCGCGGCACGTCCGGGGCGCACACCCTGCCAGACCGAGCGCTCACGCCATCTCGATCACCGCCTTGGACTTCAGCTCCTCCACATACGCCGTCATGGCTTCGCCGCGACGCGCATGACGGAGGAAATCGCGGATCTGCTCGCGCACCTGGTCGAAATCGGGCTCTCCCGCGGCCTCGTGGTCGGTCTTGTAGATGATGTGGTAGCCGAACTGCGTTTCGATGATGTCGCTGACCTCGCCGACATTCATCGAAAAAACGGCCTGGTCGAACTCCGGCACCATCATGCCGCGGCTGAACCAGCCGAGGCTGCCGCCCTCTTTGCCGCTGGGGCACATGGAGTGCGCCGCCGCCTCATCCGCGAACGTCTTTCCGCCGAGCACGCGTTCCCGGATCGCCGCGATCTTGGCTTTCGCCTCGTCTTTGGAGGCCTGCGTGTCGCCGTCGGGCGTGATCAGGATGTGCTGCGCCAGCACGCGCTCGCCTTTCGAGTACTCCTCCCGGTGCTCTTCAAAATGCGTTTTGATGTCCGCTTCGCTCGGCTCGGCCACTCCGACAACGGACTTCTCGACGAGCTTGTCGACGCGGCGCCCGCGCTTCAGCTGCTCGCGGAACACGGCCTCGGTGGTTTTCTGCTGCGCAAGTGCGGCCTCGAACGCCGAGCGCCCGCCGACCTGCTCCACGATTTTCACGACCTGCTCGTCGATTTCGGCTTCGCTCACCGGAAAATCAAACTTGTTGGCCTCGTCCATCAAGAGCTTGGCGCCGATCGCCTGTTCCGTCGCCTTCTGGACCAACGCGGGCAACTGGGCGCGCACCTGGTCCTGCGACATGCCATGCTCGGCATAGAAACGGACGAGCCGCTCCAGCTCGAACTGAATGGCCTCTTGCGGGATAACCTGTCCGTTCACTTTGACTGTCTTCTGCATGTGTCCCTTTCGATCGGGTGCGGCACAGCGTCCAGCCCCGACATGATTCCTCTTCCTATTTTTTTGCTTCTTTCGCCCAGGAGTCTTTCAGCGTCACCGTCCGGTTGAAGACCGGCTTGCCGGGCTTGGTCTCGTAGGCGTCCGCACAGAAATAACCGATCCGCTCAAACTGGAACTTCTCGCCCGGCGCGGCTTCCGCCAGCGCCGGCTCGACGTACGCCGTGATGGTCTTGAGGGAGTCCGGATTCAAGAACTCAAGGAAATCGCGGGCCGCGTCGCCCATCGGGTCCGGCACCGTAAAGAGGCGGTCGTACAGGCGGACCGTCGCCGGTACGGCATGGGCCGCCGACACCCAGTGGATCGTCCCCTTGATCTTGCGGCCGTCGGGCGCGTTGCCGCCCTTGGAGTCCGGGTCATACGTGCCGTGAATCACCGTCACCACGCCCGCCGCGTCCTTCTCCACATGCGTGCAGGTGAAGAGGCACGCAGCCCGCAACCGCACCTCCTGTCCGGGCGCCATGCGGAAGAACTTCTTGGCCGGCACTTCCATGAAATCCTCGCGCTCGATGAACACCTCGCGCCCGAAAGGCACCCGGCGCGTGCCGGCATTCGGATCTTCGGGATTGTTCTGGGCCTCCACGTATTCGGACTGCCCCTCCGGGTAGTTGTCGATCACCACTTTGACCGGATCGAGCACCGCCATCCGGCGCAGCGCCCGCTTGTTGAGGTCGTCGCGCAAACAGTACTCGAGCAACGCCACATCCGTCTCGCTGCCGTACTTCGAGACGCCGATCCGGTCGCAGAAGTCTCGGATCGCCTCGGGCGTGTAGCCGCGGCGGCGCAGGCCGCACACCGTCGGCATGCGGGGATCGTCCCAGCCGAGCACGAGGTTCTCCTGCACGAGCTGCAGCAGCTTGCGCTTGCTCATCACGGTGTACGTCAGGTTCAGCCGCGCAAACTCGCGCTGCTGCGGACGGATCTTCACGCCGTTGCGGACCACCAGCAGGCCCATCTCGTCCATGCGGTCAATCACCCAATCGTAGAGCGGGCGGTGAACCTCAAACTCGAGCGTGCACATCGAATGCGTCACGCCCTCGAACGCGTCCTCGATCGGGTGCGCGAAATCGTACATCGGATAGATGCACCACGTGTCGCCCGCGTGGTAGTGCGGCACATGCATGATGCGGTAGATCACCGGATCGCGGAAATGGATGTTGGGGGAAGCCATATCGATCTTCGCGCGCAGGCAGAGCGTGCCATCCGCGAACTCGCCCGCCTTCATGCGGCGGAACAGCGCGAGGTTCTCTTCCGGCGAGCGGTTGCGCGTCGGGCTCTCCTTGCCCGGCTCGGTCGGGATGCCGCGGTACTCTTTCCACTGTTCCTGCGTCAGGCCGCAGACGTACGCGTGGCCGCTCCGGATCAGGTTTTCGGCGATCTGATACATCTTGTCGAAGAGGTCCGCCGCGCTGTAGAAGCCGTCGCCCCAGTCGAAGCCGAGCCAGCGGATGTCCTGCTTGATGCTCTCCGCATACTCGTCCGACTCCTTCGAGGGGTTGGTGTCGTCCATGCGCAGGTTGCACTGTCCGCCGAACTCTTTCGCCATGCCGAAATCGATGCAGATCGCTTTGGCATGGCCGATGTGGATATACCCGTTGGGCTCGGGAGGAAAGCGCGTCACCACCTGTCCGCCCGTTTTTCCTGCCGCCACATCGTCCGCAATCCATTGCTTCAAAAAATGCCGGCTTGTATCCGACTCCGCCGTCTTGTTCTCGTCGCTCATCTTTCACCTTTCGGACAGGCCAAAAGCCCGCCCCTAAAAAAATCTCACGGCCGCCAAACGCGCACGTTCATCTTTTTGCGGCCCCACGCCTGGGCCTCCCCGTGCGAGGGAAACCAGAGGTCCAGGCAACGTCCCGTGATCGCGCCGCCGCGGTCCTCCACGCGCCCGTACCCGTACCCCGGCACATACACAATCGCGCCGAAGGGCAACACCGCCGTGTCCGCGGCGATCGTGCCGTAGCGTGCGCGCGTGCCGCTCGCCGTCACGCCGACCGCTTTGGGCTTGCCCTTGTTCAGTCCGCCGCTGATGACCGGAGCCCCGAGCCCGAACCAGCCCCGCTCCCAGCTGCAGCACAGCCCGCAGTTACAATAGCCGGTCACTTCCATGGCCATCACGGTCGACGCGCCACTGCGCGGCGGCCGAATGCGCTCGGTCAAACAACCGGACCACCAGACCAGCAACGGGAGGCACAGGCCCGCGAAGATCGCGGGCAAACGCTCGCGCCATCGGCTCTGAGGCCGTCTGTGATGCGGTTTAGGCATGTGTTTTTCAGAATACCAGAACCCGCGCCCCCCCGCAATGCCGCACCGCTTCAAAACCCGAAGTCGAGCTGGCCGGAAACGACCACTTTGCGCCCGTCCGCCAAAGACGGATCAGAGGTGTCGTACACGCAGAACTTGATGCCGGGAAACCGTTTGGCGAGCTCTTCCAGAATGTAGCGCTCGATGGCCGCCACATTGCCCTGGTCGTCGTCCGAGAAGCCCACACTGATCGGACGACGGAGAGACTCCGCCCCCGTGCGGCTCAGGATCTTGATGACGTGTTCGACGAAATCGCGGATCGCGAACTGCTTGGCGTTTTCCGAGGACGGCCGTCCGCCCGACTCCGCCGCCATCCATTTCCGGAACCCGGGATTCGTCACCGCGTGATATTTATTGAGGGCGAGGTAATACTCGAGCTCTTCCGCGTCCGTCCCGAAGGTCGAGCGGCCGTCGAAGCAGGCGCGGTAGCCGCGCAGATTGGCCATCATCTCCTCCCGCTCCTTCGGCGTGAGCACCACATCGATGAACAGCCGGACCGCCTTCTTCAGCGACTCGGACTCGTGTCCGCGGGCTGTGACGATCGCGAACAGGCGGCCCTCCCGCAGCGTCTCGCGCAGCGTCTCGAAACTCGGTGCGGGGAGCGCCTCGCCTTTCAGCACCCTTTCGAGCGAGACGCGGGTGTCGCTCAAAAAGCGGCTCTCGCTCTCGCCGGCCATATCCTGGAACTCGACAAAGGCGTTGTCCCACACCCCGCCCGGCGCGCGGTAGTTCTCCTTGTCGTTGCGCACGACGGCAAAGGCCGCCGTCGAAACGCTATGCGGCTGCCACGTGCCGTCCGCCATCTTCTTCTCAAGATGGATCCGCGTGGGCATGTGCAAGATATTGTCGTCCCAATCAAAGATATAGTATTTGAAATCCCGCTCTGCGACCCGGGAATTCACGTTTTGGACATGACGGCTCATCGGCATTTAAGGTATGATGATGCCCGTCGCTTGTCAACCCCATGAACCGAACAGCCCTCATCACCGGCGCGGCCATCCGCATCGGGAACGTCATTGCCCGCACCCTTGCCCGTGCGGGGTGGAACGTCGTTGTCCACACCCGCCGTTCCGTTGTCCAGGCCGACGCGCTCTGCGCAGACCTTGCGGCCGGCGGAGCCCGCGCCTGGCGCGTGACGGGCGACCTGGCCGACGACGGCGGCCCCGCGGCGGTCTTCGAGGCGGGCATCGCCTGCGCCGGACAGATCGACGCGCTGATCAACAACGCCGCCGTTTTCGAACGCCAGCCGCTCGCGTCCGCCACCGCCGCCGATTTCGAGCGCCTGTGGCGGATCAACACCCTGGCGCCGATTCTGCTGACGCAACGTCTTGCGGCCCACGTGACGGCCCGGAAGGCGTGCGGCAGTGCCGTCAACCTGCTCGACCAACGGCTCTCCCGCGCGAGCGCAGGCGCGCTTCCCTATATGCTTTCGAAAAGCGCGCTCGAAACGTTCACGCTCTCGGCGGCCCTCGAATACGCGCCCGATTTACGCGTCAACGCCGTCGCGCCGGGCGCGGTGCTTCCCCCGCCCGCGCAGTCCGGCACGAAAGAACCGGCAGGCGCGTTTCCTCTCGGAACCCGGCCCGCCGCCGAACACGTCGCCGCGGCGGTGCGTTTCCTGCTCGACGCCGAGTCCGTCACGGGCCAAGTCCTCTTTGTCGACGGCGGGCAGCATCTGACATCGTAATCCGCGCGGGCAGCCGCCAGGCCGCTCCGATTTCATCCATGACCAAAGGAACCTCAGCATGAACCCTTCAAACACACTTCGTCTTCTCCTCGCCACCTTCCTCCTCGGCGGCTGCGCCTCATTCTCATCCCGTTCCCCGGGCGTGGGCTCCATCCCCTGCACCTACCGCTTCAAAATGCTCGCCCGCCCCGCGGACCAGGCCCGCGTCGAAGCCGCCATCCATGCCGTCGCGGTGGGCACCGTCGCAAAATCGGGGACCGTCACATTTCCAGAATACCGTTTCCGCGTCGCTCGGCTCGCCGACCTCGACACGTTGAATCCCCAACTGCTCTACAGCCGGACCGATTCGTTCCTACCCGCCAACCGCCAGCAAACGCTCAACCTCCGCGCGGCGGGCGTCGACGTCACGTTCGACTCCACCGACGTGTCGGCCTCAGCCACGACCACGATCACGTTTCATGTCAAGCCCGGCTCCCGCCTTTACTACAAAAATCCGGGCGGAGTCGAGTCCGATATCACGGCCAGGGTCGGGAAAAACGGCAAGGTCAGCTTCCCGACCACCATCAAAGAGGGGCAGAAATTCATTTATGCCCGCGCCATGAAGGACAACGTGACCCGCTACATCCGCATCAACATCTTCACCAACGAGGTCCAGGACATCAGCAAACACAGCTACTGACCGCCTGTTGCGCGACGATTTTCCTGCTCGTTTTCCTTCATGACGATTTCCCTTGCGGCAAAATAGCACCGCTGATATTATAAGTTGGTATGTATTTTAATTGCAGAGATTGGGTGGGATGCCGGGGCGGCATCTGCCTATCTTCGTGCTTGCGGATCTTTTGCGTGCTTTCGCTCTGCGCCGTATATTTGGTGACGTCCGGTGCAACACGTGTGCAGGAGCTGTCCCCTTCCGGAAGCAGCCTGCTCCAAAATCCAGGCTCGGAAGACACGAGCGGCGGCTTCTGTTGCGGCAGCCAGGACATCAAAGCGGACGCGATGCTGAGCAGCGAACGCGAAACCAACCCTTTTCTGTTTCTTCTCGCCTTGCGTGCCGATCTTATTCCGTGCCCCTTTCTGCGAACGGTCCCAACGGCGCCCTCACGTGACAAACGCCTGACATCCGCTGCGACTCCCGGCCTCTTGTCCGTCCGATCGCATATTCTCGCGCAAACCGCGCGACTTCTCTGCTGACCCGTCGGCAGATTCTGCCCCATTCACGCATCCGAACCCATGTCCGTCCGGAAGCGTGGCGGGTCCTCGTATTCACGCGCACAAAATGTGCCTGACGAGAAGATCCTTCAGCATTATTCCCTTGGCAGCGATTGATTCGTTGCCGTCGATGTCCAGGTGTTTTCATTTCTTTGGTATGTATTGAGAGGAGCGGATGGTATGGCGAATGTTCCGGTGAATCGCGAGACGGTGTTGGAGTTCCACAGGGGCGGCAAGGTGGGGATGCGGCTGGCGAAGCCGCTGAAGACGCAGAACGACCTGTGCCTGGCGTACACGCCGGGAGTGGCGCACGCGGTGAAGGAGATCGCGGCGGAGCCCGGGACGGTGTTCGACTACACGGCGAAGCGGAGCCTGGTGGCGGTGGTGTCGGACGGGACGGCGATCCTGGGGCTGGGGGACCTGGGGGCGGCGGCGAGCATCCCGGTGATGGAGGGCAAGGCGGTGCTGTTCAAGGCGTTCGGCGACGTGGACGCGTGGCCGGTGCCGGTGAACCACTGCCGGCAGGGCGGGGCGGACACGGGCAGGACGGACCCGCGGCGGGTGATCGAGGTGTGCCGGGCGATCGCGCCGATGTACGGCGGGATCAACCTGGAGGACATCGCGGCGCCGGCGTGCTTCGAGATCGAGGACACGCTGGACGCGGAGCTGGACATCCCGGTGTTCCACGACGACCAGTGGGGCACGGCGGTGATCCTGCTGTCGGGCCTGATGAACTACGCCCTCCTGTGCGGGCGCAAGATGTGCGACATCCGGGTGGTGATGAACGGCGCGGGCGCGGCGGGCATCCGCATCGCGGACATGTGCAAGGCGGCGGGCGTGAAGGACCTGGTGATGTGCGACACGAAGGGCGTGATCCACGCGGGCCGGACGGACCTGAACGACCACAAGCGGCGGCACGCGTCGGAGACGAAGGCGCGGACGCTGCAGGAGGCGCTGAAGGGCGCGCACGTGTTCATCGGGGTGTCGGCGGCGGACAGCGTGACGGCGGACGACGTGCGCGGGATGGCGGAGTACCCGGCGATCTTCGCGATGGCGAACCCGGACCCTGAGATCCGGCCGGAGGTCGTGGCGCAGGTGATGGGCGACAAGCCGTACGTGATGGCGACGGGCCGCTCGGACTACCCGAACCAGATCAACAACGTGCTCGGGTTCCCGTACCTGTTCCGCGGGGCTCTGGACGCGCACGCGCGGACGATCAACACGGCGATGAAGGTGGCGGCGTCGCAGGCGCTGGCGCTGCTGGCGCGCGAGGCGGCGCCGGCGGACGTGCAGGCGCTCTACCCGCAGGAGACGCTGGCGTTCGGCAACGGGTACATCATCCCGAAGCCCTTCGACCGCCGGCTGTTCGTCGAGATCTCGTACGCCGTGGCGAAGGCCGCCGTCGAGTCCGGCGCGGCGCCCGCGGACACCGACCTCGCGGCCCTCAAGGCCAGCCTCATCGCCCGCAATGCCGCCCGCGCGTAATGGGGCGCAATGAAAGAACGTTTGCGAGCCACGCCCGGCATCCACGACCTGAGAAGCGGGTGCGCGGCGCGGAGCCTTATACCGATAGGAATTCAGAATATGCAACGCAATGAACGTGTCCCTGACGATAGCCATGTGGCGAAACTTCCGCAGATGCTACCACACTCCCCCGTCCGCGTCGCCGTAACTGGCGCCGCAGGCCAGATCTGCTACAGCCTGCTCAAACGCATCGCGGCCGGCGAAATGTTCGGCCGGCAGACGCCCGTTATTCTGCAGCTTCTGGAGGTGCCGGTCGAGAAGGTCCAGAAAGCGCTGGCCGGCGTCGCCATGGAACTGGAGGATTGTGCGTTCCCGCTCCTTCAGGACATCCTCTGCACCGGCGAACCCGAGGTCGCATTCAAGGATGCCAACTGGTGTCTTCTGGTGGGCTCGAAACCGCGTGGCCCCGGAATGGAGCGCGCCGACCTGCTGAAGGACAACGCAAAAATCTTCGTGGACCAAGGTGCCACGATCGATGCGGTCGCGAGTGACGACTGCCGTGTGATGGTCGTCGGCAACCCGTGCAACACCAACTGCATGATCGCCGCATCCCAGGCCAAACGGCTGCCCAAAGAGCGATTCACTTCCATGGTGCGGCTCGACCAGAACCGGGCCATGAACCAGCTCGCGCACAAACTTGGAGTGCCGGTTTCGGCCATTGATCGCATGGTCATCTTCGGCAATCACAGCCCGAGCCAGTTTCCAGACTTCTCAAACGCCCTCGTCAACGGCATACCGGTGCCGCAAGTCATCAAAGACACGCTGTGGCTGCAAGAGACTTTCATCGAAACCGTCAGCCAACGCGGGGCCGACATCATTGCGGCACGCGGGGTGTCAAGCGCGCTTTCGGCGGCGAACGCGATCGTCGGCCACGTCCGCTCGCTGTGCACACCGGGCCCAGAGATTCACTCGGTCTCCGTGCACTCGAACGGCGAATACGGCTTCACGCCCGGAGTATGGGCGGGCATGCCGGTGCGCACCGTCGCACCGGGCGCATACGAGATCGTCAAAGATTTCGCTCACGACAACTTTGCCTGCCAGAAAATCGCGGCGTCGAACGCCGAACTGGTCAACGAGCGCGAACTGGTCATGGAAAAGATCCCGATGGTCGCGGCATAGCGGCCTGACCCGGCGCGGCCACCGCGCCGAATGACCGGGCCACACCTGTTCCCTAACAAAAAACTAACACGATAACCGTCGCCTTTTGCGCGGAGGTTTGCTGTAATTCAGGCGTGTTTAGGAATGTTAGCTACGAACCAGGAGGAAACACACCCATGACCCGTATCTTGATGACGGCCTGTTGCGCCTGCGCGGCGGTTGGGACCCTGTGGTTAACGGGATGCGGCAAGCCGCGTGAAAACATCACCATGGCGGGATCGACGGCGTTCCAGCCGTTCGCCGAGAAGCTGGCCGACCAGTACATGAACGCGCACCCAGAGGTGGCCATCACGATCCAAGGGGGCGGTTCGGCGCAGGGCATCCAATCGGCCCTGTCGGGGACGGCGCAGATCGGGATGGCCGATCTGGTGACCCTCCCCAAAGAAGCCGAAGCCATGAAAAGTATGGTTGTGGCCAGAGACGGCATCGCGGTCGTATTCAATCCGGCCAATGCGGTTACGGCCCTGACCATGGAACAGGTGCGGGGGCTCTTCAGCGGCACCATTAAGAACTGGAAAGAGCTCGGCGGCGCGGATCACACGGTCGCCGTGATCTCCCGCGAGGCGGGGTCGGGCACGCGCACGTCGTTCGAGCAGATCATCGGGGGCGTGTCGCTCACGCCGGACGCGCTGATTCAGGACTCGAACGGGACCATCCGCGAAACTGTGGCGAACGACACGCACGCGGTCGGCTACCTCTCCCACGGCCTGATCAACGAAAGGATCAAGCCGGTGACCGTCGACGGTTATTCCTGCACCGAGAAGGACATCATGGACGGCAATTACAGACTGGTCCGTCCGGTCTATCTGGTTTACAAGGATCAGGTCTCGCCCGCCTGCCATGCGTTTCTGGATTACATGCTCTCGGCCGAGGCCCAGAATCTGCTGCACGAAAACGGCCTGATCAAAGCGAAGTAGCCCCCTCTCTGCCCCCCTCCGATCAACCGCACCAATGAAACTCAGCGGCGAGAAAATTACCAAAGGCATTCTGGCGGTGGTGGCGTTTTCGGCCCTTGCCAGCCTGTTGCTCATCGCGGTCTTCATTTTCAAAGAGGGGTTCCCCTTCATGCTGAAAGTGGGGTTCGGCGACTTCCTCTTCTCTTCCACGTGGAACCCGCAGGTGGGACAGTTCGGGATCTACCCGATGATCGTGGCATCGCTCTACGTGACGCTCGGCGCCATGCTGATCGGCGCGCCGTTGGGCATCGCGGGCGCGATCTTCATGAATGAGTTCCTCCCCCGCCAGGTGATGCGGGTCATTAAGCCGACCATCGAACTGCTCGCAGGAATTCCCTCGGTCGTGTTCGGCTTTCTGGGTGTCATGGTCTTGGCCCCTTTCATTCGCGAACACATGGGGGGGCCCGGGCTGTCGGTCCTGGCCGCCTCGGTGATTCTCGGCGTCATGGTACTGCCCACCGTCATCAGCATCTCCACCGACGCCATCGGCGCGGTGCCCAACTCATACCGCGAAGGCGCCTTGGCGCTCGGAGCGACCCGCTGGCAGAGCGTCCACATGGTGACGGTCAAAGCGGCTCGGTCTGGAATCATCGCCAGCGTCATCCTCGCCATGGGACGGGCCCTGGGCGAGACCATGGCGGTCATCATGGTGGCGGGCAACACGGTCAAAATCCCCCATTCGGTGACCGATCCCGTGAGGACCCTGACCGCCAACATCGCGCTCGAGATGTCCAACGCCACCGGCATGGCCCGCGAAGCCCTGTTCGCCACCGGCGTCGTGCTCTTTGTGGTCATCATGGTCCTGAACGGAATCGCCCTGTCGGTGATTAAAAGCCGGGGAGGCAAGCGATGAGGATCTCCCCGAAGATCACCCAGATCGCTGCCGTCGCCCTCTTGGGCGCAGCCACCCTCCTGACGTTGGTGGTGCTGGTGTTTATCATCGTCTTCGTGTTGGCCAAAGGCCTGCCCTGGGTGACGTGGGAGTTCCTCACCTCCTCCCCCAAAGA
>CAZOIS010000104.1:0-15396 GCA_964579865.1 uncultured Lentisphaeraceae bacterium | reverse complement strand
ACGATAGTCAACCTGCGATTGCGGCGCGGTTTGCCGGGAGACCGGCGCGGCTAAGTTCGGGATTGCGGGGCCCTTCAAAAAAGGGGTAACATGCCGAAACAACGGCCAGCGTCGTGCGTCGCGCAGAGGAGGACAGGATGGAAAAAAGACGGGTTGCGTGTGTTGGGGCAGTTTTATCCGCCATGGGGATTCTCGCCGCCGAGGTCGTGTTGCCCGCGGCGCCGGCGAAACAGAAGGACTTGGTCGTTTTCCGGCCGCCGCCGAACGAGGCCAAGATGGCGGTCGACGGTTTCCTGTGGGTCGAGGCGGAGGATTTCGCGGACTACGGCGACTGGAAGCTCGACACACAGTTCGTCCACAAGATGGGTTCCGCCTATCTGCTGGCGTGCGGTGTGGGTATGCCGATCGGCGAGGCCTCGACCACCGTTACGCTGCCGCAGGCGGGCACCTACCGCGTGTGGGCGCGCACCAAGAATTGGCTCAAAGAGTTCTCGCCCGGCACGTTCACGATCTCGGTCGGCGGCAAGCGGTCGCAACAGGTGCTCGGCACCCTGCCGCGCGACGGGTGGACGTGGGATAGCGCGGGCGAATTCGAACTGTCGGCGGGTCGCGTGAGACTGGCGTTGGTCGATCTCTCGGGCGCGTTCGCGCGGTGCGACGCGCTGTTGCTGACGCGCGATCTCAACTACTCGCCGCCGGAGGCGTTGGAGGCGTGTCAGCGCGAGCGGGCGCGGTTGACGGGGATGCCGGAAAAGATCGAGGACGCGGGCGAGTTCGACGTGGTCGTGGTCGGCGCGGGCACGGCGGGGTGCGGGGCCGCGCTCGCCGCCGCGCGGACCGGCGCCCGGACGGCGCTGGTGCACGACCGGCCGGTGCTCGGCGGCAACGCCAGCAGCGAGCTGGGCGTGCCGACGTGCGGCGCGAGCGTGTCGCATCCGAACGCGCGCGAGGGGGGCCTGAACGAGGAGGCTAACCTGATCCGCGTGAAGAACGGCCATCACAAGATGAGCGAGGCCTACCAGACACAGATGGAGGGCGAGAAGAAATTGACGGTCTTCAATAACCGCCGCGTGAACAACGTTGAGATGCGCGATAAAACCGCGATCGGCTCCGTGCTGGCGGTGGACACCCTGACGCACAAAGCCAGCCGGTATCGCGGCACGTTGTTCATCGACTGCACGGGCGACGGCTGGGTCGGCTACTACGCGGGCGCGGAGTACCGTTTCGGCCGCGAATCGCGCGACGAATTCGGCGAGAGCGCCGCGCCGGAGAAGGCCGACGCGATCACGATGAGCGGCTGCATCATGGGCAATCTGGCGCTCGCGTACCGCGCCGAAAATGCGGGCCGGCCGGTCGACTACACGCCGCCTGCGTGGGCCGTGAAGCTGCCGCCGCCGGAGGAGTTTCACCGCGATCCGCGCGGGTTCACCGGCGGGCAGTGGTGGCTGGAGCACCCGGGCGACATGGATGACCTCGAAGATCCCGAGCGCGCGCGCGACGAACTGATCCGCATCACCTTCGCCTACTGGGGCTGGATCAAGAACGGGTGGGCGGAGAAGAGCCGCGCCCGCAATTACGCGCTGGCGTATGTGCCCTACATGGATGCGCGGCGCGAGACGCGGCGGCTGGTTGGCGACTATCTCCTCAAGCAGCAGGACGCGGAGCAGGGCGTGATGTTCCCGGACCGCATCTCTTACGGCGGCTGGAGCCTGGACGTGCACAATCCCAGAGGCATCCATTCCGGCAAAGAGGGGCCCTATTACTACGACGGGCACGTGCCGATCTACAGCATCCCGTACCGCACGCTCTATTCGACGAATATCGTGAATCTGCTGTTCGCGGGCCGCAACATGAGTGTGACGCACATCGCGCTCGGCACCGTGCGCGTCGAGGCGACGCTCTCCACGGCGGGACAGGCCGCGGGCACAGCCGCGGCGCTCTGCGTGCAACACCGCGTGATGCCGCGCGAATACGGGCAGCGCTACATCGGCGAGCTCCAACAGCGCTTGCTGAAAGACGACCAGTACATCCCTGAACTCAAGAACGACGATCCCGCCGACCTCGCGCGCGCAGCCAAGGTGACGGCCTCGAGCACGCAGGCGTTTTGGGAGTACGCGCGCAAGGACGTGAAGACCGACGAGGCCCACGAACTGAACATGCCGCGCGCGGTGATGTTCCCGCGCGGGTTGACAGGGCGGATCGACAAAATCAACCTTTGTCTGATTTCGGAGCGCAAAGATCCGGTCGACGTGACGCTGCATCTGTGCGGAGCGGAGTCGGCGGGCGATTTCTCCGTGGCGAAAGCGCTGGCGTCTGCCACCGCGAAAGTGCCGGCCGGCAAGCGGGCGTATGTCGCGTTCAAAGTCGACTGTGCGGTGACGCAGCCTTTTCTGTGGGTGTGGTTGCCCAAGACGCCGGGCGTGAAGTGGGCCCTTGTGGCCAGCAGCATGACCGAGGGCTGCCGCGCCTACGGCGGCGGTGAAAGAAGGCCGTGGACGGTGATGAAAGGGCAGCAGTACGCCTTTTTCACGGAGCCGGCCTTGCGCTTCGCGACGGACTGCAAACCCGAGAACGTGATCGACGGCGTTTCGCGCATCGTGGGCAGGGAAAGTCACCTGTGGGCTTCGGATCCGAAACAGGCCCTGCCGCAATGGATCGAACTGGACTTCGGCAAGACGGTTGAAATGAACTCGGTGCGACTGACGTTCGACACGGACCTCAACACCAAGTTTCCCGTAAAGCCGGTGGTGCCGCAGTGCGTGCGGGACTACCGGATCGAGGCCTTCGACGGGCAGGCGTGGCAAGAGGTTGCGGCCGTGAAAGACAACTTCCTTCGGCACCGCGTGCATCTTTTCCCCGCGCGAACCGCCTCAAAGGTGCGGCTCACCGTTGACGCGACGAACGGCGATCCTGCGGCCCGCGTGTTCGAGATCCGAGCCTATCGAGAACCGGACGCGCACTAAACGCGTGCGGCGACGAGAGCGACGCATGTGTTCACGTCGGCGGTGAGGATCAGCACGGGTCCTGCGTGAGCCGCGAGGAGCGCGAAGGCGAGATGCAGGGCGGTGGTGGCGCCTTGAACGTCGCCGCAGAGCGTTTCCGGCGCAGTGACCTGCGCCTGCGTAAACAGCGCGGCCGCCGTTGCGCGCGCGGCCTCGTTCACATAGACGGCCGCGAGGTCGGCGCGGCCGATCCTGGCCTGCGCGAGCGCCCTGTCCGCCGCACCCCGAAGCGTTGCCGCCAGACCGCAGCCGAGCAGCTTCCCGAGCGGTTGGGCTCCGCGCGCGGCGGCGGACGCTTCACTTTCCAGGACGAGCGTGGCCGCCGCCTCGCCTGCGGGGATGGACGTGCGGTCCGCGGCGCGCGCACCCAGCGAGACGGCGGACAGGGCCTCTGTCCCGCCCGCGGCGATGACGCCGGCGCGGCCGGCGCGGATCAGGTCGGCGGCCTCCACCAGCGCGATGCCCGAGGCCGTCGCGGGCGAAGCCGCGTTCTCGTGCGGGCCCTTGAGCGACCATTCCATCGCCGCCAGACTCACCGCAGTGTTGGAGTAGGCATGCGGAAAGAGGAAGGGCTTCACGAGGCGCGGCCCTTTGAGCACGTAGTCCGCGAAGAAGAGTTCTGCGGTGCCGATGCACCCCCAGGCGGTGCCCGCCATCACCCCCGCTCCGCGAGCCGCGAGTTTCTCGGCGTCAAGGTCGGCGCGTTGAAACGCCATGCCGCAGGCGGCCAGAAAGAGGGCGCTGGCGCGGTCGAGATAAGGTTTCGGCGCAACGCCGCACGCCGCCAGATCGGGATCGGGGGCTTCCCCGACGAACGGCGGCTCGGCCCGCTCGGGCAGCGCGAAGCGCGACAGAGGGAAAAGCGCGGGTTCGTTTTCCTGCAGCGCCGCGGCGGTCTCCTCCGCGTCCGCACCGAGCGCGCTGATGACTCCCAGTCCGGTGATGAGCACGGGAGAAGGCTGCGGGCTGCAGGCGGTCGGCTGCGCGGAAAGCGGCGTGTCGGCCTTCGTCAACACGGCGGCGGCATTGCATCCGCCGAAGCCCGCGGAGTTTGAAAGAACGCAGGACAGCGGCACGGTGCGGGGCGCGGTGACGACATCGAGCGGGCATTCGGGATCTTGCGAGACGAGATTTCCGGTGGGCGGGATGACGCCGTGCTGCAGCGAAAGAACGGAAACGACAAGCTCGACAGAGCCCGCTGCTCCGAGCATGTGGCCGAGCCGTCCTTTTACGGACGTGACCGGGATGGAGGCGGAGCGGCTTCCGAACAGATCCTGGATGGCCTGCGTTTCGGTGCTGTCGTTGGGCTTGGTGCCCGTGCCGTGGACGTTGATGTGGTCCACCGCTCCGGGCGCGATGCCGGCGAGGGTGAGCGCCTCGCGCATGACGTGCTCGGAACCCGCGCCGCGGGGTGCGGGGGCGGTCATGTGATGGCCGTTGTTGCCGGTTGCCCATCCGCGCAGCAGGGCGAGGGGTTTTGCGCCACGCGCGGCGCAGAGGTCGGCGCGCTCGATCACCAGAGCCGCCGCACCCTCCGTGAAGATGGTGCCGCTGCGGTTGACGTCGAAAGGCCGCACGGCGTCCTTGGTCATGGTGCGCAGCGAGCAGAGCCCGCTCCACGAAAAGCGCGAGATCGCGTCGTAGCCGACGACCAAGACGCGCTGGGCATGACCCGCGGTGATCAAGTTCGCGGCGGTCGCGGTGGCGGCCGCGCCGGAGGAGCAGGAGAGCGAGAGCGGAATGCGGAGGCCTCCAAGGCGGAACGCGTCGGCGAGCGCCGCGGCCGGCGCGGTGTGCGCGCAAAAGCGGCTCGCTGCGGCGCTGCGGCCTTCGTGTCCAAGGGGAATCAGCGCGGCTTCGCCGGCGTCGATGTCGCCGAAATTGGAGGCGGTGATGAGCGCGGTTTCGGCGAGCGAGGCGGGATCGTCCGCCAGGCCGGCTTGGGCGAGCGCCTCCCGGCAGGCGCCGGCGGCGAACCCCGAAGCGCGCGGGCCGTTCTCGAAGCCTTCCGGCGGGGCGTAGTTGCGGATCACGCCGGCTTGGGTGCAGGCGAGGCCGCCGAGGTCGAAGAGATCCATGTCCGAAATGGCCGAAGCGCCGCGCAGCAGCGCCTGCCACAGAGCGTCGACGCCCGAGCCGAACGGTGTGACCGCGCCGAGTCCGGTGATGGCGATCAGAGCGGGCTGCGAAGGCAGAAGGCCAGATGTGGAAGAAGGCTGAGAAAGCATGTTGTCCCCCGGGTTCTTTAAATTGAGAATAGGATACGCGATCTCGGCGCTTTTTCCAAGTTCCGCGTCAGCGAGGGGGACTTCATGTACGCGTTTATCGGCGCAGGACTTTTTGTAGCGCCTGACCGTACACGGTGCCTTGGCGCTGCATCCCGAGATCGTTGGGATGGCAACCGTCTACGGTGCCCTCGCCATCGTGCCCGAGCATGTCTTTGGCCTCCAGATAATGGAGCTTCGACCACTTTGAGGCGTCCTCGGCTTTCAGTTTTTCATAGGTGGCGCGCAGGATGCGCGACTTGGGGGTCGGGGCTTTGCCGAAAACATTGCAGTCCTCGGCCAGCAGAATCGGCGTGTCGGGACATTTCTCGCGCAGGGCCCGGATGAACGGTTCCGCGCGTTCGCGGACCAGGTCGTCGTTCATGTTCCAGAGGCAGTCGAGCACGTAGGCCGAGGCGTCGATCTCGGCGACCAGGTTGCAGAGCGCCATTTCCATTTTTCCGTTGCCGGAAAAGCCGAGGTTGACGACCGGCGCGTCGACCAGTCGACCGGCCACCGCCGTGAAGGCCATGCCGGGGCGCGATGCGCATCCGCCGTGCGTGATGGAGGTGCCGTAAAAGACCACCGGCTTCGTTATGCCGTTCGCGCGGGGGGGCGGCGCGGACACGGTTTTGCCTTTGGGGATGCCGACCTCGATCATGGCCGTGCCGTTGTAAAGCGGCAGGTAGATGAGGCATTCCGTGTTCGGCGCCACCGAGACGTCCACCGTGTTGGTCACGGCGACGGGGCGTCCGTTCTTAACGAAGCGCCAACCTCCGGCGGTGCGCTGGTAGATGTCGACGCCGCTGACCCCGGTGGCCGGCATGTGCGGCATCGCGAGATCTTTGCTCCGGACCGCCCAGCGGACTTTGAAGGTGTCCGCGTCGGTGGCGATCCGCAGCGCCATGCCGGCCGAGTGGTGGCTCAGCCCCCATACGCTGGGCGGCACAGTGTCCTTGGCGCGCGCCGGCAGGCGGTCGTAGCACGACTCCGTGTCGCGGAAGGCCCGGCCTTCGATCGGCAGCGTCTGGCCGTCGAACCAGAGCGTCTGGCCGTCGGCGTCCGTGCGGCCTTGCCCCAGGCTCTGGGCTTCCGCCGTGATCAGGCACGAGAAAACCACGGCGAAAGCAACGTTCACTCGCAGATTCATTTCTTCACCCCTCTGTCGTTTGCCGTTGTGCGTTCCGACGGGCGGCAACCGTTTGGCTCAGATTCCCGCAGGCTTCGTGCAAAGGAAGATCTCTTTGGTTGACGGGTATTCCAGGCCGTGTTTTCTCACGCTCTCGGCGGGCATGTCAGACGTCTGTATCATCTCCACGCTGAAGCCGGACTCCGCCAGTCGGTTCTTGAAATCAAGGCCATACAGCCGCACATGATCCTCCTGCATGAAATGCTTGAGACGGCCCTCGGGCGTCGTGATTCCGGGGTCCTCGAAGGTTTTGTCGCCATAGATCGGCACCATGATCACGGCCACCCCGGCCGGCTTCAGCACACGGTAGAGTTCCGCAAGGGCTTTGTGATCATCCTCGATGTGCTCGAGAACATGCGAACACCAGACCAGCGAGAAGCTGCCGTCCGGCAGGCGCAAGTCCGTGATGTCCATCTTTTGCATGGCCGTCGGAGAGGCGATGTCGACACTCAGATACTTTTTCGCCAAGGACTGAAGCCAGGGCGCAATGCTTTTCTCCGGAGCAAAGTGAAGCGTGTTCTCCGCAAGCGCGGCGAGTCTGTTTTTCAGCGCGAGATAGGCGAATCTGTGCCGCTCGGATGAGCCGCAGGCAGGACAGAGGAACGTGTCGGCCGGTTTGTTCGCGTAGGCGCGCCGCATGAACGCGTGCCCGCGCCATCCGCAAATCGGGCATTCACATCCGGTTCCCAAGGACAGGTAACACCGGGTCATCTGGCTGCCCAGTTTGCGGAACGTTTTCTTCAGGCTCATCGGCTTCTCCGGCTGGCGTTAATAAGGGGTTACAGTTACAAAATTGCGATACCCGTCAATTTTTGCATCCCATTCTCCCATTGTCAAATCCATAACCGATTCCCGGACGACAAAAGCCGATAAAAGCGGGCCGGGCCTCAGGTGAAGCGCCTGGCGCCTTGCCTTTCTATGTTGTGTGGAGGCGTGAAAGAAGGTAAATTAGGACCCTCTTATTTGGAACATGTGACCATGTCTTCCAGATCAGAAGAGGATATGGCAGGAGTCGGCAATGGGTAGCGATGAATTTGTGACAATCAGTGCCCCGTCGGTCACACGGACGAGCGGCGCGGGCGCGGTCATCAGTGTGACTTTTTCTTGGCGGGGCGCTGAGCGCCGCCTGTGGTTTTCCGTGGAAGAGCCCTTCGTGGACTATCTGACGGCCGAACGGTCGGACGGGTTTTTGGTTGCCCTGCTGTGTTGGGCGATGCATTTCAACGTTAACCTGCGGTTTACGGCGCTGGTTTCACGAAAGCTGTTTTTCACGGTCACAAGGTTTCTGTTGCCGACGCTGAAGGCGTCCCATCCATGGGACAACATCATTCGGATTGAAGCGCCGCTTGCGGACGGGCCGGTCCACTCGGCGGGAGCCTGCGGGACGGGCCTGTCGTGCGGGGTCGACAGCCTGGCCGTCGTCGCCGAATTCTTTCTCGACCACGAGGCGCCGCCGCCGCCCAACCGCCTGACGCATGTGACTTTTTTCAACGCGGGGGCGCACGGATACGGCCCCCAATATCCGGCGGACACCGTCGCCCGGCTGTGCCAGGAGCGCCTTGCCCACAGCCGGGCCTGCGCGCAGGCGTTGGGCTTGCCGCTCGTCTTTGTGGACTCCAATCTGATGGAGTACCTCGATTTTGCGCCACACACCAATCTGGTGACCTTGTGCAACGGCGCCGTTCCGCTGATCCTGCAGCGCCTGTTCGGCGTTTATTATATCGCCTCGTCTGTCGCGGTCGCCGACATGCGGATGGACCCCATCGTCGAGTATTTCGACCCCATCATCCTGGCGCTCCTCGGCACGGACACCCTGACGTTCTACTCCGCGGGCATGACCATGACGCGGGTGCAGAAGACCGCCTTGATCAGCAGCCTCCCGGTCGCGCACGAGTTCCTCAACGTCTGTGTGGCGAAGGGGCACAACTGCTCCCATTGCCACAAATGCCTGCGCACCATGATGACGCTCGACCTGTTCGGGAAACTGCCGGCGTTCAAGCGGGTCTTCGACGTCGATTTCTATATGCGCCGCCGAAACCGGTTGTGGGGGAAGATGCAGGCGCTTCACTATCATGATCCGCTGATGAACGAGATCTGGGACGAGCAGGCGCGGCAGCAGTTCACCTTGCCGCCCGGCTTTTGGCTGCAGTACCTGAATTACAAAATGCTTCGCTTGCCCAGAAGCCTGCTGCGGCGGCTGAAGAAGCGGGCAAACAAAACGAATTGATATGCTGTTCAGTTCCTACGAGTTCATGTTGTTCTTCCTGCCGGCCGTGCTGGCGGGATACTTCCTGCTGGGGCGGGTGGCCGGAAAGATGGCGGCGCACTTCTGGCTGGTGGCGGCATCCCTGCTGTTCTACGGCTGGTTCAAGCCGTGGTACCTGTGGATCATCCTTTCGTCGGTCATCGTGAACTACGCGTTCGTCTGGAAGATCGAGCGGCTGCCTGCCGGCGGGGCGCTGCGCAAAGCGCTTTTCGCGCTCGGCATCCTCTTCAACCTGGCGCTGATCGGTTATTACAAGTACGCGGATTTCCTGCTGGCGAACTGCAACGCCCTGCTGAAGACCGATTTCCCGGCGCTGCACGTCCTGTTGCCGCTGGGGATCAGCTTTTTCACCTTCCAGCAGATCTCCTGCGTGGTAGACGCCTACAAGGGGGTTCGGCTGGCGAATCTCGGTTTCGTCAACTACGCCCTGTTCGTGACCTTCTTCCCGCAGCTGGTGGCCGGTCCCATCGTGCACCACCAGGAGATGATGCCCCAGTTCGACAGGCCGGAGTCGCTCAAGCCCGACTGGCGACATCTGAGTTGCGGGCTTCATCTGCTCGCGGTCGGCCTTTTCAAGAAGCTGGTCATCGCGGACCAGGTGGCGATCTGGGCGGCGCGCGGCTTCGATTGCCCCGACCCGCTGACCTTTTTCCAGGCCTGGTTCGTCGCTCTGGCCTACATGATGCAGCTCTATTTCGATTTCAGCGGGTACTGCGACATGGCGATGGGGCTGGGCAAGATGTTCAACATCAACCTGCCGATCAACTTCAACTCGCCGTACCGGGCCACCGACATCCAAGACTTCTGGCAGCGGTGGCACATCACCCTCGGGCGCTTCATGTCGCACTACGTCTATTTCCCCCTCGGCGGCAGCCGTCACGGCCTGTTCCGGACCTGCCTGAACCTGATGATCACGTTTTTCGTCAGCGGGCTGTGGCACGGCGCGGGGTGGACGTATGTCCTCTGGGGCGGGATGCACGGCGTCGCGCTGGTGCTCCACCGGCTCTGGAGCGAGGCCGGCTTTTCGATGCACCGCCGGCTCGGGCGCGCGCTCACCTTCCTGTTCTTCATCCTTTCGCTCGTGCTCTTCAGGTCCAGCACAGTGGGCCATGCGGTCAGGATTTGGCGCAGCCTGTTCGACTTCTCGAACATGAACTATGAAACGATTCGGGTGCTTGTGCGGCCGGACTTCTCTCTGCACGCCAGCATCCTCCTGATTGCCGCGCTGACGGTGATCTGCTTGACGTGCAAGAACGCAATCAAACTCAGCATCTCCTTCCGGCCCACGTGGGTGAGGTTGGCCGAGACCGTTTTTTTGCTGACCTGGTCGATCCTGACGATGGCCCGGATCAGCCCCTTCATCTATTTCAATTTCTAGGACGCCTATGCTGAACGTTTCCTCACGCTTTGCCGGTTTACGTGTGCGGATCAGAAGTCTGACGGGCGCGGAGCTCCACGATGCCCGCTGGTTCTGGACCGCCGTCGGGATCACGGTGCTGCTGCTGGCGCTCTGCGGCCTGACCGTGTACGTGTTCAACCCGTACATGCGGTACCACAAGAAGCCTTTGCTCAGCCCGGTTTACGACGACGAATACCGGATGGTCCCGCACCTGTTGGAGACGGCGGACTACGATTCGCTCGTCGCGGGCTCTTCGATGAGCCTGAACTTCTCGCTGGCCGACGTGCGGCAAATCCTGCGCTGGCAGAAACCGCTCAAGATCGCGGTCAGGGGCTGCCGCGCGGCAACCCATAAACTCTTGTGCGAAAAAGCGTTCAAGAATCGCGAGGTCCGCCATATCCTGACGGCCGTCGACGTTTCGATCCTCGCCAAAGAGCCGGGCAGCCACTACATCCCTTTGGAGCCGTGGCTCTACAGCCGGTCGCTTCTGCACGAATGCGCCTACCTGTTCAACGCGGATATCGCTTTCGGGGCCAACCGGGACGTGATCAAGGCCCATCTGGATAACGCCCCGAGGCTGAACCCCGACCTGATGTTCAACACCGACGATTGCAGCGGACGGGCCCGGTACGGCAAGGAGCAAGTGCTGAAGGCTTTGCGCAGCCAGCAGCGCAGCGAGACGCGCTGGATCGGGGAGATGAAACAGCACGACGCGACGAATCTGGTGGAGCGGATGATGCACAATTTCGACGAGGGGTATCTGTCTCTCATCCGCGCCCACCCCGAGACGGAGTTCGTCCTTTACTACGCGCCCTACTCGGATCTCTATTGGGGGTGCGTTCTCGACGAAGAGATGCTGGACTTTCTTCTGGACATCAAAGCCCGGATCAACGGCCTGCTGCGCGCCTACCCGAACGTGAAGATTTTTGATTTCCAAGCCGAGACCGCGGTCGTCACGGACCTCTCGAACTACAAGGACATCTCCCACTTTTCTCCGGCGATCAACCGCATGATCCTTGAACGCATCGCCGCAGGCGCGAACCGGCACACGCCGGAGAATGCGGGCGCGACGGCCGAAGCCATCCGGGCCATCGCCCGCCAAGGCACCGAAACGCTCCGCCAGATGGGCCTGTGACGCCTTGCGGGCCGGCCGTCACGCCAGGCTTTTTGCGAGCCGCGGCCAGCCATTGAGAAAACACCACGTGGCCAGCCGCTTGCGGAGGCCGATCGCCGCCGGATCGAACACCCCTTGCGCCGACAGCTCGGCCGCGAGGTTTCTGGCGCACTCCCGCACGGCGCGGTGCTCCGGCCGCCCAAGCTTGCGGGCGGGTTGAGATACGCAGGCCTTGTAAATCATGTACGAGAGGTAGCGCTTCAGCAGAAGCGCTTCCTCCGGCGGGCAGGCCTGCCGCGCGAAGTGTTCGGCGAGCGCGCGGGCGGCCTGCGCATGCGACCGGACATATTTCTCGGTGACGCCCTGGTTGATGGCCGAAGCCGGATTGTTCCGGTGGAACAGAAGCGTGGCGGGGGTGAAGGCCTGCCGGCGGATGGCATGCATGACCTTGATGACGAACACCACGTCCTCCGCGAAGTGGATGCCCTCCGAGAACGCGATGCCGTCGACGGCGGCCCGGCGGTAGAGGTTCAGCCAGATCTCCACCGGGTTCCCTTTCACCTTGTCGCCCTGCGGATGGAAGAATGCGCGGAAAGGTGTGTCCGTCACGCTTGCCGGCACGGTGCCGGCGCTGTACCGCACGGGCTCCGACAAGACGAACGCGTCGTCCACGTCGGCGTGCCGGAAGGTCGCCACGTCCGCCTGGTGCCGTTGAATCAGCCCGAGCGCCACTTCGAAGGCCTGCGGATGCAGCAGGTCGTCCGCGTCGAGGAAGGCCAGATAAGGGGCGCGCGCCAAACGCATGCCGCTGTTTCTCGCCGCCGAACAGCCGGCGTTCGGCTGCCGCACAACGGTGAATCGCGCGTCGCGCGCCGCGAACGACTGCGCAAGGGCGGCGGTGTCGTCCGTGGAGCCGTCGTCCACGCAGAGGCATTCGAACCCGGCCTGCGTCTGCCGGGCGACGGACGTCAGGCAGGCCTCCAAATGGCGGGCCGCGTTGTACATCGGGATCACGAGCGAGATGGTGGTGTCAGCCATGCCTATCGCCTTTTCCGGACGACCAGCGCATCGAGCTGCAGCGCGAGCGCTAGCCATCCCCTCAAAAAACACCGGCAAATCAACCGTTTCCGCAGGCTCAGGCACGAGACGTCGATGACGCCGGACGCGATCAGTTCCGACACCTGGTCGTGCGCGCGCTTCAGAAGCGCGGCCTGTTCCAGCAGGCGGCCGTCGCGGAAGAAGGCCGCCACGCACGTTTTATACACCAGCGTCGACAGGAACACGGAGATCAGGCGGGACTCTTGACGCGAGAGCGTCTGGCACATGAAATAGTCGTGCAGCGTCCGGGCCGCCTGGACGAAAGAAAGGAGTTGCCGCTCCGAAACGCCGCTGTTGGTCGCCGAGGAGGGATTGTCGCGGTAGAACAGCAGCGTCACGGGCGTGACGGCGATCCTCTTGATGCGGTGCATGACTTTCGCCACGAAAACGAGGTCTTCGGCGAAATGCACGCCTTCGGGGAAATCGATCCCCTCGGTCGCCCGCCGCCTGTAAAGCCGCGTCCAAACCGCGGCCGACTCGCGTTTTTGCTTCTTTGAAAAAAACGACAGGAAGGGTGCCGTGTCGACGGTCGCCGGCACCTCGCCGATCGCGTAGCGCTCCGGCTCTGTCAGGGCGAAAGCGTCGGACACGTGGCGGTATTGGAAAGACGATACGTCGGCGTCGCGGCTTTCAATCAGGTGGAGCAGAATTTCGAACGCCTGGGGATGCAGGACGTCGTCCGCGTCGAGGAAGGCCAGATAAGGGGCCGCGGCGAGACGCAGGCCCGCGTTCCGCGCGGCCGAGCATCCCGCGTTCGCTTGGCGGTGTAGGCGGAACCGGGGGTCGCGGGCCGCGTACCGCCCGACGATCTCGCCCGTGCGGTCCGAGGAGCCGTCATCGATGCAGAGGCACTCGAATTCGGAGCAGGTCTGGCGCGCGACAGAGTCCAGACACGCCATCACATGGCGCTCGGCGTTATACATCGGGATCACCAGCGAAATCAGCGGCTTGCCGCTCACCGGTAAACCTCGTCCGCCCACTCGTAAGGCTCGGAGTAGGGCTCGTTCAGCAGCGTCTCGATCATGAACTTCAGCGTGCGGCTGCCGCTGAACAGCTGATGGTATCGCGCGCGTCCGGCGGCGGCGACGGCGCGGCGCTCGCCGTCGTGCGCCTGATAGTGCAGGATCTTCTCCCGCAGATCGTCCGCGTCGTGGAAGAAGGCCGCCTCGCGGTCGCTGAAGAACTTCTGCATGTTGCCGCGGTCGCTCAGGAAGGTCAAGAGGCCGTTGCCCATGAGGTGCGCGATGCGGTCGGAGGAGTAGAGCGGCCACTCCTCTTTGCGGTTGAGGTTGAGCGCCATCTTGCTTTCGGCCAGGGTCTGCTCGTAGTTCGCGCCCCAGACCGGCGGGTTGCCGAACATGCCGAAAATGTCGAAGCGCAGCTTGCCGCTCAGCGTGTCGGCGAGCTGGCGGAGGAAGGCGTTGCGGTCGTCGCCCGCGATCTCTTTGCCGCAGAAAAGCAAGTCGCGCGCGAACTCGGTTTTTTGCGAATTATCCTCGACTTCCATCGAAGGGTCCGACGGATTTGGCATGTAGGCCACCACGTTCTTGCCGGTGCAGAACTGCTTGAGGGCCGCGCCGCCGGTGGTCACGAAGATTGCATCGGTCGACTGCAGGCGCTCCCGGATCTGACGGATGTGCCAGTCCATCCAGATCGGGTCGATGTTGAAGTGCGCCATGCGGATTTTCGGCAGGGCCGCGCGGATCTCCTCGAGCGCCCAGTTGCGGATATAGTCGCAGTGGCCGATGAAGAGGATGTCGGGCTTGAAGTTCTTGGCGGTCTGGACCAGCTTCTTGTTGGCGAGATGGCCGCCGATCTTGCGGATGCCGAGCGGGGCGAGGTAGCGCGCGATGTCGCGGTCGCTGAATTCGGCCAGACGGTGGTTGCTGCGGATGGCGCCGCAGACGAGCTTTCGCCCCGGCCCCATCTTCAGGTTGCCGTATTGGCGGAGCTGCATGTTGTCGACCATGAGAATACGCAAGGGCTTCCTCCTTCCGTGCGGCGTCCCGTGGAGACGCCCGGGCAATAAAGGACGGGTCACATCTGATCCGATGCGCAGTATGATGGCAAACTTTGCTCGAGTTGGCGACGGATAATTACGGTGGAGAAATGGCGGTCGTAAAGGGCCCGCGCCGCCGCGTTGCGGACCGACAAGGCTTCGCTGCGCGAGGCCCATTCGGATACGCTCGAAGCCAGCGCCCGCGGATCGCCCGGCGGCACAAACGCGAGCGCGCCCGACGCGCCGCCCTCGCCGGGGTAGGCGTCGGAAGCACGCGTGATGACGGGGCGCCCCGCCGCCAACGCCTGAAAGACTTTATTCGGAATTACGCGCCCGGCCTTTTGCGTCGTGCCGAACACGCCGAGCAGAATGTCGGCGCGGTGGATGCGCGCGGGCAGCTGCGCGTACGGGATGCGGTCTTCGAAGAACACGTTGGGGAGCCCTTCGGCGGCTTTTTGGCACGACGGCTTCGCGGGGCCGTCGCCGAGCAGGCTCCAGCGGACAGGCGGCCCTTGATAGATCCGTGCGGCTTCGATGATCGTGTTCGCGCCGTGCAGCGGAATGAAGCTGCCGTAAAAGAGCACGTCGACGGGAGCTCCCGGCACGCGCTCCGGCGCGGGGCGGAAGAGCGTTTCATCCGCGCCGACGTACACCACCCGGATCTTTTCTTTCGGCACCCTCAGCGTCTTCGCAAAGAACGCGGCATGGCACGGCGTGTCGGCGATCACCCGGTCCGCTTTGGCAAACAGCTTCCGCTCCCAAACCAGCAGGCGTTCGGCCGCACGGCTGCCGTCCTTCAGCTTGAAGCGCTCCCACACCTGTTTGTCGTAGGCGCTGATGAGCGGATCGAAAACGAGCGGCACGCCGTGGCGGTCGCACCAGCGGCGTGCCGCCGCCAGATCGCGTTGGCGGAAGCAAGGCACCCAGACCGCGTCCGGCTGCGGTAGCCGCCGCAGCGCCGCTTCGATATCGCCCGTCATGCAGAACTTCGGATGAAAGTCGCGGAGGACCCAGCCCAGCGCGGCGAGGTGCTGGCGCACCACGCCGTTGCGGGAATAGGCGGGA
>CAZOIS010000103.1:0-15415 GCA_964579865.1 uncultured Lentisphaeraceae bacterium | reverse complement strand
GCGCCTGACCGGCACGGGCGCGTTCCGCGACGTCTACAGCGTGATGAACAACTGGAGCGCCAACCACGGCGCGATCAGCTATGGCCACATCGGTGCGGACCTGGTCACGCTGGCGGCGATGCTGCGCATTCCGGTGGCGATGTCCAACGTGCCGGAAGAGCAAGCCTTCCGCCCGCACGCGTGGGGCCTGTTCGGCATCGATGATCCGATCGGCGCCGACTTCCGCGCCTGCAAGAACTTCGGTCCGATCTACGGCTGAGGCACGGGCCGGGGCGAAGGGGAAGCCTTGCTCCGGCCCAGAACGGCAAGCGGAAAATCGTTTGAAAAGGCGGTAAGCCGAGAAGGTGAGGCAAGACCGGAAAACCGAAAAGTTTCCGGTCTTGTGTTTTGACTTTTCCGACAGTTTTTTCTGCTACGTATTGATTTAATAAATAATCCGTTTGACAAGGCTATTTCGTTCCGGCAAAATATAAACATGTTTTGGGTTCGGCACGTGGGGGCTCTTGCAGGCACATCTCATCAAGGGGGGGGTGCGTTTCGCGGAGAAACGGGACGCGATGAGAGCCGGTTCGTGCCTTCTTTTCCGAAACAGTAGAAAGAAATGGAAACGGATGAAAAAACAACTGTTTGTCGTTGTCATGTCTGCGTGGGTTGTTTCGGCCACTCCCTATGACTCCGATTCCGGTCCTTTGACCATCACCGGGTCCATGATGACGCCGGTGTCCAGCGGCACCGCAACCACAATCTCGGGGACGGGTCCGGCGTGGAGTATGAATGTGGCCAATGCCGGTTGGTCGGAAGGTTATGCCTATGCCACCTTCACGGTCGCCCCCGGCACGAGGGTACAGATCACCGGCGGTACGCTGCAGAACACGATCACGGACGGCGGGCAGGGCTGGTATTGGGGCGATCTCGTCATTTTTGCCTCCGCAATGGATCCGGCGAGTGCCATCGCCGGCAAGGTGGCCGGTCCGACGGGCTCGAATCCCGTCCCGGGGTGATGGCGTGGATGAGCGACAGCCAGTACGGGGATCCCCCGAATTTCGCCACCAAGGCGGACGCCAACAACGCCGGTTACCGGTATTTCGGCGGCAATAACGGCTACGGTAGCTACCTCGAGGCCATCGGCGGATATTCGTCCAACGTGGAGAACTTCCGGGACGGCGGCCTGGAGATCAACGGCGGCGCCCATGTCGGCTGGAACGAGGTCTCGGCCACATCGATGGCGAACGGCACGCCGGCCCGTGCGCTGACGGACATTCTCTATCCGGCGGGGGGCGGGCTGAATCGCGCCCTGAAGGATCAGACCTACGCCTTTGACGGGGCGGTCTATACCGGGACCAACACCCTGTTCGTCACCGTCATGGTGCGGGGCGGCGGCGGCGGCGGCGGCGCGATTTCGGTGAACAACTTGGTTCTCAGCTTCTCCTCGCCCGACTTTCTGAAGATCACCGGTTCCATGATGCGCCCCGTGCTGTCGACCGGTTCCTCCGCCGCGGTGAACGGGACGGGAGCGGATTGGAGTCTGGACGTGGCCGGCAGCGGCGAAGCGGAGGGTTACGCCTATACCACGTTTGTGGTCGCGCCCAACACCCGCGTACAACTCGCCAGCGGCACGCTGCAGAACACGTTCACGGGCAGCTGGTATTTTGGCGATGTCGTGATTTTCGCCTCGGCCGTGAATCCGTCCGCCGCCATCGCGGGCAAAGTGGCGGGACCCACGACGCCGGGAACCAACGCGGACCCCGCTCCGGGCGTGATGGCCTACCTCACCTACGCCCAGTTCAAAGCGAACGGCTACAAGACCTTGTATCGCTCGAAAGCGACCGTCAACAGCGCCGGCTACCGGTATATGGACAATGACGGCACGTGCGGCAGCTATCGCGCGGCGATCGGACAGTATTCGTCCAACGTGGAGAACTTCCGAGACGGCGGCCTGGACATCAACGGCGGCGCCTACGTCGGTTGGAACCAGCTGTCGACGCCCGCCATGTCCAACGGCGCGCCGGCCCGTGCGCTGACGGACATCCTCTATCCGGCGTGGGGAGGCCTGAACCGCCCGTTGAAGGATCAGACGTACGATTTCGACGGGACGGTATACACCGGAGCCAGCAACACGTTCGTCACCGTGATGGTGCGGGGCGGTGGCGGTTGCTCCAGCGGGTCCGTCCTTGTGAAGAACCTGGGCGTCAGCCTCTCCGCGGCCAACACCCTGAAAATCAGCGGCGCCATGATGAACCCGGTTCTGTCCAACGGCAGCTCGGCTACGGTGAGCGGATCCGGGGCCGACTGGAGCTTGAATGTGACCGGCAGCACCGAGGCGGAAGGCTACGCCTACACCACCTTTGTCGTCGGCCCCCATACGAAGGTGCAGATCACGGACGGACGGCTGAAGAACACGATCACGGGGACGAGCTGGTGGTACGGCGATCTCGTGATCTTCGCCTCGGCCGTGAATCCGTCCGCCGCCGTCGCGGGCAAAGTGGCGGGGCCCACGACGCCGGGAACCAACGCGGATCCCGCTCCGGGCGTGATGGCCTACCTCACCTACGCCCAGTTCAAAGCGAACGGCTACAAGACGTTGGTCCGCTCGAAAGCGACCGTCACCGGCGCGGGCTACCGTTACATGGACAACAATGGCGACTGCGGCAGTTATCTCGCCGCGATCAGCCAGTACTCGTCCAACGTGGAAAACTTCCAGGACGGCGGTCTGGACATCAACGGCGGCGCCTACGTGGGCTGGAACCAAAGCCTCTACTCCTTCATGGTCAGCTCGCCTGCCGCAGCCTATCCGCTGCCGGACATCCTCTACCCGTCATGGGGAAAATTGAACCGTCCGTTGAAGGACCAGACGTATGATTTCGACGGCACGGTCTATACCGGCGCCAGCAACATGTTCGTCACCGTCATGCTGCGCGGCGGCGGCGGCGACGGCACCGGCGGCTCGATCGCGGTGAGCGACTTGACGCTCACCTTCACGTCGCCCGGCTACTTGCCGTCGCTCAGCGTGACAAACCAAGGTGGCGTCGTTCACTTGGCGTGGCCGGGGAATGCGCCTTCCCTGGTGGTGGATCAGGCCGACGTGCTTGATGGCGGCAACACCACCTGGGAACCCGTGTCGGACACGCCCACATTACAGAGCGGGATGTGGACTTTGCAGAGGCCGATCAATGCCGACAAGCACTTCTATCGGCTCCGTTTGAAAACCACGCCGTCAAACTAAAGCGGTTTTACAAATTGTGTGGCCGTTTCGTGTGGGGCGCTGCGTTCGGACAAGCGGCCGTCATTTCGCCGCTGCGTTCTTCAGGTCGGATTCCGTTACGACCTGAGTCGTATACGTCCCGTCCGCCTTGAACGTGAACACGCGGCAGCCGGGATTGTTGTCGTTGTACGAGCAGAGCGTGGCGGCCTTCGTATAGCCGAGGCGGATGCCGTTCGCGTCGGTGCCGTCGAACGTGTTGGGATGGTCATGGCCGAAGTAGGCGCCCTTGAGGTTGCCCGTTCTGCGCCAGCTCGCGTAGAGGGTGCGGCCCTGATACGTGTGCGCGTCGTCCGTGTAGGCGGCGCGCGTCGTCGGGCTCGGAACCTCCCTCAGCAGGCCGCCCGCGCGCGTGGCGTCGAGCAGGTATCCCTTGCCCGCGTACTCGCCTTTCTTGTGGAAGTAGCAGTTCGGCGTGTTGGTCGGAACGGCGACGAGCAAGCCTGCGTCGAAAAAGTCGGGGACGGGAATGTGCTGGAACCACAGGCAGGGCGTTTTTCCGCTCACGGACTCGTACCACTGGATCTGGTCGCGCCGGATGCCGTCGTAGCCGCCCTTCGCGTAGTCGCCGGAATCCATCAGAAAGAGATTGAAGCGGACGGCGTCGCCCGCCGCGGCGCGGATCGGAATGACGCCGCTTCCCGTGCCGCTGAGGGCCGGGACGTCGTGGTCGACGAAACAGTCGCCGCCCAGCCGCTTGTAGAGCGCGTACTGTTCGTCGCGCGTGTAGTAGTCATCGCCCTTCTTTTCGGAGTCGTGATTGCCGAAGGCCACGGCGAAAGGCGTGTGCTGCGCCTTGAAGATGTCCACGAAGGCGGAGGCGGACTTCTCGAACGCGCCTTTCCGGTTGCAGCTTTCCGTGTTGTCGCCCGTGAGCACGACCAGCTGGGGGTGGTAGCGCTTGACCGCTTGGCCGATGAAAGCCGCCACGCGCGGCTTCGGCTGGTCGTTGTCCTGAATGTCGCTGAGCTGCATCAGCGTGAAGGAATCCGACGCGTCGAACCGGAAAACCGGAAGCGTCTGGGCGTGAGCCGCAGCGGCGGCGAAAACAGCGAGGCAGGCGGTGGCGTGTCGCATGAGCGAAGGGTCCTTTCGTCGATGTTATTGAACGATGAGCTGGGTGCCCGGCCGGCGGACGAGGGTGATGCGGAACTTTCCTGCGGCCGTGCGGCCGTAGACGAGCGTATAGCCTTTCGGGCTGCCGGCCACGCTGGCGAAGCGCGAGCCCGTCAGGCTCCCGCATACGGCGAGCACGTAGACGGGATCGTCGAGCGTGCCGGTCACGTTGAAGGCCACGCGCGCCTCCGAGACGTCGAGGCCGGCCGCGTCGATCCGGCCCGCCGATCCGTCGCCTTCGGCGTTCACGGCAAACGTATAGAGATGCGCCGCCGACATGGCGTAGGCCGCGTGCGCGGTCACGTCCAGCACGGCCCCCGCCGCGAGGGTGATGGCCGCGCTGGCGAGGGAACCGTCGCGGCCCAGCTTCAGCGTGCCGGCGTTGATCGCGGTCGCCCCTGTGTAGGTGTTGGTCCCGAGAAGCTCCAAGGTGCCGCTGCCCAGCTTGACCAGATTCTTGCCGGTGCCGGACACCGCGCCGGACAGCGCGACGCGGTTTGTGCCGGTGTTGATCGGGCTCGGCGCGTTGACGAGCTGCACGGGGTTCGGCAGCGTCGCCGAGACGTCGAAGCGCAGGTCGCCCAGCGTCGCGTTTCCGTTCCCGTTGAGGTAGACGAGGTTGTCGGGGCTGCCGAGCCCCTGCGGGTGTCCGACCACGATCCCGCCGCGGTTCAGATTGATCGTGGCCCGGAACGTATTGGCCGCCGAGAAGCGGTAGGTGGTCGTCGTGTCGCCGATCGTGCTGCTGTTCAGAAAGAGCGTCGCATTCGCGTTGCCGCCGCCGATGGTGCCGGCGAGATCGAGCGGCGCGCCCGCGCCGGATCCCGCCGCGTGTTTGAGCAGCGTGTAAGTCTGGGCCGTGGCCGGAGCGGGCAACGCGATGGCGTTGGGGACCGCGACGGCCGCCGTGTTAGAGACGGCGAGGACCACGCCGCCCGACCCCAGCGTGACCGCGAGCGGTCCGCTGCCCAGCGCTTGGGCGTTGTCGATGGTCAGCCCGCCCGCGCTGAGCACGGTTCCTCCGGCATACGCGTTGGCCGCCGTGAGCGTCAGCATTCCCCCGCCCGTCTTGACCAAGCCGCCGGAGCCGCAAAGCGGCGCGGACACGACGGTGCTGCCGGAGCCTTCGACGGTGAGGAGGTGGCCGTTGTTGTCGATCGCGCCGTCAAGCAGCAGGGTGCCGCCGGCGGCGGCCGACACCCGGCAGGCGTTCCCGAGCGCGACGGGAATTCTCCACACGGTTTGCCCCGACGCGGAGGCGCAGGAAAGGTTGCCGTTCAGCGCCAGCGCCCTTCCGGTCAGCGTGAAGCCCGGCGCGGACACGATGACGCTGCCGACCGAGGTCAGCGCCGCGTTGCTGCACGACAGCCGCCGGGAGCCGGCGAAAAGCAGGTCGCTTCCGTCGGCGGGGGTTCCGCCGCCCTCCCAGTTGCCGGCGGTGTTCCACGCGCCGTCGGCGCCGCCGCCGCTCCAGATCCGCATGGCGTCGGCGGGCGCGGACAGCTCGACCGCGTCGAGCGCACCGATGTATGAGCCGTCGGCGTTGAAGGCCCGGCACTGCAGCGCGAGCGTTGTTCCCCGCACGGAGGCCAGCACGTACTCGTTGAACAGGCCGCCCGAGATGGGCCGGGGCGTTCCCAGCACGCCCCGCGAACTCTCTTTGGCCCACGCCCCCGGCACATTTTGAGCGCCGCCCACCGTCATGTGCGGCCAGTCTTTGACGATGGGCTCCGCAAAGTCGAGCCAGCTGCCTCCGCCCGAGATGACGTAATAGACGCCGTTTGTCGCGCCCCGCTCATATTCGTGCGTATGCCCGCTGAAGCAGACGGCGACACGGTAGCGCTCCAGCAGCGGCACCAGCGTGGCGCGCAGCGCGGCGTCGCCGTCCAGCCAGCGTTCGCAGTACGGCGGGACGTGGTTGACCACAAAGCGGAAGCGCGCGCGCTGTGCTTCAGGCGAGCCCAAGGTTTGCTCCAGCCAGCCGTTCGCGATTTCGGGCTGGTAGTAGTAGTCGAGGCAGACGAAAAAGCAGTCGCCGTACGTGAACGCGTAGGAGCCGTGCCCGGAGCTGAGCCCCTCGCGGTACCGGCTGGGCAAATCGGACGCGCGGCGGATGACCGCATGGGTGGCGGAGGAGTCGTGGTTGCCCCACGCGACGTACCACGGAACGGATGTTCCCAGATGGCGTGCCACCCGTTCCAGATAGAAGCTGTGCGCGTAGCCGTAAGAAGAACCGTCCTCAGCCAAGTCCCCGGACGTCAGGCCGAAGGCCACCCCCGAGGCCGCCATGTGTTTCATCATGCTCACGGTGGGCTCCAGCGGATCGGCCGTCCAGGCGCTGCCGTTGTTCCCCTGGCTGTCGCCCCAGACGCCGAAGGAGAAGTCGACGCGTCCGGTGGCCGCCGTTTGGAAGGCAAGGTCCTCGCCGAGGGGCTTGCCGCCCGCCGTGAACAGGCGGCAGTGGTAACCGGTGCCCGGCGCCAGCCCGCTCAACAGGGCTCGGTGGAACCACGAGGCGCCGCTTCCGCTCGCCTCGCGGACGGTGGCCGCGCTTGCGCCGTAGGCGGCGGTCGCGCCGTAGTCCACGCGGAGCGGAACGTCTTCGCCGCTTTCGCACATGACGACCATGCCGGTGGGGGTCATGTTTTGGAGGTAGGCCGGCGTGACCAGCGACACCACCACTTCGCCGGTCACCGTGAGCGATTGCACCGTTGTCCACGCCGACGTCGCGCCGAAGCCGTCGCGGGCGACGGCGCGCAGCACGCAGGACGTGGGGCTGCGATACGTGTGCGAGGCGGTGAAAAGGGTGGAGGTCGCGGAGAACGCGCTCCAGTCCGACACCTGTCCGTCGCCCCAGCTGACCCGCATCTGAATGGGATCGCCGTCCACGTCCGAACCGCGCACGGTGAAGTCCGCCGCGCTGCCCGTCGCCACCGCGTCCGGCCCCGCCGGAGCCGCCAGAACCTCGGGCGCGTGATTGGCGGGATTGGAGGCGTAGGGGCCGCCTAGGGCGGCAACTTCGTTCGAGGCGAGAGCGCCGTCGTAGACGGCGATGCGCGTGAGGTCGACGGGGAAGTCCTCGCCGTTGTCGTCGGCCGCGAAAAGGACGTGGGTGCTCAGGGCGTGGCGGCCGTCGACGGGCTGCCCGGCGCCGTTCAGCAGCGGGACGCCGTTCAGGTAGAGGCGGAACCAGGCGCCGTTTTTAACGGACAGGGCCAGCCGATACCAAGTCGCGGGCGCCGTCGCGGTTGAACTGTAACCGACGGCACCGATCCCCACCGCGCGGTCCGGGCTGCGGATGCAGAGGTCGGTGTCGTTGGTGTTCGCCTCATTCGTTTGCAGCAGGGAAATCCAGTGCCCAGCGCTGCTGTCGGGATAACAGAAATCCAAGACCACGCTGTAATCATTGACGCCGGCACCGCCGCCGTTGGGTGCGATGCCGTGCGCGCACCGCAGAAACGAGCCGACGCCCAGGCGGATCGCGCCGTCGGCCGGCGTCGTGCCCGTAACCGCCGCCGCCGTTCCCGCCAGGGCCAAATCCTGCCCCAGCGTGGCGCGGAGCGGATGGGCGGGGTCGTCGAACAGCCATTCGCCGGCCGGCGCACCCATCGCCGAAGAAAAAAGCGACACCGCCCCTCCGAGCCCAGCCAGCAGCGCCCTTGCCGCGCTTCGGCCACTGTCCGCTTGAGTCACCGCATCCCCCCTGTCATTCGCCATCTCTCCTTCGATCGCGCCCGAACGCGGAGCCGCTACCGGCCCGGGCCGCTCGGTTTACACGGGGGAAACGGAAGTGAACGATCGCGGACGGCGCCGCCTGCGCCGATGCGGAAAATCCGGAACTCCCCTTTTTCCGGCTTGATCGCGGCCACATCGATCAGCATCGTGTTGGCGCGGCTGAACGGCGTCACGACGCAGACCTCCGAAAGCTCCTTCGGGCTGATCCCGCCGTATCCTTGGGTGATGACGTAGGTCACGCCGTTCGTCGTGAGTTGGCGGTCGAAATGGCTGTCGCCGCAGATGCTTGCGGCCAGGCTGGTGCCGCGGTTCCGGCGGAAGTCCCACGCGACCGTCCCGAGCGATCCCTCGGCGCCGTCGGCGAAAGCCTCAAGGATCTTCGCGTAGATGTCGCCGTGCTCCGTCCGGTCAGGATACGACTTCCAGCGGCCGATCGCGTTCACGCACATGTGCTGAAGGACGGCCGCGCAGCAGCCTGCGGGGAGGCGGAGGTGGTCGGCCAGAAACTGCAGCTGCGGCAACGAGAAGCCGTAGTACGCGCCGTCGCTTGAGTTCAGGAAAAAAACGCGGCAATTTTTTTCCGGCACGTCGAAATACCCGTAGTCGCAGTCCGGCCCGGTGACGCAGGTGGGGCATCTTTTCTTCGTCTGGCCGTTGAACAGGTCGCCGTACTGCTTGTTCGTGACACGGAACTCCTTGCGGCCGTGGTCGTGGTTGCCCATGGCGAACAGCACCGGGACCGTCGCGTGGCCGTAGAGCTGAACGTTCGCCTGGAGGCGCGCTTGGGCGTTCGAGGGATCGGCCGTCGCGGGCGTGTCGAGGCCGATGTCGCCCAGGTCGGCGATGAAGTCCGCTTTGAATTTCTCCGCGGCACGGCAGGCGAAGAGGATGTGCATTTTCGAGTCGGAGAAGTCGGGCGGTTCGGCCACGGCGGGGCGGGAGGAATGGACGTCCGTGACGATCGGAAACACCACGGCCGGATCCTGGCCGCGCCACGCCTCAAAACGCTGCTGGGCCTCTGCGATTTGAGCTTCGGCCCAATCCGGAAGCGGGACAGGCGGTTGCGCCGGGAGCGGGAGCGCCGATGCGGCCAAGGCCGCCAGGGTCAGGCAGATCATTTTCATTCGGACGGTTCTTTCATCGCATGCGCCCGCCGGCCGTTCAATGAACCGTGATCAGCATGCCCACATGCCGCACGAGGGCGATTTGTTTCATGCCGTTGTAGCCGTATTCGAGGAGATAGCCCTGTGGACGGCCGGAGACGCTCGCAAAAGCCGAGCCCGTCAGGTTTGTGTAGGTGGCGACCGTGTAAAATTTCTCCGTGAGCGTGCCCGTCGCGCTGAAGCTCACGTGGGCGTTTCGGATGTCCAGGCCCGATGCGGCGACGCGCCCGACACCGTTCGATACTGCCGGGTTGATGCCGAAGACGAAAGGCTGATTCGCGGCCATGGCGTAGGACGCTTTCGCGGTCACGTCGAACGTCGCACCCGCCGCAATGGAAATGTTCGTGCTGACCAGCGTGCCGGCCGCGCCGAGCGCCAGCGTGCCGGCCTCAACGGCGGTGGCACCGGTGAAGCCGTTCGTCCACGCGAGCGTCAGCTTGCCCGTGCCGCTCTTCGTGAGGGCGAGCACGCTGCCGCTCGTGTAAAAGGTTTTCGCGTTCTGCTGCGTCAGCGTGCCGGCGAACGTCGTGTCTTCGTTCTGGAAGACGGTCAGGGCCGCCGCCGGCCCTGAGCCGGAGACCAGCGCGTTGGCGCCGCCGCCGGAGAGGGCGCCGATCGTCACGCGCCTGTTCCAGACGCGCATCGCGACGTTCGTGCCGGGCCCCGGCGAGGCGAGCTGCACGGCGTTGGCCGCGGTCAGGGCGTTGCTGTGGTTGAGGAACAGGTCGCCGCGCAGGATCGCCACGCCGCCCGCGAAACCCGTGTTGTCCGCGTTCAGCATGAAAGCCATGTCCTCGGTCGCGTGCGGGTAGCCATTGAAGCAGAGGTCGCCGGCACCGGCGAGGCTTCCGTCGAACACCAGGTCGCCGTAGGCATTGTTATTCTTCCAGTTGAACGGGTTGCAGTGTTGGTTATAGCCGCAGATGTAGCGCGTCGTCCCGGCGGCACCCGTGTCGAGCGGCGTGGCGATCCCCACGCCCCACTCGTTGATGTCGTTGTCGGGCGCGAAAAGGTCGGGCGAGCCGACCGACGTGCCGGTTGCACGCAGGCGCCACGCGCCCGCGCCGCTCGCGAACGTGGTGTAAGGCGCCGGCAGGCCGCTTTTCGTAGGAATGTGGACGGGTCCGGTCGACGTGAAGGTCGCGCCGGAGGCCACAGCCATCTTCTTGGTGGCGCTCACGGCCCACGCATCGACCTGCAGGTCGCCTGCGGCGACGGTGACGCTCGAGTCCGCGGGCAGCGCGTCAGCGGCGGTGAACGACAGGCTGCCCGCGCCGCTCTTGGTGAGCGGATACGCATTGGCGACGGTGCCCGCAAGGGCCAGCGTCTGGCCGACAGTGGCCACATCCACGGTGGCCCCGCCGGAGCCCAAGGTGAAGCTGCGGTCGATGCTCACGCTTTCGCCGGTGTACTGGAGCGTGGCCCCGCCGCTGAGGCTGAGGTTGGCCGCCGCCGCGGGTGCGGCGCCGATGCCGCTCGGCTGGCCTCCGTTCGCCAGCGCGGCGACCGAGAGCGCACCGCCGGAGATGACCGTGGGCCCGGCGTAGGTGTTGGTCGTGTTCAGCGTCAGCCTGCCGCCGCCCGTCTTGGTCAGGCCGGTTTCGCCCGCGATCACGCCGCTTCCCGAGACGGTGTAATCGTGCGAGGCGTTGCCGACCGTCAGGTTCAAAGGCGAGACCGTGGTGTTCAGGGTGATGGCCGTCGGCGAGGAGATGTAGGTGTCGTCGAACACGACGCTGTCGCCGACCGAGCCCGTTTCTTGGTACGTCGTGCCGGATCCGGCATTGTCTTTCCAGCTCGGGGTGGCGTTGACGTCCCACACGCCGCCGCCGGCGAGCGCCCAGCGCAGCGGCTCCGCCGACGATGTGACATTCAAATAGAGCGTCGAACCGGCGACGCTCAGGTTGCCGGTGACGTGCGGCGGGAGGGTCACGGCGGTCGGTGCCGTTCCGGAAAGGCTCCCCGTCCACGTCAAGAGCGGGTACGTTCCTACCGGCAGGTTGAAGGCGGCGACCGTGACGGCCGGGGTGCCGTTGAACGTGAGGTTGCCTCCGATCCGCAGCGGGGCCAAACTGGTGCTGAGCGTCACGCCGCCGAACGTGAACTCCAGCGCGGTCGCGTCAGAGGCGAAGTCCAGCCCGGCGCAGACCCACTGCTTGGAGGCGTCCGCGGTCGAGACGCGCAGCGTCCCGCCCGCCTGGACGGTCACCGCGCTGTTGGAGCAGGAGCCGCCCGCCACGCCGACCAGCCTGCCGCCGCCGACGGTTGTCGCGCCGCTGTAGGTGTTGACGTTGGCCAGCGTCAGCGTGCCGCTGCCGGATTGGGAGAGCGTGCCCGTGCCTGAAATCACACCGCTCAGCGTCTGCTTGGCGCTTCCGGCAAAATCGACTGCGCCCAAGTTCAAGATGGCTCCGGCATAGGTGCCGCTACCCAGCGTTCCAGCGCCGGCGATCCGAAAGATGCCGTTGCTTACCGCCGTCGCGCCGCTGTAGGTGTTGGCGCCGAGGAGCGTCAGCGAGCCGCTGCCCAGCTTGGTCGTGTTGCTGCCCGAGACCGCGCCCGCCAGCGTCACGTCGTGGGTGTCCGTGTTGATCGGGCTCTGGATGTTCACCAGCCGCACCGGGTTTGTCAGCGTCATGGAGATCGCGAACCGCAGGTCGCCCAAGACGGTGTTGCCGTTGCCGTTCAGGTAGATCAGGTTGGCCACATCGCCGAGCGCCGTCTCCTGTGCGACCACGATGCAGCCGCGGTTCAGGTTCACGGTGGCCCGGAAGGTATTGTTCCCGCTGAGGCGATGGGTCGTCGAGTTGTCGCCTGAGATCGAGCTGTCGAACTGCAGCACCGTGTTCGCATTGCCGCCCGTGATGTTGCCGCCGAGCGCGAGCTCGGTGCCGGCGAGCATATTCGCTGACTGTTTGACGAGCCTGTACATCTGCATCGTGTTGGGGGCGGGAAGCGTGATGGCGTTCGGAAGCGAGATCGCGTTGGTGTTGTCGACGATGAGGAAGGTGCTGCCGGTCGCGTATTTTACCGCGAGTGCCCCGCTGCCCAGCGCGTTGCCGTTGGTGATCGCCACCGCGCCCGAATACAGGACCGTGCCGCCGGAATAGGTGTTGGCGGCCAAGAGCGTCAGCGTGCCGCTGCCCAGCTTGGTCAGAGACTGGTTGCCTGTACCCGACACGATGCCGGCCAGCGAAACCGAGTTCGCGCCCGTGTTGATAGGGCTGGGTTCGGTGCTAAGTGTGATGGCGTTCGTCAGCGTCATGGGAACCGCGAACCGCAGGTCGCCCAGCATCCCGTTGGCGTTGCCGTCCAGGTAGATCACGTTGGCCGGATCGCCGAGCCCCTGAGGGTTCCCGACAACGATGGCGCCGCGGTTGAGCTGCACCTTGGCCCGGAAGGTGTTGGCCCCGTTGAAGCGGTGGGTCGTGGTGTTATCGCCGTGCGCGTCCGTGTTAAGAAAGAGCGTGGCGCCGGCGTTGCCGCCGTCGATGACGCCGTTGAAGGCCGTTTCCGTGCCGCTCGCGGAATTGACTGCGTTTTTGATGAGCGTGAATGTTTGCGCCGTGTTGCCCAGCGTGATCGCGTTCGGCACCGCCGCCGCCGCGGTGCTGGCGATTTGCAGCGTGGTGCCACCGGCTTCCCAGCTCAAAGCGCCGCCGCCCAACGCGCCGCCGTTGCCGATTCGCAGCGTGCCCGCGCCGAGCGCGGTGCCGCCGCCGTAGGTGTTGGCGCCGTTCAACACCAGGGTGCCCGCGCCTGACTTGGTCAGCGCATAGCCGCTGCCGCCGTCGCTCACCGCGCCGTCGACCGTCAGCGTGCGGCCGCTGGCCACCGTGAACGACTGACTGCCGCCCAGCCTGAGCTGCGCCGTGACCGAGAAGTCGGCGGCGGCCGACGACAGGTCGATGCCCACGCCTCCAATGCCCGTCAGCGTCAGCGTCTTCTCGGAGGTCGCGCCGATGGTTCCCTTGTACGCGCTTGTGGTTTTAATGCCGCCCCACGTCAGATCGTCGCCCAGATTTGCGGTTTTTTCGCTTGTCTGCGTCGCGTTCCACGTGCCCCAGCCGGACGCGTCGGGCGGGGTCCCGTTCAGCCAAGAGCCGGGCAGGTTGAGGTCAAGGGTGTTGTCGGCTTTCGTCCCGTCGGCCGCGTCCGCCGGACTGACGGCACCGGACAGCGCCAACAGGATCGCCGCCGCGGCACGCCGCCATGCCGGCTCGGAGCGACCGCGCGCCGTTGAATGACATGAGACCGAGCCTTCCGCCGACATCGTGAACGTGCCTTGCATACGCCTCCCGCCTCCTGTACCGATCAAAAAACGACAGCGATTGCGACAAACCTGGAAACGGACGTGCATTCCAGGAAACCCTTTTTAAAGCTTTGAAGAAAATAGCAGAAACCGATCGGCTTGAAGGATGGCATATGCGTGTGATACCGTTTGACACAGTTTGTGTGAGGTGGCAAAAAGGGGGAGGCTGCGAATGGAAACGGGCTCAGCGTTTTCGGGGAACGGGGATTGTTGCTCTTGGAGCGGCGCGCTCCGAGGATGTTTGGGAATGGCGCTGGCGGTTGCAGCGGGGGCGCTGGCCGGCGACGTCGAGACGGTCGGGCGACACGAGAACGGCCGCGTTGTTTTGCCGGTGAATCAGATCCTCACGCCGGCGGGCCGGCAGGTCGAGTTGCCGGGCATGCGCGCCCAGGCGATGGCGCTTTCGCCCGATGGCCGGTTGCTGGTCGTCTCGGGCCTGACGAGCGAGCTGCTGACGCTCGACCCCGCGACCGGTGCGACGAAACAGCATGTCAAATTGCCCAAGCTCATGAAGGGCGCGCCGCCGGAAGCCTCTTCGCCGGAGTTCCTCGATTTCGACGGACGCAGCGAGATGAGCTACGCGGGGCTCTCCTTTTCGCCCGACGGCAAACATCTGGCGCTGAGCAACGTGAACGGCGACATCAAGCTGTTCGAGGTCAAGGACGGCGCGGTCACACCGTGGCGCGTGGTCGATCTTCCGGACGCGAAGGCGCCGCACCGCAAGGCCGAGATCCCGGCCGGCCACGCGTGGTCGGCCGACGGCTCGCGCCTCTATGTCTGCGGCAACCTCTCCAACCGCCTGTTCGAGATCGACGTGAACGCCGGCAAAGTAACCCAGAGCGTCTTCGATGTGGGCGTGGCGCCTTTCCACGTGGTGCGGGTCGGTCAGAAGCTTTACGTCTCCAACTGGGGCGGCCGCCGGCCCGGCGCGGGCGACCTGACCGGGCCCGCCGGCCGCGGGATGACCGTGCGCGTGGACCCGGAGCGCTTCATCGCGAACGAGGGCAGCGTCACCGTGATCGACCTCGCCACCGGCAAGCAGCGCGAGATCCTCACCGGCCTGCATGCCAGCGCGCTGGCCGTCTCGCCGGACGGCCGCCAGGTGGTGTGCGCCAACGCGATGAGCGACAACCTGAGCGTCATCGACACCTCGACCGACACGGTTGCCGAGACGATCTGGACCAAGCCTCGGCCGAACGATCTGCTGGGCGCTTCGCCGAACGCGCTGGCTTTCGCGCCGGACGGCCGCACGCTCTACGTGGCGAACGGCACGCAGAACGCCGTCGCCGTAATCCGCTTCGACCCCGCCGATAAGGAGTCGAAGTTGCTCGGCCTGATCCCGGTCGGCTGGTACCCCGGCACGGTCTGCTTCGACGCGGCGCGCAAGCAGCTCTGCGTGGCGAACATCAAGGGCATCGCCGAAGGCCCGAAGCCCAAGGGCTTCAACTCGCGGCAGTTCCAGGGCTCGGTCTCGCTCGTGCCGCTGCCGTCGGAGAAGGAGCTGCCGCGCCTCTCGCAGGCGGTGTGGGACAACCTGCGCCAGCCGCGCATCGCGGAGGCCCTGTTGCCGCCGCGGCCCGGTCAGCCGGCGCGCGCCATCCCGGAGCGCATCGGCGAGCCGAGCCTGATCAAGCACGTGGTCTACATCATCAAGGAGAACCGCACGTACGACCAGGTGCTCGGCGACGTGACCAACGGCAACGGCAACGCCAGCCTCTGCACCTTCGGCGAGCGCGTCACGCCGAACCAGCACAAGCTCGTCCGCGAGTTCGCGCTGCTCGACAACACCTGCTGCGCCGGCATCCTCAGCGCCGACGGCCACCAGTGGAG
>CAZOIS010000102.1:0-15646 GCA_964579865.1 uncultured Lentisphaeraceae bacterium | reverse complement strand
ATTCCAAGACACCGCTTCTTCGGCTACGGTGTCCACGACTATGACATACCGCGCTCGCCCGCGTCGGACGTTTTCTGGATAACGGCAGGAAGCGAGAATATAGTATACTGCTCATCCGTTCCCCAGCTTTGTCGACGTGCCGCGAGGCGAGTGGCTGCCGCGAATTTGCTGAGGCCTTCTTATGCATGAACTTTCCATAGCGGTTGCGCTGGTCGAGCAGGTCGAAGCCATTGTCGCGCGTGAGCGCGCGACGCGTGCGAGCAAGGTCATGATCGCGGTTGGCTCGCTTTCCGGCACCGAGCCGGAGGCGTTGCTGGCGGTCTTCCCGCTGGTGGCCGAAGGCACGGTGGCGGACGGCGCGGAGCTGGTGATCGAACCGGTGGCGGCGCGCGTGCGATGCCGCGCCTGCGGCGGCGAAGCGCCGGCCGAACTCGGCTTCATGGGCTGTGCGAAGTGCGGGTCGCGGGAGGTCGAACTGTCGGCTGGGCGGGAGCTGAACATCACCTCTGTCGAATTGTTCGCGGATGAAAGGTAGGTCGGTGGCTATGTGCAAGGAATGCGGTTGCGGCGGCGGGGAACAGCTCCATTTTCATGACGGGCATTGGCATGCCCACAAACATTCGCATGGCACCGAGCCCCCCGCGCCGGTTGAGGGAGGTGCCCGGACCGTCGCCTTGCAGCAAAAGATATTGTCACGGAACGATGAGCACGCCGCACGGAACCGGTCCTGGCTCAAGGAGCACGGCGTCGTGGCGGTCAACCTGATTTCGTCGCCGGGATCGGGCAAGACGCTCTTGCTGGAGCGGACGCTGGAGGGGTTGCAGGGGAAGGTGCCGTGCGCGGTGATCACGGGCGACCAGCGCACGGACAACGACGCCCTCCGGCTACAGGGCAAGGGGGCGCCGGTTCGTCAGATCGAGACGCTGAACGCCTGCCACCTCGATGCGGAGCAGATCGGCAGACTGTTGCCGGACGTCGTGTCGGACGGAATCAGGCTGCTCTTCATCGAGAACGTCGGCAACCTGGTCTGCCCTTCGGCCTTCGATCTTGGGGAGAGGTTCAAAATCGCGTTGCTTTCGACGACGGAGGGTGAGGACAAGCCGGTCAAGTATCCGACGCTTTTTTCGGTGGCTCCCGTGGTGGTGTTGACCAAGATGGACCTCGTGCCGCATCTCGACTGGAACGCGGCGGCGTGCCGGTCCTGCCTGCGGCAAGTCTGCCCCGGCGTTTATATTTTCGAAGTCAGCGCGAAGACCGGGCTGGGTATGGAGGCGTGGTTGGACTACCTGATCAAACTCGCCGAGTGATGTCGTTTTCCTTAAAGAGGCCGGGGTTCGCAAACGGGGGTTGGGAAAGGGCTTTGCAAGCCCGCTCCGAATGTCGTATCCTGCACATCCGTACAACATGAGACGGTACATCATACGACGGCTGATGGAGATGATCCCTACGACCTTTGGGGTTCTGGTGCTCACTTTCCTGCTGTTTCACGTCGTCGGGGGTTCTCCCGCCGAGGTCGTGTTGGGCAAGAACGCCACGGCCGAGGCGCTGGCCGTGTTCGACGCGCGCCACGGCTACGACAAGCCGTTGCTGTGCGGCCGCTGGACGGAAATCCGCGCGTTGGGAAAAACGCCGAGCGCGAAATTGGCCCAACGGCCCGAGTCGAGGCTGTTTCGTTTGCCGATCACCTACGCGCTGCCTGCCGGCGTCTACCGGGTCAATGCGGGGCACGTGTTGCTGGGACTGCGCGAAAGCGTGACGGGCGCGACGGATGAGGCGCTCGTGGATGGCCCCGCGCCGCTGACGTTTGCGGTCCGCGAAGGATGGTCGGCGGTTTCGCTGGATGTGGGAGGCGCCCTGCCGGACCACATGCGGCTCGAAAAAAAGAGCGCCGGCCTTTTCGATTCGCAGTTCGTGCATTACGTGGTTGCACTGGCGAAGGGCGAACTGGGCGTCTCAACCGAACATGGCCTGCCGGTGGCGCGCGTGCTTCAGGCGGGGGTGGGACCCTCGCTGGCTCTGACCGTGCCGATCTTGGCGGGCGGGACGCTGGTGGGCGTGATGCTGGGCTTGCTCTGCGCGGCCTGGCGCGGTGGCGTGACGGACAGGGCGGTGCTGATTCTTTCCACGGTCTTGATGAGTGTGAACTACGTGGTGTGGGTTCTGGCGGGGCAATTTCTGCTGGCGTTCAGACTCCGGCTTTTCCCGATCTGGGGATTCGAGTCCGTGGCTTATCTGGTGCTGCCGGTGCTGATCGGCATCGTGAGCGGGCTCGGGCGCGATGTCCGGTTCTTCCGTGCCGCCATCCTCGACGAAGTGTACAAACCCTATGTTCGGACCGCACAGGCCAAAGGGCTGAGCGGCAGCCGCATCATGATCCGGCACGTTCTGCGCAACAGCCTGATTCCGATTGTGACGTATGTGAGCTTGTCGATCCCGTTCCTCTTCACCGGCAGCCTGATGCTGGAAAGCTTTTTCGGCATTCCCGGGCTGGGCAATGTGAGCTTGAACGCGATCCATTCATCGGACATGGCCGTTGTGCGGGCGGTGGTGATTCTGGGCGCGCTGCTGTACCAAGGCGTGAACCTGCTGACCGACCTGTGCTACGCCTGGCTGGATCCGCGCGTGAGGTTGCTGTGATATGGCGAGGGAACGGAACATCTTGGCGAAGTTGTGGCGGCGCTGGGACACGCGGCTGTGCCTGCTGGTCATCGCGGCGTATTGCTGCGCCGCCGCATACGGAGAGATCGTGTATCAGGTGAGCCGCGTGAGCGATCAGACGCCGGCTTACAATCAGGTGCATGAGCGGGCGCGGTATGTTCCGCCCGCTTTTGTGCGGATGTTTTCACCGGCTCCGCGCCCGGAGGGATCGCCGCTTTATCCGCTCGGCAGCGACAACCTCGGACGCGACGTGCTCCAGCGGCTGGTCCAGGGCGCGCGCATCGCTTTCCACGTGGGCATCATCACGTCGCTCATCGCGATTCCGCTGGGAGTCGTCCTCGGCTGTTCCGGCGGGTATTTCGGCGGCCGGGTGGACAGCGTGGTGGTCTGGCTCTGCGCGACCGTGGCCTCGATGCCGGGGTTGCTTTTCATTCTGGCGATCGCCATGGTGGTCGGACAAGGGCTGTTGGGCGTTTATCTCGGCATCGGCCTGACCACGTGGGTGAGCGTGTGCCGCAACGTGCGAGGAGAAGTGATCAAGCACCGCAACCGCGCCTACGTGCAGGCCGCGCAGGTGTTGGGGTATGGGCACGCCCGCATCATGTTCCGGCACATTCTGCCCAACGTGGCGCACATCATCCTGATCGCCTTCTCGATCCGCTTTCCCGCATCGGTCGCGACCGAGGTGTTCATCAGCTTCTTGGGTATCGGGGTTCAGGGCGAGCCGTCGTGGGGCATCATGATCAACAACGCCCGGCTGCGGCTCTGGCAGGGCGTGTGGTGGGAGATGACGTTTGTGACGATCGCGATTTTCGCGCTGGTGCTGGCCTTCAATCATTTGGCCGACGCGCTCCGCGATTTGCTTGATCCTGCCCTGCGCACCGAGCAGGGGTGAAGCCGGCGCATCACCGTGGCGGGCCGATCAACGGGATGCCTGCCGCGGCGCCGGCTGGGTGAGAAACTGTTTGAAGACGGCCGTGGTGTCCTCCCCGATTTCGCGGCAGGATTCTCGTGTGACGACCGCGCCGTTGGCGGTGGCGAAGGGCACTTCGTACGTGGTGCTGAGCCGGATGCCGGGGACGTTTTTCATGGCCCAGTATTTGAAGCTGAGGCCCTGGCTGTAATTTTTGCCGGTGTTCCAAGCTTGCCCGAACGGCAGGTCGTCCGCTTGGCGGTAGCGCATGCCGCCGCGCTGGGCCTGCTCCAGCAGTTTGCCGAAGCGGGCCTGCGCCTGCGCGTTCGCGGCATCCTCGGTGTAGACTTGGTAAAGCCACTCATTGTGCGGGCCCCGGACCTACGGACAGTGAATGTCCAAGACGATCGCCAGCTTTCCTTCCGCCCATTTGCCGAGCTGATCCCTGATGGCCTGTGTCTCGGGGTAGAGGCACGTTTCGTTGTAGTCGCGATTGTGGTCGTGCGGCCTCCGGTTCTTGCCCTGGTCCCCATCTTCCACGCCGTCTTTGTCGACAAACGGGACCACCAGGAATTGCACGTTCTCGCGCATCCATGCGCCGAGGTCGGTCGGCGCCAGAGCCGCGTCGAGAATGCCTTCCAGGACATAGCTCGCCATCATCTCTTGGGCATGGTGACGCGCGGACAGCCAAATCCTGTATGCGGGTTCTTTGTTCAGACATCCGAACCGCGCCATCTCGACCGCGCGTCCGCGTTTGGAGATGCACAGCATGTTGGTCTGGATAAAGGCGTCGTCCCCCCGATGACGCGTCAGAAAGGCATCCCAGTCGCGCTGGGTATAATTCATGCCCATCGCGAACCAGACTTCGTTGCTGTTCGGCCCGGACGGGAAGGCGTGCGTGAAACCGCTCGTCGTCCAGGTTCCCGGGGCCGCATAATCCCAGTTTTTTCCGCGGTCGTAAGAAATCACGGGGCCGCGCGTACAGACGGGGGCGCCATTCGTGAATTTGAAATTGAACGTGCGGCCTTCAGCCCCCGTGACGCGAAAGGCCCAGTAGAACCACCAGCCCGCGGTGTCCCGCATTTCGTTGGCAAGATAAACCGTATCGTTCTCGATGCCTCCGACGGCGATGTTTCCGGCCGGCAGGCTCTTGTCGATCGTCAGCTCCGCGCAGGCCATCCGGGTTGTGAGAGCCAGCGCCCCCGTGCAGAACGCCAGTACAGCGTGTTTCGCATTCATGCTTTCATGGTTGCAAGACAGGGGGGATAATACAAGGTGAAAAGGAGGACTTAGGCGTCAGCGAATGAGACGCGCTGACCGCCGCAAGGCGCGTGTGACAGCACGCTCCGCAGGAGCGCGTCTTCGACGGCGATGCCGACGCGGACGTCGCCGATCGCCGCAGGAAGCGCGAAGCGCACTTTCCCGCCCGCCTTTTTCTTGTCGAGCGCCATGGCCGAATGCACGTCCTCCAGGTTGATGCCGCCCGGCATCGCGAAGGGCAGTCCCAAATCAGAAAAAATTGCGGTGAGTTGCGCGGCGAGGCCGGGCTTGGCCAATCCGAGCACTTCGGCAAGCTGCGCTTCCAGCACGGTGCCGATCGCGACGGCTTCCCCGTGTTGCACCGTGAAGTGCGTCGCTTTCTCGATGCCGTGGCCGATCGTATGGCCGAGGTTGAGCGCGGCGCGAAAACCCTTTTCAAACGGGTCCTGCTGGATGACGCGGATTTTCACGGCCATGGCGCGTGCGACGAAAGCCGCGAGCCAGTCGCTGTTTGCGAGCGACAAGCCCGGTTCGCCCGCCTCGCCGGATTTGCAGAACGCGAAACGCGGCAGTTCGTCCAGCAGGGCGGGGTCTCCGATGACCGCATGCTTGACGGCCTCGGCCAGCCCGCAGCGCAGCTCCCGGATCGGCAGCGTGGCGAGCACCGAGGTGTCCGCCAGCACCAGCGCCGGCGGGTGGAACGCGCCGATCAGGTTCTTGCCTTCGGGCAGGTCTGCGCCGGTTTTGCCGCCGAGCCCTGAATCGACCATCGCGAGCAGGGTCGTGGGCAGGCCGACCCAGCGCACTCCCCGCAGCCACGTGGCGGCTGCGAAGCCGGTCAGGTCGCCCGTGACACCGCCGCCGAGGGCGATCACCGCGTGTCCGCGCTCGATGCCCGCCTGCAGGAAAGCGGACCAGAGCGCGGCGACGGTGGCGATCGTTTTGGTTTCTTCGCCTGCGGGGATGGTGACGAGCGAGACGGCCACGCCGTGGGCGCGCAGCGCGGCGGCCGCGCGTTCGCCGTAGAGCGGCAGCGTGTGGGTGTCGCCCACGATCACGGTGCGGTCTCCGCAGCCGAGCTCGCGGAAGCGTGCGCCAAGCGTGTCGATCACGCCGTCGCCGACGCGGACATCATAGGCGGGTCCCATGCCGGAGATGTGGAAGAGGCCGAGCGCGGCCTGGGCGGCATCGGCGGTCTCCTCCGGAGGGCGCTCCGAGACCATGACGCGGCGAGAAAAAGAAGCGTAGTGGTCTGCACGCTCGGCGAGGAGCTGGGCGATGGATTTTTGCCCCGCTTTCGGTGGCTGCATGCAGTCCGTATGCGGCGAACTGAGGAGCGGACGCGTGCCGGGGGTGCGGTTTACACGGGCCTGAAGCGTGGCGAGATCGGCGTCCAGGCAGAGGATGACTCCGGCGGCTTCGGCCATGGCGCGGTTTTCCGTTTTCAGCAGCGCCCCTCCGCCGAGTCCGATGACGGCCGGCGGACAGGCGATGACCGCCTTGAGCGCCGCGGTCTCGCGGGCGCGGAAGCCGGCTTCGCCCTCGCAGGCAAAGATGTCGGGGATTTTCTGCTTGGCGGTGTCGGCGATGACCGCGTCAAGGTCCACGAAAGGAAGGTCGAGCCGCCGGGCCAGAATGTGCCCGATGGTGGATTTGCCGCTGCCCGGAGGTCCGTAGAGAAAGAGATGCATAGTTCAAGAGGTGAAGGGTTGGTGACAGGTTAGAGCAATTGCTCCGCCAGGCCGCGCTCGAAGGCCAACAGGGTCTGACAGGCGGGACACCGTGCCGAAAGGATGTGGGCTGCGGCCGGCAGGCGGTTCTTCTGACCGCACGTGAAGCACTGGATGACGGCTTCGTCCGCGGCGCGGACAAGCCGTCTTGCCGCCGCATCTTTGGCGTACAGGTCACATGCGGGCGCGCCTGACAATGCGTCGTAGGCGGCTTTGATCTGCGCGAATTTCTCGGCCGTCAGCGCCCGGATTGCTGAGTCGAGACCGGCGTGCTTGTCCGGATGGTAGGTCTGGCTCAACGTGCGGTAAGCGGTCTTGATTTGCGCGGCGTCCGCGTTGTAGGGGACGCCGAGCACGGAGCAGGCGGCATGGCGGTCGGGCTGCCGCGTGTCGCGCATGGCCTGCCGGCTATAGAGCAGGGCGGCGTGGCGCATCTCGTCGTCCGAGAGGCCGATGTGGCGGGCGAAGGCGGCGATGCACTCGGCCTCCGCGGGGTTTTCGTCGCAGTCGCTGACCGCGACGCGCCAGAGCCAGACTGCGGCGGCGCGGGCAAGGTTGTCGTTTCCCCTGACTTGGGCGGCGAGCCGCGCCAAGCTGCGGTCGATGCGTGCGGCATCGTCGATCAGGTAGGCGAGTTCGTGCGGCGCGAGCGCCGTCCCCAGCGCCTGGTTGAGTTCGGCGAGGATTGCGCGGATGGCCTTGTCCTCTTTGGCCGTGTATCGCCCGTCAACGCCCGCGAGTTCGTAGAGTGCGGCGGCGGAGACGGCCAGCAGCCGAAGCGCTTGCTTTTCCGGAGCGGGTGCTTTGCGGTCAACAAAGAAATGACCGGCGGCGGCGCCGGCCAAGGCGCCCCAAGGTCCGAGAAACGAGCCGATGCTTCCGCCGATCGCTTTGCCTTGCCAGTTCATGGTTCCCCCTGCAGGGACTGCCTCAAGTTTCCGAGCCCGCAGGGGGCGCGAAACGGTTTGAGTTTTGTCGCCACAGTTTTAGTTGCCTCTTAATTTATCGCATATCGCCTTCCGCACTCAACCGTTTAGTTGAGGCCTCGTCGGATTGGCGATTTGTGGCGGGGCTTGACTCGGTGCGTCAGGACTTGCGGGACCGCCAATTCCGGGACTATCCCTGCATCTTGCGCAGGCGGAGCTGGCCGCAGGCGGCATCGACATCCTTGCCGCGGGATTTGCGGAGGGTGGTGTTGATTTTCGCCTTCAGCAGCGCGTCGAGGAAGGCGAGGCTGACGCGGTCTTCCGGGCGTGCTCCGTCGAAGCCTTCGACGGGGCTGAGCGGGATGAGGTTCACTTTACACGGCGTGTGGCGCAGCAGCCGGATCAGTTCGTCGGCGTGCTGCGGCCGGTCGTTGAGGTCCTTGACCAGCGTGTACTCAAAAGTCACCACGCGGCCGGTCTTCTCGAAATAGGCGCGGCACGTGTCGAGCAGCTCCGCGATCGGCCAACGCTTGTTGACCGGCATGATGCGGCTGCGGAGCGCGTCGTTGGGCGCGTGCAGCGAGACGGAGAGCTCGAACTGGAGCCCCTCGTCCGAAAGGCGCTGGATGCCGGGCACGACGCCGCACGTGCTGATCGTGATGTGGCGCGCGCCGATGTTCACGCCCTTCGGGTCGTTGAGGATTCGCAGGGCGCGCAGCACGTTGTCGTAGTTGTCGAAAGGCTCCCCCATGCCCATCACCACGATGTTGCCGGGGCGCGGCAACGCGGGCTTGGCACCCGGTCTCGGCGTCACGGCTTCGGGTGCGGCCGCGGGACGCATCAGCGCGCAGGCGGCCATGACTTCGCCGACGATCTCGCCGGCGGTCAGGTCACGCACGCAGCCAAGCTGGCCGCTGGCGCAGAACGCGCAGCGGAAGTCGCAGCCCACCTGAGAGGAGATGCACTGCGTCACGCGGTCTTTGGAGGGGATGAGGACGGTCTCGATGCGTTCGCCGTCTCCGCAGGCCAGCAGAAGTTTCCGCACGCCGTCAGAGGATTCGTGGATGAGATCTGTCTCGAGCGGCGCGAGCGTGAAACGTTCGGATAACAGCAACCTCAGCTCAGCGGGCAGCGTCGTGATCTCCTGCCACGATTGGGCGAAGTTCTGGTAGAGGCCGGTGACGATCTGGTCGGCGCGGAAGGCGGGCAGCCCGAGTTCCTTGCAGAGGGGTTTCCAATCGGCGGGCAACTGGCCCCAGGCGGAAAGTTGGGTAGGGGGCGTTTTCATCTTCAGGAACGGGACGACACCCGCGCGATGGCCGCCACGAGAGGCCCGGCGATGGTGCCGGCGTGAAGGATGTTGAGCGGGGCCGTCATTGCGGCGCCTCGATGCTCTGGCGCGGACTCAGCAACGGGTTTTTGTCTTTGGACGCCGCCGAAGGTTTGTAAGAAAGGTCGGTGAGTTTTTTGCCGGATTCTTCAAAGGGCTTCTTTTCGGGGATGTCTTTCGCATCCGCCTTGATGGTCGGCACCGAGATCTGTTTCTGCTGCGTGTAGGCCGTCGCATCCTTCAGCAGTTCGTCATGTACCTGCCGGGCGTCCGTCATCGCCTTGTCCGACTTGAAAGGGCGCCAGCGCTCGCTGGCGGGGGCGGCTTCATAACGCTTCTCCCCTGACCACATTTTTCCCGACGGCGTGTAGGCCGCCGCAGAGTAAGTGTGGGAGCTCAAGGATTTGTGCGGCGCATAGGACTTGGGCTTGAAGTGCGCTTCGTCCCCGTCGGCGGCGTGCGTGACGCATGCGCAGGCGAACAGGGATACGCAGAAGAGGAAATGGCGGGTCGTCATGTTTTTACATCAGTTGCAGGGTGCGGAAGCCAGCGCGGGGGCCTTGAGCGTCTCGATGGTCTGATGGAGCATCGCCGTGAGTTTCTCGTAGTCGGCGTTCTGGCTGACGGTCAGACGCAGGATGGCGGCTTCCAAGTGGGTGTAGAGCAGGTCGGTCGCGAGGGTCGCGTTGACTTTGCGCAGCTCGCCTTTGCGGACGCCCTCGATGAGCAGATGGTGGATGATGCGGCGCAGGCCGATGGTGTGGCATGTGATGATCCGCCGCATGTTGTGGCCCGCGCGCTGCGAGGCCAGCACGTAATCGAGAATGACGGTCAGGATGATCCGCTGCTCGAAGAGAAGCCGGAGGACGGCGCACATGACGCGCTCGAGGCGGTCAACCGCACTGGTTTGCGAAGAGAGCACTTCGTCGAAGCGGTTGATCAGAAGGTAGGAGACTTCCCAGATGGCCGTGTTGAAGATTTCGCGTTTGTTTCGGAAATACTTGTAAAGCGTCGTCCGGGCGATCGCACAACTGTCCGCGATTTTTTGATACGTCACGCCGTCGTAACCCTGCTCGGCAAAGAGCTGGATCGACTTTGCGATGATGTCGCGTTTACGCGCAGCATGGTCGATGACGATTCCCATTCAGACCCCATCCAAATAAGCGATAACCGAAATTCTCATACAGGAACACGCTTATTGTTTATGAATCGGCGCACGACGTCAAGCACGTGATCGACAAAAGTTGAGAAAGTGTCATTTTGCGGCCCGCGGGACTCGCGGGATCTCCCTTGTCAAGCCGGCGTGAAAACACTACACTGATCGTCATTCAAGCGTCTTCGGGGCAAGGTGACTTCGCGCGAGCGAGGAAATCCTGACCGGCGGTAAAGCCCGCGACTGGCAAGCTGTTCCTGCCTGCCACTGACACGGTTCGATTCCGTGGCCGACAGTTAAAGTCTGGATAAGAGAAGATGCGGGTGCGTGAATGGTGTTGCCCCGGCTTTGCTTTTGGCCGGGGCTTTTGTTTTGAAAGACGGGTATGGAAACTGATTCCGTGTTTGATTCCGTGGAGGCGTGCATTGACGCGTTCCGCCAGGGGCAGATGGTGATTGTGGCGGACGACGAGTGCCGGGAGAACGAGGGCGACCTCATCATCGCGGCCGAGAAGGTGACGCCCGAGGCGATCAACTTCATGGTGACGAATGCGCGCGGGCTGGTGTGCGTGCCGATGACGGGGGCGCGCCTGCGCCAGATCGGCGTGGAGCGCGCGCCGAGCCGCAACCGCGGCGACAAGTTCGCGACGGCGTTCACCTATTCGGTGGACGCGGCGGCGGGCGTGACCACCGGCATCAGCGCGGCGGACCGCGCGCGGACGGTGCAGGTGCTCATCGACGAGGCCTCGGGGCCGCAGTCGGTGGTGAGCCCGGGGCATATCTTTCCGCTGGAGGCCCGCGAGGGCGGCGTGCTGGTGCGCGCCGGCCATACCGAGGCGGCGGTGGATCTCGCCAAGCTGGCGGGCCTGAGACCCGCGGGCGTGATCTGCGAGATCATGTTGCCGGACGGAACCATGGCGCGCCTGCCGAACTTGCGCGAGTTTGCCACGAAGCACGGCCTTAAGATGCTTTCGATCGCCGATCTGATTCAGTATCGCCGGCGCCGCGAGCGGCTGATCGAGTTTGTCGAGGAGGTCGATCTGCCGACGCTGTACGGCCATTTCAAGTTGCGCCTCTATACGTCCTCGCCGGACGGCATGGACCATCTGGCGCTGATCAAAGGAAGCCTGCCGTCCAACCCCGCGCCGCTGGTGCGCGTGCACAGCGAGTGCCTGACCGGTGACGTTTTCGGCTCGGCCCGGTGCGATTGCGGCAACCAGTTGCACGCGGCGATGCGCATGGTGGAGAAAGAGGGTGTCGGCGTGATCCTCTACATGCGGCAAGAAGGGCGCGGCATCGGCTTGGCCAACAAGCTGCATGCCTATAAATTGCAGGAGAACGGGCTCGATACGGTCGAGGCCAACATCAAGCTGGGGTTTCCCGCAGACATGCGCGACTACGGCGTGGGCGCGCAGATTCTGGCGGATCTCGGGCTCAAGCGGATCCGGCTCATGACGAACAACCCCAAGAAGCTGGTGGGGCTGCAGGGCTATGGGCTGGAGATCGTCGAGCGCGTGCCGGTGGTGTTCGAGCCGGGCGATTACAACCGGCGTTACCTGGAAACGAAGAAGTCGAAGATGGGGCATTTGATGTGAGCGGGCGGGCGGACCTTCGCGTTCGCCGCAAAGGAGGGATGATATGAAAGAGATCGCAGGCAAGTTGGATGCGTCCGGCATGAAGATGGCCCTTGTGGTCAGCCGGTTCAACAGTTTCTTCACCGAGCAGCTGGTGAAGGGGGCGGCGGATTGCTTCGTGCGGCACGGCGGCAAGGATGCCGACCTGACGCTGGTGCGTGTGCCGGGGGCGAACGAGATCCCGCAGGTGACGCAGAAGCTGGCGGCCTCCGGCAAGGTCGACGCCGTGGTGGCGCTGGGCGCCGTGATCCAGGGCGCGACCCCGCACGCCGACCTGATCAACGGCACGGTGGCGCGGGCGCTTTCGAAGATCGCGTTGGACACCGGCGTGCCGGTCCTGAACGGGATCGTCTGCGCGCAGAATCTGGAACAGGCGATCGAACGCGCGGGTACCAAGCAGGGCAACAAGGGCTGGGACGCGGTGATGGCCGCGGTCGAGACCGTGGCCGTCCTGAAGGCGCTCTGACGGATGGGAAGGGTGGCGAGCGGGCGCGTTGGCGTGACGGTTGGACCAAGCAATTGCCCGACATTCCGTTCATCGATTAAATTATTGAGGATCATTTGACATGGCGACTCGCAGACAAGGGCGCGAATGGGCGCTGCAGATGCTGTTCCAGACGGATTTGAATCCGGGCATGGACATCGATATGGTTATCCCGAAGTTCTGGCGGCAGCAGTGGACCTGCCAGATGGAGGAGGCTGAGAATCAGGATGTCGCGGTCGAGCAAGACGAATCGAAATCGGTGGAAGACCGCGTCGCGCCGCAGAAAATCCGTCAGTTCACCGAGAAATTGGTGCGCGGCGTGCTGGGGCACCTGGACGAGATCGACGCCAAGCTCAAGTCGTATACGCAGAACTGGCCGTTGCACCGCATGGGTTCGGTGGAACGCAACGTGCTGCGCTTGGCTTTTTACGAGATGATCTACTGCGCCGACGTGCCGCCGGCCGTCGTGCTGAACGAGGCGATCGACCTCGCCAAGTATTTCAGCAATGCCGATGCGGGACGGTTCGTGAACGGCGTGCTCGACCGGCTGAACAAAGAAATCAAGCGGACGTAAAGGCGTTTTGGCGTCATGACCCAAGCGGCGGAAGACAGAAAGTGGATGCGGCGGGCCATTGCGCTGGCGCGGTTGAGCGAGGGGTACACCCGGCCCAATCCGCCGGTCGGCGCCGTCGTGGTCCGCGGCGGGCGTAAGCTCGGCGAGGGGCGCCACGCCTGCGCCGGTTGCGCCCATGCGGAGGTCGAGGCGCTGGACGCGTGCCGCGAGCCGGCGGCCGGCGCGACGCTGTACGTGACGCTGGAGCCGTGCTGCACGCACGGCCGCACGCCGCCGTGCACGGACCGCATCCTGCGCGAGAAGATCGCGCGGGTGGTGGTCGGATGCCGCGACGAGAACGGCTGCCACTGCGGCCGGGGGCTGGAGATCCTGTCGCGGCGCGGCGTCGAGGTCGTCTACGGTGTCTGTGAAGCCGAGGCCCGTGAGCTGGTCGTGCCGTTCTTCCGACATATCGCCGCCGGAATGCCGTTCGTGACGCTGAAGCTGGCCATGACGATGGACGGCCGCATCGCCGACAGGTCGTCGTCGTCGCAATGGATTACCGGCGAGGCCGCGCGCGCAGAGGTTCAGCGCATGCGGCGGCGGGCCGACGCGGTGATGGTCGGCGCGGGCACGGTCGTGGCCGACGACCCCTCTTTGCTCTGCCGCGCCGGCGGCGGAGAGAAGTTGATGCGCGTGATCGTGGACGGACGCGGTGTGCTTTCGCCCGACGCACGGGTGTTGACGGATGCGGCGGCAGGCCGGACGATCGTGGCGGTGTTGCGTGGCGCGGATCGGCAAAGGCGGTCCGCCTTGTCGGCGCACGGAGCGCAGGTCTGGGCGTTTGCGCCGGACAGGCTGTCGCACGTGCCCTTGAAGCGTCTGCTGAGGCGGTTGGGTGAGGCTGGGCTTATGCATGTCTTGTGCGAGGGCGGCGGCCACCTGGCCGGCGCGTTGCACGATGCCGGACTGGTGGACGAATATTGTTTTTTCTACGCGCCGGCGGTGCTGGGCGACAGCGCGGCGGTCGGGGCGGTCGAGGGCCACGGCTTCCTGCTGCCGAAGATGCCGCGCCTGCGGTGTGTGGACGTCAAGCGGTTCGGCGACGATGTGATGATGCGCGTGCGGAAAGCGTGAGCGGATGTTTACGGGACTTGTACAAAAGGTGGGCGTGCTGCAACGGCTGGCCCGGCAGGGCGACGGCTGGTCGCTGACGTTGCTGCATCCGCCGTGGCCGGATGCGCTGGTGCCGGGCGAAAGCGTGGCGGTCCAAGGGGCGTGCCTGACCGTCACCGCGGTCGGCAGCGGTTTCTTTATGGCGGACGTGCTAGACGAGACGTTGCGGCGCACGGCGCTGCAGGCGCGCGGCGAAGGCGCTCGGGTGAATCTGGAGCGCGCGTTGGCGGTGGGTGACCGGCTGGGCGGACATATCGTTAGCGGGCACGTGGACGAGTGCGGCACGCTGAGCGGCATCGAGGACCGCGGCCGCGACGTCGCGTGGCGTGTGCGCTGCTCGCCGGAGCTGGCGCGGCAGACCGTGATGAAAGGATCAATCGCCATCGATGGCGTGAGCCTGACGGTGTCCGGTTTGGGTGACGACTGGCTGGAGGTCAACCTCATTCCGACCACGCTGCGGGAGACGAGCCTTTGCGACCGCAGGGGCGGCGACGCGGTGAACCTTGAGGGCGACATCTTGGGTAAATACGTGGCGCGGCTTCTGGGCCGCGGACCGCGGTGCGGCATCACCGAGCAGCTGTTGGCGGAGAATGGTTTTTTGTGAGACCGGTGCGGCGCGCCCTCCGGACGCGCGGGAGATGAATGCCATGAAAAAAGTTTTGTGCCTGGGACTGACGCCCGTATTGCAGCGGACGCTGGTGTTCGATCGTCTGGAAACCGATGAGGTCAACCGCGCGCGGCAGGTGGTGGAGTCCGCGGCGGGCAAAGCGCTGAATACCGCGCGTGCGCTGGTGACGCTGGGAACGCCCGCCGACGCGACCGGATTCAACGGCGGCGAAACGGGGCGGCGCGTCTTGGCGTATCTGAAAAGTTACGGGATGGAGGCCGGCGCGCTGACGATGATGAAAGCGCCGACGCGCATCTGCTCGACGCTGATCGACCGCACGGCGGGGACGGTGACCGAACTGGTGGAGGAGGCGCTTGCGCCGGGGCCTGCGGCGGTCAAGCGGTTTGTCCGCGAGAACCTCAAGCGGACCGCGAGGGCCTCGATGCTGGTCATCAGTGGGACCTTGCCGCCCTTCGTGGGCGACGATTTCTACGTGGAGTTCGTGCGGGGCGCGGCCGAAGCGGGCGTTCCCGTTGTGATCGATTCGCACCGGACGGCGCTGATTGACGTGCTGTTCGAGCATCCCCTGTTGGCCAAGCTCAACGTGCGCGAGATGGAAACGACGCTGCAGGAGCCGATGCGCTCCGAAAAAGCGATTCTAAGGGGCATGCGGGACCTGCGGAACATGGGGGCGCAAAACGTCTTCGTGACGCAGGGAGGCAAAGCCTCCTATCTGTTGACCCCGAAAGGGGCGTGGCGCTTCGCGCCGCCGGCGATCGGTCCGAAACTCAACCCGATCGGCAGTGGCGACTGCACGACCGCCGGCATCGCCCACGCGCTCGTGCGCGGAAAGACGATGGCCGAGGCGGTCCGCTACGGCCTGGCCTGCGGCAGCGCGAACGTCGAGAGTCTGACGCCCGCCGACCTCGATCCCAAGCGCGTGACCGCTCTGGCCCGGTGCGTCAAGCCCGTCCGTCTCTGATCGGACAACCGCTTCGCGCTGCAACAGGATGGGTTCCGTGCGGAATGGCCGTGTTCGGTGTTCTCGGGCTGTTTGTGAGGAACGGCCGTTGACATCTGGATGGGGAGCGCGGATAATTCGGCGTCAACAGCGAGAGGGGGGACGGCGATGATCTCGTATAAATTGGTGATGCCGGAACACATGAATCAGTACGGTGTGCTGTTCGGCGGCAACATGCTGAAATGGATCGACGAGATCGCGT
>CAZOIS010000101.1:0-15710 GCA_964579865.1 uncultured Lentisphaeraceae bacterium | reverse complement strand
GCGTCAAACGAAAACGGCACCGAATTTCGGTGTCGTTTTCATTTGACGCAACGGGGTCAGTCGGCTTCGAAAATGTTTGCTGAAAGAAATTGGGCGAGGTGTGGAAATGTGCGCAGAAGCGCCTTTGCCGGAAGAAGGCCGGGATTGCCTCACCTCGGTGTTGGATGCCGGGGGCGCAATGTGATACGCTGTTCTCACGATGTTCGATTCGTACAAATGGGGGAGGATGCTCCTGGTGGCGGTGACGGGGGGAGCGCTCCGCGCCGACGAGTCGGCGCTGGAGAACCTGTTCAGGGCGCCTCCGGCGGATGCCACGCGGCCGAACGTGTCGCTCACGCTTGAGCCCGGCCGCTCCGACACCGAATGGGTTTTCCGCCAGCTCGAGCGTGTGCGCGACCTCGGGGCCGGAGGCGTGCTGTTGACGGTCCCGACGGCCGATGAGACGGTCTGGGAGACGCTGGCCAGAACGGCGGACCGGGCCCGTATGCTCGGGCTGGAAGTGGGCGTTCGCGATTTTTGTCTTTGTGCGGCGGAGGCGTCTGCCATTCCTCGGGCGCAGAAGCTGGTCTGGTCTTCGGCGCTTGTGACGAATCAGACTGCGCTGGCGACGAACGCGTTGTCTCTGGCCGGCCCGCCGCTCGGTTCTTATCAGGCACTGGCGTGCCTGGCTGTCCCCGAGGGAAGAGCGGATATCCAGCCGCATCAGATCGTGGATCTGGCGCAAGGCCAAGTCTCGACCGGGGGCCTGTGGCGTATCTACCGGTTCGGTCACGAAGATACGGTTCCGCCCGTGCTGGACGGGTTCGACGGGACGGCGCTTTTCCGCCATGTGAATCAGTGGCTGTTTGCGTGCCAGGGGCGGCTGAAGCAGACCTACGGAAGCACGCTGCTGTGGTATCAATTGCCGGGTCCCGCTTCGTCCGACGTGGTGTGGCCTCGCGATTTGCCGGCGCTGTCTCTGAAACGTAGCGGATTGGGGCTGATCCGGCAGCTGCCCGCTTTGGCGGGGGCGGCGGTGGGCGGCGAGGCCACGGCCGCGTATGTGCGGCGGCAGGTGGCTCAGACGGTGTGCGAGGCGTGGCGCGAACGATTCGGGAAGAACGTGAACGAGCTGGTGCATGAGGCTGGACTGGAGGCGGGGATACGGATCGACGAAGTCCCGGTCGCACCGGAGGAGGTCGCCGCGTATTTTCGGCGGCCGACGTTGCCGCAGGCCCGGAACGCGGTGCAACGGGAGGCGAATGTGAGGGCGGCAGGCGGGGCTCGTGTGATGGGGCGGAGGTATGTCATCGGAAGCCTGGATGTCGCATCGGTTCTGCCGTCGCCGGATGCGGCGCTGATGTCGTTTCCGTGGAAGCCTGAGATCAACCGCCTGCTGGCCGAAGGTGCGACGCGCATCCTGCTGGAGTCGGGCGGCCGTGTGCCGGGGGAGGATGTGGCGTTCCGTCAGCTGCGGGAGGGCTGCCGGTACGCGCAACGCTGCCAGATCCTGCTGCAACAGGGGGAGGCGGTGGCGGACACCCTCGTGTGGTCGACGAAGCTTCCGGCTTTGCTGCGGTCATACGGGTGCGACTTCGCGAACGGCGTGATGTTGGAGACCGCCGCCGTCAGCGACCAGCGGATCCGGTTCGATTCGGAGCGGACATACGGGACCTTGGCCGTCACCTCGGAGGTGCTGCGCGACAAGCCTGCGGAGCGCCTGGTTTGCCAGATGGCCGCGCGGGGAATCCGCGTGTGGCTGGTGACGTCCGGCGAGGCGGATGAAGAAGCGGTTTTCGCACGGGTTCTGGAAAAGGCCGGCGCGCTGGCCGGCGTGGTGCGGGATGAGGGCGCGGCGGGGCTGCCCACGCCGGATTTCCAGTGGCGGTCGGACGTGGCGGGGCTGGAATTGCGGTTCGTGCACCGCCGGTCGGTCGGGCATGAGGTGTATTTCGTCGTGAACGACAGCGCCGCCTCGGGCCCGGTGAACTGTGTCTTTCGCGATACGGGAAGCGGTGTGCCGACGCGCTGGAACCCTGCCGACGGCGAGGCTGGACTGGTGGTGCAAGACGCCGCGCGGGCGGCGGACGGGCGGGTCACCACCTCTCTTTTTCTGGCGCCGCATGACGCCTGTTTCGTCGTGTTCGATCGGTAGCGCGCTTGAATTGACGTAACGGGTCGGCAGAACGTATACTTGCAGTTTTCAGCCGTATGGGCCCACCCGGGGCTTGTCCGGAAACGGGGATACCTGTTTGGGAGAGTCGCGTGCAGCAAGAAAATACAGCCAGAATCCAGGTGCCGCCAACCGAGCGTATCGCACCGCTTGATCCGCAGGAAACGCCGACCGTGCGTGTGGTGCCCGGCGCGGAGCCCTCGTTCGAGGAACCGGGAAACGACAAGCTGTTCGACCAGTACACGATTTACAGCAAAATCGGCAATGGCGGCATGGGGGTGGTTTATCTCGCGCGCGACCGGCGGCTGGGGCGGTTTGTCGCGATCAAGCGTCTGAACCACCAGGCGCAGGCGATTCCAACCCTGCGGCAACGCTTTTTGCACGAGGCGCGGGCGGTCGCCACGCTGAGCCATGTTCACATCGTCCACATCTACGCGCTGGGCGAGGACGAGGACGGCCCCTTCATCGTGATGGAGTATGTGGCGGGGCCGGACGATACGGTCGTGAAGGGCAAGGCCCCGGCGGGCGGGCTGGTCCAGCCGAACCCGCCCCTGACGTTGGATCAATACGTGTCGCAGCACGGTCAGCTGTCCTCCGAAGAGGCGGCCGAGCTCCTTCTCAAGATCGGGCGCGCCGTGGCCTATGCGCATGCCAGCGGCGTGATCCACCGCGATCTCAAGCCGAGCAACATCCTGCTGGACAAGAGCAACGAGCCCAAGATCGTGGATTTCGGGCTGGCGCGGCTCATGCGCAAGGAGGAGCCCAAGATTACGGTGCCCGGCGAGAAGCTGCTGTCGCTGGGGTACGGCGCGCCGGAGCAGGAGTCGGACGCCAGCCTGTCGGATGAACGCTCCGACGTGTACGGGCTGGGCGCCTTGTTGTACTTCACGATCACGGGACAGAACCCGCGCTACTTCCGCGAGCAGGATGTGCCGGTGCCGCTGCGCGAAGTCGTGGCCAAAGCGTTGGCCACAGACAAGGAGCAGCGGTGGCCGTCGGCTTCGGCCTTCAACGAGGCGCTGTCGCATGTGCTGACCAAGACGCGCGTGGAGACGCCGACGGTCCGGACCACGTGGCGGTGCAAATGGTGCGACGCGGTCAATCCGCTTTCGCTCAAGTTCTGCGCCGAATGCGGCTGGGACGGCTCCGAAACGTGCGCCGAGTGCGGCGCGGAAACGTTCGTCGGGGTGCAGTACTGCGGCAACTGCGGGGCCGATGCGCGTTCCTACGAGTCCGTGCTGCTGCTGCTGAAAAAGATGCGGGAGGAGCTGGACCAGCACCGCTTTGAACGGGTGATCTCCTATGCCGGCCGTGTCCACGGTTTTGAGCCGGCGGGGCCGAGTGGGCGCCGGATCCTGACGGAGGTGGCCGAGTTGCGGGATCTCGCGGAGAAGAATATCCGACGGCGCGAGCAGCTGAAAGAGCAGATTCCGATGGAGATCCGTGCCGAGAACTACGAGCGCGCGGAAGCCTTCATCAAGCAGTACCGGGAAATGTCGGACGACAAGCTGAGCTTCGAGGGCGAGTCGCAGCAGATGCCGGAGCTGATACTGCGCCGCGACTTGCTGCGGGCCCGCAAGGCGTTGAAAAACCACGAATGGCAGTCCGCCTCCCGGATTTGCGACGGGTTGCTCGACGTGCTGCCCGACCACCCCGAGGTGCTGGATGTCCGGCGGGCGATCCGGCTGCATGCCGTGATGGCGGACGTGCTGGGCGTGTGCGCGATCGTGCTGGGCGTCGCGATGCTCTACCTGCTCAGCCTGCCGATTGCCGCGAAGGCCACGAAGGGGACGTTCGGGCGCGGCGCCAAACTTTTTTACCGCCCCGGGCTCTGGGTGTATAGCCGAGGGGGGCTGGCCGCGCCGTTGCGGCCGTACGCGCGTTTCTGGCTCGGCGATGAGGCCGCGCTTCCCGCACGCTTCGATGCCGTGCCGGCGGCCGAGGAAAAAGATGTGGACGGCGACGTGGTCAAGCCGGATGCGCTGAACAAGAAGCAGCAGGAATATGTGCGGCAGCTGGCCGAGATCGAAGACAGTCAGGCGGTCTTCCTGCGGGCGTGGCCGGCCGAATATCTGCGCGAACTGGACTTGCTGATGGAGCGTCGGCGTACGGCGGGCGATTTCGAAGGATGGGCGGTGATCCAGTCCGAACGCAAGCGGTTTGACGAGACGAGGCAGATGAACGAGCCGTCCGGCGAGGATCTGTCAGACCTGAGCGTGCTCAAGAACAAATATCGTCAGATGCTGTCGGATCAGCGGTTGCTGCATAGCCGCAAGCTGGTAACGCTGAGCAAACGCTATGTCAATGACTTGACCGACATGCAGACGACCTACACGCAGGAGAGCAAGATGGACTTGGCCTCGGTCGTGAACGCCGAGATCCGGCGTGTGCGGGGTTCGCCGACCCTGCTCGCCGCGGAGGCCGTGCTGTCCGCGTCAACGACGTCGGGCGCATCGGAGCCGGAGACCGCGCCGCAGATGTTGCTGGCCGCCACGGCCGAGAACCGGGTGCAGGAAGTCGCCAAGATGCGCGACGTCTTCGAGAAAGAGCTGGGCGAGGTCGAGCGCGTGGCCGCGGAGAAGGTGACCCAGTGGCCCGATAAATATGTCGCCGGGTTGACGGAGCTGATGGACAAGTTCCAGCGCGCCGGAGACTTCGGCGGCTGGGAGAGCGTCAGGGACGAGGTGGGCCGTTTCGAGGCGGACCGCGCCATCACGCAGCGGAACATCGTCATGCAGCCGGCCGCGCTTGCGGATCTTCAGAAGAAATACTTTCTGCTGCGCGAGGAGCACAAGCGCAGCCGCGCCGAGGGCGTGGTCAACACGACGGAGAAGTATGTCAAGAAGCTTCAGGAGCTGCAGAAGAAGCTGACGGTGGAGGGGCAGATGGAAACGGCGGCGATCGTCAACGCGGAGATCAAGCGCGTGCGCGCCCGCGTCGACTTCATTGAGGCCCAGAGCGAGATTTCGCCGCAGGGGCCGCCGCTGCCGCCGACCTTGCAGGAGGTCGTCTCGCCGTCCGCCGGGGCGCAACAGTGACAGGGAGTGTTTGGACATGAAGGATGTGAACAGTAAAGTGATCCGGCAGATTCCGCTGACGGCCGGATATTGGGCGCTCGATCTGGATGCGGCGCCGGTCGCGTCTCAGGCCCGCCCGGGCCAGTTTGTGCACGTGCGCGTGCCGGGTTTGGAGCAGACGGCTTTGCGCCGCCCGTTCAGCATCTTCGGCGCGGGTGACGGGGTCTTGCAGATCCTCTACAAAACGGTGGGGCGCGGTACGGAGCGGATGAACCGGTTGCTTCCAGGCGACTCCGTGCAGGTGATCGGACCGCTGGGCAACGGGTTTCCGCTGGAGCCGAAGGGGGTGCCGATACTCGTGGCCGGCGGGTATGGCGTGGCGCCGCTCCGTTTTCTTGCCGGACGCATGGCAAAGAAAGGCGTGGTGCTGGCCGGCGGCCGTACGGCTGATGACGTGTTGGCGGTCGAAGAGTTCGAGCGCCTGGGATGGCCGGTCGGGATCGCGACGCAGGACGGGTCGCGGGGCTCGAAGGGGCTGGTGACCGTGCTGCTCGACCAGGAGATCGCGCGACTGAAAGAGGCCGGCGAGGGCGCGGAACTGTATGCGTGCGGGCCGGACGGCATGTTGCGGGCGGTCGGCGAGCGCGCGATCGCCGCAGGGTTCCGCGGCTGGCTGTCGCTCGACAAGCACATGGTGTGCGGCGTGGGCGCGTGTCTGGCCTGCGTCCAGAATCTGAGGCGCGAGGACGGCACGGAGTGGATCGGGCGGGTCTGCCACGACGGCCCCATTTTTGAAGCCCGTGAGATTGTGTGGTGACATGAAACGCGAAAACGGACAAGCTATGCGTGATGTGGATTTGAGTGTCGACGTGGGCGGTATCCGCATGAAGAATCCGGTCGCCGTGGCGTCGGGCACGTTCGGGTACGGGAAAGAGTATGCCGATCTGGTCGACGTGTCGAAGCTCGGGGCGATCACGGTGAAAGGAATTCGCCTGCAGGCGTGGCCGGGCAACCCGTTGCCGCGGCACGTGGAGGTCCCTTGCGGCATGGTGAACGCGATCGGGCTGCAGGGGCCGGGCGTGGAAGGCTTTGTGCGGGACTACATGCCTTTTCTGCGGAGCACGGGGACGCCGGTGATCGTCAATATCTGGGGCACGCGCGAGGACGAGTATGCCGAGGTGGCCCGCCGCTTGAGCGATGTCGAGGGCGTCGCGGGGCTGGAGCTGAACATCTCCTGCCCGAACGTGAAGGAGGGCGGCCACGCGTTCGGCACGGATCCCCGCACGGTGGCGTCGCTGGTGACCGCCGTGCGGCACGCGACACGGCTGCCGCTGATGCCGAAGCTGGCGCCGAACGTTCCCGATATCAAGGTGTTCGTGCGTGCCGCGCAGGAGGCGGGGGCCGATGCGTTGGCGTTGATCAACACGTTGCCCGCGATGGTGATCGATATCGAGACGCGGCGGCCGGTGCTGGCGAACAAGGTGGGCGGCCTCTCGGGGCTGGCGATCCATCCGGTCGCGGTGAAGCTGGTTTGGGAAGCCGCCCAGGCGGCCCGGGTGCCGATTCTGGCCATGGGCGGGATCATGGGGCCCGAGCAGGCCATCGAGTTCCTGATCGCGGGTGCCACGGCGGTCGCCGTCGGGACGGCGAATTTTATCGATCCGTCGACCTCTTTGCGCGTGGCCGACGGCATCGCGGCCTACCTCGAGAGGCACGGGATGCGCTCGGTGCGCGAGTTGACGGGGTCGCTGGTCTGCGGTTGATCCGGGAGGCATATGGACAAGAAGTGGTACTATGCGGTGGATGGCGTTCGGTACGGGCCGGTCGAGTTCGACGAGCTCCGCGCGCTGGCGCTGGCCGGGACGATCAAGGCGCTCGATCTGGTGTGGCAGCCCGAGTTCGGCCCCGAATGGCGTAACGCGGGGCAGGTCCGCGAGCTGTTCGAGGCCGGCGTGCCGCCGGTGCCGCCGGAACCGGAAGGGAGCGCGAGCCCCGACGTGCCGCTCGTGGGCGTCACCGGTGCCCGGCCCTCGTGTCTGGCGGCCGCCGCGCAGGCGTTCGCGCGGATGGTGACGGTGCTGCTCAGGCCGTTCGACATCACGCGTTGGTTCAGCATCGGCTTCTGCGCCTGGCTGGCCTACATCGGCACCCAGTCCTCGATTAATTTCAACGGGACGGGAAGCCCAGACTCCACGGTGCTGAAACAGCGGATCGATCACGCGCTGGACAAACTCTGGACGCTGTCGCTGGGGGGTACGGAGCTGGCCTTCATCATCGGCGCGACGGCGTTCGGCCTGCTGTTCGCCGTTCTATTCTGCAAGTTGCGTTCGCGCGGCGATTTCATGTTTTTGCACCGCTGGTATCGTCCGGACGCGACGATCAGCCAGTGCTGGTGGGCGTCGAGCGCGGCCGGTCACGAGCTGTTCGTGTGGCGCCTTTACTTTTTCCTGATCGCGCTCCTGCTGATCGCGCTCGATACGGCATTCGCGTACGCGTGGATCCTGAAACCCTACATGGCGGCCGGCAAGGCATGGAGCGTGGCGCTGACGGGCCCCGCGATCGGCTGTGTGACGGCGACCGTTCTGCTGGGGCTGGTGGTTCAGCTCGTTGCCCATTTGGCGAAAGCCTTTGTCGTGCCGGTCATGTATTGGCACGGGGTTACGGCGTCACGCGCGTGGCTGGTGGTCTTCGCGTTGTGCAACCAGTACCCCTTTGCGGTCCTGGGATATTTCGCGTGCGGGGTCGCCTGCGCCACGGCGGCGGGATTCGCGATCATCGCCTTCGGCCTGCTGACGTGCTGCATCGGGTTCATTCCCTTGCTCCTGCCCTATTTCGGCGTGGTCATGCTGTTGCCGTATTACCTGTTCTTCAGGGGATACGCCATCTGTTTTTTGAGTCGGTGGCGTCCTGAACTGATTCCCGCTTCGGCGTGAGGGGGGGGGGCGATGATTGCTCGCGAGCTGATACAGGCTGTTCCCAAGAGCGACTTGCATGCGCATCTGGACGGGGCGTTGCGCCTCTCGACGCTGATCGAATTGGCTCGCGAACAGGGCGTGGAGTTGCCCTCCTACGAGGAGGCCGGGCTGAACGCGCTGGTGTTCAAGCCGGGTTACAAAGACTTGCCGGAATATCTCATGGGGTTCCGGTACACCTGCGCGGTACTGCTGACGTTCGAGGCGATGGAGCGCGTGGCGTGCGAGATGGCGGAAGACGCGCTCGCGCAGGGTGTGCGCTATCTGGAGGTGCGGTTTGCGCCGCAGCTGCTGGTGTCCACCGGCGAGGCGTGCGTGCAGGCGCTTAAGTCGGTCGGCGACGGCCTTGCCCGTGCGGCGCGCCGGCATAACGCTTCAGACGCGGTCCGGCAAGGGGGCGACATCCCGTTCGAATGGGCGATCATCTGCTGCGCGATGCGGAATTTCGGGCGGGGAATGGGGGCCTATTTCGACCGCCTGCTCGACGTGCTGCCGGGCATGGCGCACAAGGAGGTGGTCGCGATCGCTTCGCGCGAGGCGGTCCGCGCCGCGGTGGTGGCGCGCGATCGGTACGGCGTGCCCGTGATGGGATTCGACCTCGCGGGCGAAGAAGTCGGTTATCCGGCCGGACATCACTATGCCGCCTACGAGGAGGCGCACCACCATTTCATCCGTAAAACCGTGCATGCGGGGGAGGCGTACGGGCCGGAGTCGATCTACGAGGCGATCGCGCGCTGCCACGCCGAACGCATCGGACACGGCACGTTTCTCTTTTCGCCGGAACTGATCCGTGATCCGTCGATCACCGACCGGCAGGGCTTTGTCGATGCGCTGGCGGAGTATATCGCGACCATGCGTGTGACGATCGAGGTCTGCCCCACCAGCAATCTTCAGACGATTCCCGAACTGGCGGGCGATATCCGCAAGCATCCCGTCAAACGGATGCTCGGCTACGGCATGGCCGTCGCGGTTGCGACCGACAACACGCTGGTGTCCCACACGAACATCAACCGCGAGCTCGCGCTGGTGTCCGACGCCTGCGATCTCGACCTGGCCGCATTCAAGCGGCTGGTGATGGCGGGGTTTAAAGGCGCGTTCTATCCCGGGCGGTATCAGGAGAAACGCGCGTTTGTGCGTCACGCGGCCGAGCGGTTTGAGAAGATTGCGGCCGGTCTCGGTCGCGGGTCGAACAGCGGAGAGAAGCTATGCGTTTCCTGACGGTCGAACAGATGCGTGCGGCTGATCGCGCCGCGATCGCCGACAACGCCGGCATGGGCATGGTCCTCATGACCCGCGCCGGGGCGGCGCTGGCTCGCGCTGTCGAGGCCGTGGCGGCCCTGCGCGGCGTCAAAAGTGTCCTGCTGGTGGCCGGACACGGCAATAACGGCGGCGACGCGTGCGTGGCGGCGCGCTGCCTGTACGAGGACGGCTTTCAGGTCCAGGTGGTGATGACGTGCGTCCCGGCGACGCTCAAGGGCGCTGCGCGCGAGGCCTGGGACGAGATGCGGACTGTCGGGGTGCCGTATGTCGTGCTGGCTTCCGCGGAGAGTTGGGCCGAGGACGTCGCGATGTTTTCCGAAACCGCGGTCCGGCACGGCGTCATCGTCGACGGCGTGTTGGGGACCGGGTGTGCCGGCGCGCCGGCGGGCGCGGCGGAAAAGGCGATCCGCTGGATCAACCGCATGCGGCCGCATGCGGTGGTGGTGGCGGCCGACCTGCCGTCGGGGATGAACGGCGACACGGGGGAGACGTCCGGCGCTGTCGTGCAGGCGGATGTCACCGTGACCTTCGCACGGCCCAAGCGCTGTTTTCTGAATGACGGCCAGGCACGCTTGGCGGGGCATTTGGCGGTGGCGGACATCGGGATTCCCGATGAGGTCTGCGATCAGGGCGCCGCCGACACGCCGTGCCGGCTGATCGCGAGGCCCGAGCTGGAGCGGACGTTTACCCGGCGCGCGTGGGCGGCGCACAAGGGCGGGTTCGGGCATCTCTGCGTGCTGGGCGGTGCGGCGGGGTTTGCCCATGCGCCGGTCCTGGCGGCGCTGGGCGCGGTCAAGAGCGGCGCCGGGCTTGTCACCTTGGCGGTGCCTGCGCAGAGCGCCTGCGCGGCGGCGACGTGGGTGCCAGAGGCGATGACGCATGTGCTGGAGACCCCGGCGGGCGACCTTTCCATCGAGGCGATCAAGGCGTGGGGAATGGACATGAACGGGTTTGACGCGGTCGTGGCGGGGCCCGGCATGACCGCGTCCGAACGCGTGCGCGCCCTGATCGCGCAGCTGCTCGCATCCTATGCGGGGCGGCTTGTTCTGGACGCGGACGGCCTCAATGTCCTGGCGGCCTTGGAGGCGGACGGTTGGCGGCCGCGCGAGGGCCAACAGCTGGTCATCACGCCGCACCCGGGCGAGGCCGCGCGGCTGTTGGGTGTGACCGGGCAGGCGATTCAAAGCGACCGGCTCGCGGCGGTACGCCGGTTGGCGGACCGGTATCATGCGGTCGCGGTGCTCAAGGGCGCAGGCACGCTGGTCTGCGCACCGGGCGGCGTCCCGTGGCTGAACCGCACGGGAAACCCCGGCATGGCGAGCGGTGGCATGGGCGATGTTTTGGCGGGCATGGTCGGGGCGTGGTGGGCGCAGGGCATGGATGCGGTGTGGGCGGCCGCAACGGCGGTGTGGGTGCACGGCGCGGCCGGCGATGCCGCGGCGCTGGCTGAGGGCCAGACTTCCCTGTGCGCGACCGCGCTGGCTCGGCGCATAGGGGGCGTCTGTCAGTTTCTGGAGCGTCCGCCGGCCTGACGGGAAGCGCCTGCGGCGGACGCGCGGGATAGGGATGAAAAATCAAACGTGACAAATTTTCAAAAAATGTCACAATTAGCGACCTGTTTTGCCCCAATGGGCACTGGAGAAACTTCCGTTTATGAAAAAAGCTGACACAAAGAAAGCAACCTCTGCTGTGGTTGACGCGAAACCCCGTATCCGAATCACCGATACGACCTTGCGCGATGCGCACCAGTCACTCTGGGCGACACGCATGCGTACGGACGACATCCTCGCGATCGCCGAAGAGGTGGACAATGCGGGTTATTACTCGCTCGAGTGCTGGGGCGGCGCGACGTTCGACGTCTGCCTGCGCTTCCTGCGCGAGAATCCGTGGGAGCGCCTGCGCCAGCTCAAGTCGGTCTGCAAAAAGACCCCGCTGCAAATGCTGCTGCGCGGCCAGAACATTCTCGGCTACAAGAACTATCCGGATGACGTGCTGGAGCGGTTCATCGCGCTCGCGTGCGAGAACGGCATGGACATTTTCCGCATCTTCGACGCGCTGAACGACACCCGCAACCTTGAGAAGGCGATCAAGGCGGTCAAGAAATACGGCGGCCATGCCCAGGGCACGATCTGCTACACCTACAGCCCCGTGCACACGGTCGAGAATTTCGTGCAGATCGCCAAAGAGCAAGAGGCGATGGGCATCGATACGCTCTGCATCAAGGACATGGCCGGCATTCTGACCCCGGCCGCGGCGACCCGCCTGATCGCGGCGCTGGTCAAAGGCGTCAAGGTCCCGGTCCAGGTGCATTCGCACATGACCAGCGGCATGGCCGTCGCGATGTACCTCTCGGCGGTCAAGGCCGGGGCGGGCGCGGTCGACACCGCGGTTTCGACCATGTCGGGCTTCTCCTCGCAGCCGCCCACCGAGACGCTGGTGGCGATTCTTGAGGCCGAAGGTTACGACACGGGCCTGAACCATCAGATGGTTGCGAAGGCCAACGCGCACTTCAAAACGCTCAAAAAGACCCGCGAGCCCTCGACCGGCCTCGGCGAATCCGTGGATGCGGACGTGCTCGAACACCACATCCCGGGCGGCATGATCTCGAACCTCCGCTCGCAGCTGCAGCAGCAGGGCGCGCTGGACCGCCTGCCCGAAGTGCTGGAAGAGCTGCCGCGCACGCGCGCCGACATGGGTTTCCCTCCGCTCGTCACGCCGACCAGCCAGATCGTGGGCGTGCAGGCCGTGCTGAACGTGCTCGCCGGCAAGCGTTACGAGATGGTCACACAGGAGACGCGTGACTACGTGAAGGGCCTGTACGGCCGCTCGCCCGCGCCGATCGATGCCAAACTCGCCAAGAAGATTCTGAACGGCGAGAAGCAGGTGACCTGCCGTCCGGCCGACCTGCTGAAACCCGGCTTGGCCGATGCCGCCGCGCAGATCGAGGCCAAGCTGGTCGAGAAGGAGGAGGACATCCTTTCGTACTGCCTGTTTCCGGAAGTGGCGCTGGGTTACTTTAAGTGGCGCGCCAAGCCGGCGGATCAGCGCGATCCGATTCCCGCCGACCTCGAAGGCGCCGGCCAGAAAAAGGCCGAAGCCACTGCGCCGAAGGCCGAGGCCGTTCCGGCCCCGACGCCTTCCGACGAGACGCTGAAGTTCGCCGAGATCGGCAAGCTGGTCGCGGGCCTCGCGAGCCGCTTGGGCTTTGCGGCGGGCGCCGCGCCGGTCGCGCTGCCCGAGATTCCTGCGGCGGCTCCGGCTGTTGCTCCTGCGGCCGCGCCCGCGGCCGAGAAGAAGGCCGAGGTTGTGGCCGGCCCCACGATCAACGCGCCGCTCAACGGCACGTTTTACCGCTCGCCGGGGCCTGGCAAGCCCGAGTTGGCCAAGGAAGGCGATAGCCTGAAGGCCGGCGACGCGCTCTGCATCGTCGAGGCGATGAAGCTCTTCAACCAGATCAAGGCCGACAAGACCTTGAAGGTGGTGAAGTTCCTCGTCGAGCACGGGGCGGTCGTGGCCAAGGGCCAGCCTCTGGCGGTCGTGCAGTACTGAGGTCGGCCAGCTGGCAGGTTTCAATCGGAGCGAACGCGAAGGGGCACCGCGAAAGGCGCCCCTTCGCTTTTTGGGTTCGGCCGTGCATTTAATCCTGCCCCAACAAAACCAGTCACGCGCATGACCTGATTCTTCACGTTTTCCCCATTTTAGCGGTTGCGTGGCGCGGCCCCATTTGCTAAACTTCATAACTCGCAATGAAAATAGTCGTTTTTCTAGGGGCGCCGGGCTCTGGTAAAGGGACGGTTGCAGGTCGTTTACTCGCAGCGGACAGTACGCTCAGGCATGTCTCGAGTGGGGATCTGTTGCGTGACGCCGTGAAACGTCAGACGCCGGCGGGCATTGCGGCGGAAGGGTACATGAAGCGTGGCGAGTTGGTCCCGGACGACACCATCGCTCAGATGATCGCCGATCTGATGGCGGGCATCAAAGGCGAGTGTACGCTGTTGCTGGACGGTTTTCCGAGGACGGTGGTGCAGGCCGAGATTCTGGACCAGACGATTGCGCGGTGCGGCGCGACGCTTTCCTCGGTGGTGCTGCTGGAGGTGGCGGACGAGATTTTGGTGGACAGGATCGCGGGGCGTCGTGGCTGTCCCAAGTGCGGGGCCGGGTATCACGTGACGAATATTCCGCCACGTCAGGAAGGCGTCTGCGACGTGTGCGGGACCGGTTTGATCGTCCGGAAGGACGACAATCCGGAGACCGTGAAGAACAGGCTGGCGGTGTATCAGGCTCAGACGGTGCCGCTGATTGATTTCTACGGCGCGCGAGGCGTGTTGCGGCGGGTGGCCGGCACGGGCCCGATTGACGGAATCGTTGAGCGGGTCAGGCAAGTGTTATGATGAAGATCCCGTTGAAAAGTGCGGCCGAACTGGATGCGATGAGGGCGAGTTGCAGGATGACCGCGGAGGTCCTGCGCCAGGTGGCGGCGGCGGTTCAACCGGGGGTGACGACAGGCGAGCTGGACGCGTTGACCCGGCGGATCATCGAGGGGATGAAGGCCAAGCCTTCGTTTCTCGGGTACCGGGGGTATCCAGGTGCGATTTGTATATCGATCAACGATGAGGTGATCCACGGCATTCCCGGGCGGAGGGTTGTCCTGCCGGGCGATGTCGTGAGCCTTGACGTTGGGGTGTATTACAAGGGGTTCCATGGGGATTCGGCGACCACCGTGATGGTGGGCGTGACGGATCCCGATGTGATCCGGTTGGTGGAGACGACCAGACGGGCTTTGGACGCGGCACTGGCCGTGGCGAAGCCGGGGGTTCGTCTCTCGGATGTCTCTCATACGGTCGAGAGCATCGCGGAGGCTGCCGGTTGTTCGGTGGTGAGGGAGTTTGTCGGTCACGGCGTGGGGCGTCACCTCCATGAAGATCCGCAAATACCGAACTACGGGGAACCGGGGCGCGGCCCTGTCCTGAAGCCGGGGATGACGTTGGCGATCGAGCCGATGGTGAATCTCGGGCGTCCGGAGGTGGTCGTGCTGGACGACAAGTGGACGGTAGTAACGCGTGACGGGAAACCGTCCGCGCACTTCGAGCACACCGTGGCCGTGCTTGAAGAAAGTGTGGAAGTTCTGACGCTGGCATAGAGAACTTTCCAAACTTTTAGGGTAGACAAGGTGACGGACTTTTGGTTAAATCCAAAACCTTTTTTGAACGAGGAAAGAAAAAGACCATGAAAGTTCGCAGTTCAGTGCGGCGCATTTGTGAGCGTTGCCGAGTGGTACGCCGCAAGGGCGTCGTACGCATTATTTGTACGAATCCCCGCCATAAGCAGCGTCAGGGTTAACTGGAGAAGACAACCATGCCGAGATTGATGGGTGTGGATGTTCCGGGCAGAAAGCGCGTCGAGTACGCGCTCCGGTATATTCACGGAATCGGTCCCAAGCGGGCCAGTGACGTGGTCGAGCATTGCAAAGTCGACCCGGCCAAGAAAGCCGACGATCTGACCCCGGACGAGATCCGCCAGATTGTGGCTTTTATTCAGGACAACTACCGGGTCGAGGGCGATCTGCGCCGCGAGGTTTCGCAGAACATCCGCCGTTTGATCAGTATCGGAACGTATCGCGGTTTGCGCCACAAGCGCGGCCTGCCGGTCCGCGGTCAGCGGACCCGTACCAATGCGCGGACCCGCAAGGGCGGCAAACGTACGGTGGGTGCGGTTCGTGATAAGACGGCGCGCGCGGCCATCAAGGCTGCTGTTCCTGCCAAATAACCCGGCGCTGGCGTGGTGCTGACCTTCTCTCGCAGGAGGTCGGGTGCCAAGCCCGCCAAGCATTTTAAGGCTGAAGACGCATGAGCGAAGAAGCTGTAAAAAAAGAAGAGCAGACCGCTGCCCCCGAGCAGCCGGTCATCAGTGAGGCGGACGCCGTGATGGCCGCGGGCGAGGAGCCCGCCAAGGTCGCCGACGCCGCCAAGAAAAAAGGCAAGGGGAAGTCGATTCCCGCCGGTATCGCCTTTGTCCGTTCGACCTTTAACAACACGCTGGTTTCAATCGCTGACGCCCGCGGAGGCGTGATCGCCTGGAGTTCGGCCGGCAAGGCCGGGTTCAAGGGATCGCGCAAGTGCACCGCGTTCGCCGCGACGATGGTGGCACAGGATGCCGCCCGTCAGGCCATCGCGAAGGGCATGCATGAGGTTGAAGTCAGGGTTCAGGGCGCGGGCGCGGGACGCGAGTCCGCCGTGCGGGCGATTCAGTCCGCGGGCATTCACGTCACGCTGATCAAGGATTGCACGCCGATTCCGCACAATGGCTGCC
>CAZOIS010000100.1:0-15753 GCA_964579865.1 uncultured Lentisphaeraceae bacterium | reverse complement strand
GGGAGGCGGTGAAGCGCGGACGCGTCCGGCGGGTGTTGCTGGTGGGCGCGGGCTCGGCTGGGAATCTGGTGGCGCGCGAACTACGGCGCCAAGGCGGACGCCGGATCTCGGTGGTCGGTTTTCTGGACGATGATCCGGCTAAACGGCATGCCAAGATCCAGGGACATGCCGTGCTGGGCAGGATTGACGATCTGCCCGCGATGGTGCGAAAACACGCGGTGGAAGAGGTGATTGTCTCGATGGCGCGGGTCCCGCGCGACGTGATCCGACGGGTGGTCCGGTTGTGCGAGCGCGCGCACGTGCCGGCGCGGATCGTGCCCGGCTATTACGAGCTGATCGAAGGCAGCCTGACCGCCTCGAAGATCCGCAACGTCGATGTGGCTGACCTCTTGGGCCGCGAAGAAACCTCGCCGGACGGCCGCGCGGTCGTGGAGCTGTTCAGCCAGAAGCGCGTGCTGGTGACCGGGGCTGGCGGAACGATCGGCAGCGAGCTGGTGCGGCAGATCTTGCGCGCGGGGCCGGAACAGCTGGTGATGGTGGAACGCTCGGAAAACGCGCTGTATGAGATCGAGCGCGAGGTCCGGAAGCTGGGCGTTGAGACGCCGGTGGTGGCGCTTCTGGCCGACATCGGCGACCGGCGTCGGATGGACGCGGTCCTCTGCCAGTATAAGCCGCAGATTCTGGTCCATGCGGCGGCGCACAAGCATGTGCCCTTGATGGAGCAGAACCCGTCGGAGGCGGTGAAGAACAATGTTCTGGCGACGCGGAGGCTGGGCGAGGCCGCCGTCGAATATGGGGTGGAGCGCTTCGTTTTCATTTCGACGGACAAGGCGGTGAAGCCGGTGTCGGTCATGGGCATGACCAAGCGGCTGGCGGAAATCGCGTTGCAGGAGCTGAGCCGGCGGGGAAAGACGCGTTTCTCTGCGGTGCGGTTTGGAAACGTGCTCGACTCGTCCGGGTCGGTGGTGCCGCTCTTCCGCGAGCAGATTAGAAAAGGCGATGCGGTGACGGTCACCCATCCCGAAATGAAGCGCTATTTCATGACGATTTCTGAAGCCGTGTCGCTCGTGCTGCAGGCGGCGGCATTGGCGCAGGGCGGGGAGATCTTTGTGCTGGATATGGGCGAGCCGGTCAAGATCGTCGAATTGGCTGAAGAGATGATCGCGCTGTCCGGGCTGCGCCCGCATGAGGATGTCCCGATTGTCTTCACGGGCATCCGCCCGGGCGAGAAGCTGTTTGAAGAGCTGGATGTGAGCGAGCGGTCGGCTTATAAGACGGGGCACGCGCGGATCTTTGTGAGCAAGATCCGGGAGGCGGAGCCCAAAAGCGTGGCGGCGATGTTGTCGGTCTGCCAGACGGTGAGTTCGGATGGGCTGGACGCCGAAAAGGTTCGTGCGGCCGTGCGCCAGGTGATGTCGACGTTGGCTTTGGCGGTCGAGGGCTTGGTTGAAAGGACGGAGGCCTGATGAACTGGCGCACGGGCATGTCGCGCTGGCTGGCGCTGGCGGTGATGGCGGTCGCGGCCGGGTTCAACTACCGGTACATGATCGATTTCACCATGGTCATGTTCGCGTCGCCGCTGGAGGACATGTCGCACGGCTGGCTGGTGCCGTTCGTCAGTCTGTATGTGCTGTGGGCCCAGCGCAAGGCCCTTCGCGCCGCGGCGGGAGAACCGTGCTGGCGCGGGGCCATGTGGGTGGCGCTGTTCCTGGTGATCGCCTGGTTCGGCGGGCGCGGCGGACAGTCGCGGCTGGAGCAGGTCTCATTCATCGGTTTGGTGTGGGCGGTGCCGTACGCGTTCTGGGGCCGCGGCGTCGGGCGGCTGATGCGGTTCCCCGCCGCCTATTTGGCGTTCACGATACCGGTCTCGTCGTTCATCGATTTCTTCACGATCCATCTGCGGATCCTGTCCTCCTCGTTGGCCACCGGGATATTAAACGGCGTGGGTGTGGCGGTTGAACGTTCGGGGACGGCGCTGTTTTCGCGTGTGCCGGGGGCGGAGTTTAACGTGGATGTGGCGGACCCCTGCAGCGGCATCCGCTCGCTGTTCGCGCTGATGGCGCTGACCGCGGCTTATGCGTACTTTACGCAGAAGACGGTGCTCAGGAAATGGGCGCTGTTCTTCTGCTCGCTGCCGATCGCGATGATCGGCAACATGGCCCGTATCATGTCGATCTGTCTGGTCGCCATGGGGTTCGGTCAAGAAGCGGCGACGGGATATTATCACGATTATTCCGGGTATGTGGTTTTTCTGGTGGGCGTGCTGCTGATGATCAAGACGGGCGAGTGGATTCAGGCGTTCGGACCGGCTTTGGAACGGCTTTTGCCGTGGGTGGGCGAGGGCGAACAACGGCCTGGTGAAGCGGTCGCGGGCGGGGCGGCGCGCACGGGATGGAAAGGCGTCGGCATCGTCGTCGGTGTGTGTGCGTTGGGGGTGGCCGTCTTTACCGCCAACCTGTCGATGCCGGCGGCGGTGTATGACTCGGCTTCCTTTGTTGCGGAAGCGTTGCCGGAGAAGGTGTCCGATTTCGTGGGCGATGTGCCGTGGTTCTGCCACAACCCGCAGTGTCTGGAGGTGACCGAAGAGCAGGCCCTGGCCAAAAAAGGACGGGGCGGGGCGGAGGGATATGTCTGCCCGTCTTGCGGCGGGGCGTTGCACAAGGCCTCGCTGGGCGAGGAGTCCGACCTGCCCAAGGACACGGTGATTCTCAAGCGGAACTATCGGGCGGTGGATGGGCTCGCGTATGCGGTGAGCGTGGTGATCGGCGGGCGGCAGCGCAACAGTATCCATCGCGCGGAACTGTGTCTGCCGGCACAGGGTTTTGCCATGTTAGACGCGGAGCGGACACCTTTACGCCTCAGCGGCGGCAAGACGCTGTTGGTCCGCAAGATCACCGCCAGGCGCGCGGGGGGGGGCACGATCAGTCTTGTCTATTGGTTTTTGAGCCGGGAACGGGAATGCTGCTCGCACACGCAGCGGATCCTCTTGGATGTTTGGGATCGCTCGGTCCATAACCAGATCAACCGGTGGGTCATGGTGGCGGTCAGCGTGTCTTCGGAGTTGCAAACGCCTGAGAGTATGGAGCGGTTTGAAGGGTTCTTGTCGGATTTGTGTCCACGCATCTTGCTGGACCGCTGAAGGGTTGGATATGACGGTGAATTGGGTCACAGAACTGATCGATTATTCCGGGAGCGTGTTGGCCCGCATGACGACCGACGGGGCTAAATATGCGGCGGCATTTCTCGGGGCTCTGGCGGTCACGTTGGTGCTGACGCCGGTCTTCCGTGAGACGGCCCGCAGGATCGGCATGGTGGATCGGCCCGACGCGCGGCGGATCAATAAAATCCCGATTCCGCGCGGCGGCGGGCTTTCGATTTTCGTGGCCTTTCATGGGGTGCTCGGCGCGTTGGTGCTGGCCCTCGGCTCTCCGCTCTGCCAGCATTTCCCTTATTTCTGGCAAGGGCGTTTTCTGCTGGCGTCGGGGGTTCTGGTGACGGTCGGGCTGCTCGATGACAAGCTGGGCTTGCGGCCGGTTGTGAAACTGGCCGGCCAGGTGGCCGTGGCGTTGATCCTCTATCTTTCGGGCGTGCATGTGGGCGGTATCGCGGTGGCCTTTCCGCCTTGGCTGGACTGCCTGGCGACCGTGTTCTGGATCGTCGGCGCGATCAACGCGTTTAACTTGATCGACGGGCTGGACGGCTTGGCGACGGGCTTGGCCCTGATCGCCTCGGTGGGGCTTGCGGGGGCTTTGCTTTTTACGGGCAATACGGCGGCAACCCTGCCGTACCTGGTGTTGGCGGGTGCCTGTCTGGGGTTCCTGCGGTACAACTTCCACCCGGCATCGGTTTTTCTGGGCGACACGGGCAGCATGTTCCTGGGGTTATGCGTCGCGACGTTGCCGCTCATGACCGGTTCGCGGAAAGAACTGGTGGCCTCGCTGGGGATGCCGCTTCTGGCGATGGGGATCCCCATCTTCGATACGATGCTGGCGATTTGGCGGCGCTCCGTGAGGGCGCTGCTGCCGCAGGGCGTTGTCGGTGTCGGTTCCCGCATGCGGGTGATGCAGCCGGACAAAGAGCATGTGCATCACCGCCTTTTGCGCGCCACCATGAGCCAGCGTTCGGTCGCGATGATCCTTTATTCGATCAGCGCCGTTCTGGTGGCGGTGGGTCTCGGGGGGACGCTCCTCAGGGGGCGGGCGCCCGGTTTGTTTCTGATCGCGTTCATCATCGCGATCGCGGTGGTGGTGCGGCATCTTGAGCGGGTCGAGCTGTGGGATACCGGGCGGCTGCTGTCAGGCAAGCGCGGCACGATCCGGCAGGGGCTGTTGGTGCCCCTCTACATTGTTTTGGATGTTTTCTCCCTGAGCGGGGTCTGGATGTCGGCGCGATGGTTGGCGGACATGCCGTTGGGCCGGAATGATTTTCTCGGCAACCTTCCGCTGTTTGTGGTCCCGGTGTTTATGACGCTGGTGGCGACAAAGACCTATTGGCGCGTCTGGGCGCGGGCGCAGATCCGCGATTTTGCGGTGTTGGGGATGTCTGTTTTGGCGGGGACGACATTGGGGTTCGGGCTGGTGTGGCTGTTCAACGAGCATGAGCCGAACATGCTCCGCTTCACCGTCATGTTCGGGACGCTGGCCGTATTGCCGGTCTCCGGCATCCGGCTGTGGCGGGATTATATCAGCGGTCTCATGCAGATGATGGAGCGGCGCGTTCTGCTTGAAAAGACGGACACCTTGCGTTTTCTCGCGTATGGCGGCGGGCTGCGGTTCCGCAGTTACTTGCGCGAACTGGCCGAGCGTTCAGGCATGAATGACCGCGTGGTGATCGGTGTCATTGACGACGACATCCATTTGAAGGGGCGCATCGTGGCGGGGCTCCATGTGTTGGGAGGCGTTGAGGAGATCGCCGGGATCGTGACGGAACATCGGATTGACGGCGTCATCATCACGTGTCTGATGGACAAGCAGAAGCAGGCGCGGGTGGCGAAGCAGTTGGAGAAGATGGGCGTGCTGGTGTCGGTCTGGGCCTGCGAGGAGAATGTCTTGTCTGATCCGAACAGCCGGATGGAAGAGAAGAAAGCGGATTAGTTCGTTGCCGCGGTTGTGCAGGCGTCGCGCGGGCTGAGAAAACGGGGGTGTGATGAAGAGTTATCGCAAGGAGCTGTGGTTCAAGTTGGGCAGCCGGAGGGGCTATGTGAACATCACCCCGGATGTCGATGCCTGCCTGCGGGAGAGCGGAATCCGCGAAGGGCTCTGCCTGGTCAACGCGATGCACATCACGGCCAGCGTGTTCATCAACGACGACGAGCGGGGCCTCCATGCCGATTTCGAGCGCTGGCTGGAGAAGCTCGCGCCGGAGAAACCGCATGGCCAGTATGCGCACAACGGGGCGGAGGACAACGCGGACGCGCACCTGAAACGGCAGGTTATGGGCCGGGAGGCGGTTGTCGCCGTGACGGAAGGGAGGCTGGATTTCGGGCCGTGGGAGCAGATCTTCTACGGCGAATTCGACGGGCTGCGGAACAAGCGCGTGCTGGTCAAGATCATCGGAGACTGAGGACATGCTGTTCGCGCTGATGAAATTCGTGACGTGGCTGTTGAGCCCGCTGATGCTGGGGCTGGGGGGTATTCTGGCGGGCGGCTACGGGGTGTGGCGCGATCAGACGCGGCGCGGCCTGTGGACTCTGGCCGCGTCTTTCGTGTGGCTGTGGATCTGGTCTTCGCCCGGGTTCCTGATTCTATTCGGCGGCGCGTTGGAGCGCGGGTTTCCTCCCGCCAAAGTGGAGTCGCTGCCCCGGGCGGACGCGATCGTGGTGCTGGGCGGCGGCATCGCCCCGCCGACCGCTTGCACGCGTTACGCGGAGCTCTCCTCGGGTGCCGACCGCGGCTGGCATGCGGCGCGGTGTTACCATGCGGGCAAGGCGCCTGTCATCCTGTTCTCCGGCGTTGCGGAGGGCCCCGGAATGAAACAGTTCCTGATGGACCTGGGCGTGCCTCCCGCCAAGATCGTCCTGGAGACGGAGAGCAAGAACACTTTCGAGAACGGCGTTTTCGTGAAAGAGAAGCTGAAAAGCTTGAAAGCCAAGCGCGTGCTTCTCGTGACTTCGGCGTGGCACATGCGGCGGTCGGCGATGACCTTCAGAAAAATGGGGGTGGAGGTGATTCCGGCGGCGGCGGACTATGAGGCCTTGACCGCCCGCGGTTCCCTGACGCCCAAGATGCTTGCGTACTATCTGCCGACCGCCGATTGCCTGAACAAGAGTTCTGCCGTGCTCAAAGAGCACATCGGATATTGGGCGTATCGCGGCTATCTGTTGGCGGGCGGAACAAAGCGCTGAGCACGGACCGCCCTCCTCGTGTTTCTTTCCGGCTCCATGCCTCGTTTTCGCGCTTGCGTAGCGTGCTCGGTTTTGATTAAATGTGCGCGATTGCGAGCATAAGTGAACACACATGAGCGAGGCGGTTTCCAAAGAGCTGGCCGAGGCCAGATGGCGCAAGCTGAGGGGCTTTCTGCGTGAGCGCGGTATTCTGCGCGTCGAGGAGCTGGCGTCGGAGCTGGGCGTTTCGGCCGCGACGGTCCGGCGTGACTTGGCCGCGCTGGAGGCGTCCGGCGAGCTGCGGCGCATCCACGGCGGCGCCATGGCCCCGGAGGGGCGCGACGAAGAGCCGCTTTTCGATGACAAGACCTCGATGGCCGCGCCGGAGAAGGGCCGCATCGCCGAGGCGGCCCTCAAACTGATCGGGCCGCGCGACATCGTTTATCTCGACGGCGGCAGCACGATTCTGGCGCTGGCGCGTCTTTTGACCACGCAGACGCAGCTCACGGTCGTGACCAACTCGCTGCGCGTGGCGCAGGTTTTCAGCAACGGCGGCCCGCGCATGATTCTCACGGGCGGGGAATGCCGGTTGCTCAGCCAGACCTTTGTGGGGCCTTTGACGAGGGCCGTGTTGGAGCAGATGCATCTCGACGTCGCCTTCATGGGGACGATCGGCGTGTCGGCGGAGCAGGGCCTGACCACGACCGATCCGGCAGAGGCCTTTACCAAGGAGCAGGCGATGGCGCGCGCAGCGCGCACCGTGCTTTTGGCGGACAGCTCGAAATTCGGGAAGACGAGCTTTGTCCGTTTCGGCACACTTTCAACCCTTTCCGCACTCATCTCAGACAAACAGATCCCCCCCGCGCAGAGGAAGGCGTTCCAGCGCGCCGGAGTCGAAACGATTCTCGTGTGATATCGGGAACGATTGGCCACGAACGAACACAAGGAACACTAAGAATGGCAACCAACAATTACCTCAGTACGCTGAAGCCCAGTTTCAAACCCACCACGTATAATCTCGGCAAGATTCCGGCCTACCAGTACAAGGGCACGCTGAAAGACGAAATTGCCGCCGGCCATCTGACGGCGGCGCAGGCGGTCGACGTTCTGGAGGACATGCTGACGATCCGCGAGTTCGAAGAGATGATCGTCAAGCTGCGTTCGGGCGCCTATGACGCTTGCAAGGACTATCAGTATCGCGGTCCCACGCACGTGTCGATCGGCCAGGAGGCCACGGCGGTCGGCTGCTGCGCGGCGCTTCGCTACGACGACTTCATCACCTCCACCCACCGCGGCCACGGCGACTCGCTGGCCAAGGGCTGCACCGCCATCCGCGGCATGAGCGTGGAAGAGCTGAAGGCCCGCGTGCCCTCCTGCACCTCGACCAAGAAAAAGGAGCTGATCGAGGCGGCGCTCGACGGCCATGTCTACCGCGCCATCGCCGAGCTGTTCGGCAAAGAGGACGGCTATTGCAAGGGGCGCGGCGGAGGGATGCACATTGCCGACTTTAAGGCCGGACACCTCGGCGCGAACGCCATCGTGGGCGGCGGCGTCCCGATCGCGACGGGCTCGGCCATGAGCGCCCGCTATTTCAAGACCGGCAAGGTCACCTGCTGCTTCGCAGGCGACGGCGCCTACGCGAACGGCGTGGTGCTGGAAGCGCTCAACTGGGCCGCCATGGGCCAGTTCACCGACCCGACGTACACGAATAACGCCTTCGGCCTGCCGATCGTTTACGCGGTCATCAACAACCACTATGGCTTCACGGGCCGCATCGACGGCGAGGTCGCCGGCGTTTGCACCGTCGCGCGCCGCGCCGCCGGCTTCGCGGACAACAACATGTACGCCGAAGTGATCAACGGCATGGATATCCTCGCCTGCATGGACGCCATGCGCCGCGCCGCCGATCTTGCGCGCAGCGGCAAGGGCCCCGTGCTGTTGGAGTTCGACACGTACCGCAACTACGGCCATTCGCTGGGCGATCCCCGCAACGAGTACCGCACCAAGGAGGAAGAGGCCGAGTGGAAGACGCTGGATCCGGTCGCGAAGTTCGAGAAACAGCTGCTTGAGGCCGGATGCATTTCCGCCAAGAAGCTCGCCGATCTCAAGGCCAAGGTCGCGGACCGTAACGCCCGCATGGCCGCCAAGGCGGCTTGGTCGAAGGATCCCGACCCGGCCGACGTCATCAAGTACATGTACACCGACACCCGCGTGGAAACGGTCCCCGAGAAGTTCGCCGAAGTGAAACTCGAAGGCAGTCTCCCCGCGATCAAACGGACCGACGATGGCCAGATCACCTACAAGGACGCCATCAAAGAGGCCATGATCGAAGAGATGCAGCGCGATAACCGCGTGGTGCAATGGGGTGAAGACATCGCCGAATACGGCGGGGCTTTCAAAGTCACCAAAGGCCTGACCGAGGCCTTCGGGCGTGACCGCGTCTTCAACTCGCCGATCTCCGAGGCCTGCATCTGCGGCACGGCGGTCGGCGCGGCCATGACCGATCTGCGTCCCGTGGTGGAGCTGATGTACATGGATTTCTGCCTGATGGCCTCCGACCAGATCGCCAATCAGGCGGCCAAGTGGCACTACATGTCCGGCGCCAACATCGAGGTCCCGCTCGTGTACCGCGCCTCCGTGGGCGGCGGCAAGGGATACGGCGGGCAGCACTCGCAGACGCTGGAGTCGGTCTTCACCCATATCCCGGGCCTCTATGTGGTCTACCCGGCCACGCCCGCCGATGCCAAGGGCATGCTCAAGAGCGCCATCCGCGACAACAACCCGATACTCTTCGTCGAGTCGCAGATCATGTACAACGTCAAAGGGGTCGTGCCGAAAGAGGAATACCTGGTCCCGCTCGGCAAAGCCGACATCAAGCGTGCGGGCAATCAGGCCACGATCGTGACGTGGGGACCCATGCTGTACGATGCGCTCAAGGCCGCCGACCAGCTCGCCGCCGACGGCATCTCCGCCGAAGTGGTGGATCTCCGGTCGCTGGTGCCGCTCGACATGGAGACCGTGCTGGCCTCCGTCCGCAAGACGGGGCGCTGCGTGGTCGCCAGCCATTGCGTGGACATCGGCAGCTTTACGGCGGAGATCGCCTCGCGCGTCATGGCTGAGGCGTTCGACTCGCTTGACGCGCCCGTGCTGCGCGTCGGCTCGAAGGACGGCATCGCGCCGCAGGCGTACTCGCTGGAGGACGCGTTCCTGCCGCACGACCGCGACATCGTGGCCGCTGTGAAGAAGCTTCTCTAATCACAGGAAAAACAAATACGGACCTGTTTTAGAGCGGGAGGGGCGACGGGATTCCGTCGCCCCTTTTTTATTTCGTGGGCACGACCGGCTCGCGCCTTCCCGAGCGGTAGAGCAGATAGGTCGCCACGCTTTCCGGCAACGGACGGGGATGTCGGGCCAGCAGCCCGTTGATCTCCACGTTCAGTGCACGCTCCCAAAACGGATCCGGGCCGAAGGCCATGAGGGCGAGGCTGAACGTATCCACGGGGAGCGCCTCCCACGCCTTCGACGCGTCAAATCCCCATTCGAGCGTCTGGCGGGCGAGCGCGTCGCAAGCCCGCCGGGTCCTCTGTTCGAGCTCGGCTGCGTAGGGGTGTCCGCTGCCTTTGAGCGCGAGGTGCAGTTCGAGACAGGCGCGGATCATCACCGCGCGGTATTGGGCCGAAGCATTGTGGGCGTCGAACCAGTTGCCGTCGTCCATTTGCCCTGCGAGCACGCCGTAGCGGAGGAGCGCGACGGACGCCTCGAGGTAGGGCGTTTCGCCGGTGATCCGGTAGAGGCGCGCGGCGAGCCAGCCGTGAAAGCAATTGTAATTCCAGTTCGGCACAAGCGGCTGGCGCAGCCCCCATTCCGCCGCGCGCCGCGCCGCCTCCAGCCATGCCGTGTTTCCTGTTGCGGCATAAGCGGTGAGCAGGGCCATCGCCGCTTCGCCGTTGTCGAAATTCAGTTCGCCCGTGCCCCCGTCCTGTACGATGTAGCCTTTCTCGATGACCGTTCCGCCGCGTTTTTCCAGCACGGAAACCAGCCGGCGCGCGGAAACGGCGAGGCGCCCCTTTTCGCCGGGAGCGGGAACCGGAAATCCGAAAACGCCGTCCGTGCCTTGAATCGCCAACAGGGCCTCCGCACCCGCGCTGGCTGTCTTGTCAGCCGCGCCGGTCAGATACAGCGCCCTCACCCAGCGTCCGATGGCGCGGGGACGGGGTCGCCTGCCGGACTTTTCGTTCTGCCAGGGATAACGGCCGGCCAGGTCACGCAGGGTGTTGGTCCAGCAGTCGCACACATGGGCCAGAGAGGGCGGCGCGGTATCGATGGGCACATATTTCCTCAGGCCGGTTTCGGGCACGCCAGCCTGTTTGCCGAGTGCCGCCACAATCTCGCCGCGCAAGCGCGTGAGTTCGCCATCGTCGTGCCGTTCCGCCGCAGCAAAGAACTGTCGGCGGAGCGCAGGAGCGAGGTCCGCGCGCGCAACCGAAACGGCCGCGAGCAGCATGAGGCCCCAGCGCAGAAAAGGACGGTCGGATAAAGTCATGTGATGACGCGTTGTCTCAACTCGCTGTCCGGAGCAACGCCACGGCGGAGGACGGATACTCCCCAAGCCAAGCCGCGAGCGTCCGGGCGTCGCCGGATGACAGCGATTGGACGGCCTTCAGGTAGTCTGTCGGGGGCAGCGCCGAAAGGACATCAGAAACAGGAGCGGGCACCGCGGCGGTCTCGCGGGCGGCACCAAATCCGGCGAGCGATACTCTCAGCGAAGGCCAGGCGTCCACAAAGGCGCGGTGTTCTTCGGTGGCCGGGTCCGGCAAGCCGAGGGTGAGCGATTGCGAGACTTTTTGGGCCAATTCATCCAGACGGGTGAGGCGTTCGCCCAAGATCTCCGCGAGCCGGCGGCGCGCGCCGGCGTGGCACGCCGCCTGAAAGGGGTCGGCCCGCATGAACGGCGCACGGACCACGCGGTACCAAACGTCGAGCGCGGCAATGTTGCCGATGTAAAGCAGGTTGTTGCGGAGCACACGGCGGACGCCGTGGTACTGGCGCGGGTTGTAGGGCGCGTCGATATTGCTGCGGAACGAGGGCTTCGCCATGAGGCGTCCCGGCTCCGTCACGTCGCCGCGCCAGATCTGGCCGGCGGGGATAACGGTGCCGAATTCAATGACACACGGGCCGACCAGTCCGCCCTGGCCGCCGAGGAAGATCGCGGGCTGATTGAGCAGCACGCCGCGCGGCACGTCGCCGACGAGCGAGGCGGTCGCCTTGTCCTGATGCGGCGTGAAGTTGAAGTGGATGTAGGAGGATCCGATCTCCGAATGGTCTTTGCGGCCCGTGCCGCCGGCCATCAGCGCATCGCAGAAGTTGATCAGGCTGCCGGCCGTGACCCACGGCAGGAACACGGTCTGTTTGGCGCCGACACTGTGGGCGATCGAGGATCCTTCCTCAAACAGGCATCCGGGACGCACGTGCGCGCCGCTGCCCGCCTTGAAGCCGTCGAGGAACGTGCTCCGCTCGAAGAAGCCGCCCGCCAGATGCACGTCCGCGCCGAGCTGGCAGTCCGCCACGGTCGCAGGGGCTTCGGCGCCGAGCACGCAGCCGCGGCCGATGGAGAGCGCGGAGCCGCTGAGGCGGCAGCCGGGATGGATGACGACGCCCGGCGCGATACGGTCGGGGACGACGTCGTCGGCGACGTAGACGGTTTCCGGAGCGAGAAAGACGACGCCGCGGGACTGGAGCTGGTGAAGTGCAGATGTCATGATTAAGTAACTTCCGGCGTTCTCCTCACACCCCCAGCCCTTCGGCAACGGCCTGCGTGAGTTTCTCGATCCAGGTCTCGACCAGAGCGGACTCGCTGGCCTCGACGAGCAGGCGGATTTTGGACTCTGTGCCGGAATAGCGCACGATCACGCGGCCGGCCTCTTTCAGCTCCGCTTCGCAGGCTTTGATCGCTTCGGCCAAGACGGGAACCTCGCTGACGGGCTTCTTCTCCTTGACTTTAATGCTGACGAGTTTCTGAGGGTACTCGGTCATGCAGTCGGCGAGCTGTGCGAGCGTCTTGCCCTCTTCCTTCATCATGCGCATGACCTGCAGCGCGCTGATGATGCCGTCGCCCGTGGTGGCATGCGAATGGAAGATCAGGTGGCCGGATTTTTCGCCGCCGAGGGAATGCCCGCCTTTGCGCATGGCGTCGATGACGTAGCGGTCGCCCACGTCGGTGAGCTCCACCTTGATGCCGTTTTTGCGCATGGCGTCGTGCAGGCCGAGGTTGCTCATGCTGGTGACCACCAGCGTGTTGTTGGCGAGCAAGCCGCGTTTCTTGAAGGCGATGGCGCAGGCCGCGAGCACGCGGTCGCCGTCCACGATGTGGCCGTGGGCGTCGGCGAAGATGACGCGGTCCGCGTCGCCGTCGAGGGCGATCCCGATGTCCGCCCCGTGCTCTTGGACCAGTTTGGCGATCCCTTCGGGGTGCAGCGCGCCGCAATTCGCGTTGATGTTCAGCCCGTCGGGGGACACGCCGGTCTTAATGATCGTGGCGCCCAGCTCACGGAAGATCCAGGGGCCGATGTCGTAGGCCGCGCCGTTGGCGCAGTCCATGACCACTTTGAAGCCGCTGAGCTTCTCGTTGGCGATGGTGCTCTTGGCGAACTCGATGTAGCGCCCGCGCGCGTCGTCCAGACGATAGGCTTTGCCGAGCTGGTCGCTGCGGATGGCGTCGGTGTTCAGGTCCGTTTCGAGGATCAGCCGCGTGATGTCTTCCTCTTCCTCGTCTTCGAGCTTATAGCCGAGGGGGCTGAAGATCTTGATGCCGTTGTCATCGTAGGGGTTGTGCGAGGCGGTCAGCATGATCCCCACGTCGGCGGCGAGCGAGCGCGTCAGGTGGGCCACGGCCGGCGTGGGCACCGGGCCGACCAGAAAAACATCGCATCCGGCGGAGACCAGGCCGCTGGTGATGGCGGTTTCCAGCATGTAGCCTGAAAGTCGGGTGTCTTTGCCGATCACCGCGCGCGCGCTGCCGTAGCCGTGGGCGTTGAGGCGCTTGCCGAGCGCTTTGCCGAGCTTGAGGGCGAGTTCCGCATTGACCGGAAACCGGTTGGCTTGTCCGCGGATGCCGTCTGTTCCGAAAAGTTTTTGCATGGCGACCTACCTTGCTTTGTTGATCCGGTTCTTTTTTACCGTAACAGCTTGACCGCCGCAAGTGTTTTTCGCGCTTTGGCCTGCCTTGGGGTGTGGCTCAACGTTGTTGAATACACCCCCGGAGGAGGCGTCGGGAAGGATGCGCTGTTTTCGGGCGGTGCTGCGCGCTCAGGGAAAGAGATCGATGGATTGCTCCTGTTCCAGCCAGCCATGCGTCAAGGTGTGGCGCAGTTCGGCGCGGTAGGGAAAATCCGGGTTGTCGAGCAGGAATTGCTCCGTGCGGTGGCGCTGTTCGGGCGAGAGCGGCAAGAGATGCTCGCGCAGAGCGGCTGCGGGCGCGGGCGGCACGTACAGTCGCAGCGGGATGGCGCGGGCGACCTGCTCGGCGATCCGGTAGCCGTCGAGATCGGTGTCGCCCCAGTGCAGCCCCGTCACCTTGGCGTGCGCGAAATGGCGCAGCAGCGTCTTGACGGCGGCGTTGGGGTAGCCTGCCGTGTAGAGCGCGGGACGGTGTGTCTCCACCAGCCGGTGGAAGGGCGCCGCATTCTCGCTGGTGACCAGCGTATCGCAGGGCTCTTCAAGGCGGAGTGCGGTGAGCCCGCGCACGGTTTTCCATGAGAGGATTGCCGCTTCACCGCACCGCCACAGGCGGCAGGGCCAATCGAGCCACTCGCCGTCGCGTGTGCGGTAGGCAAACGGCGCGAAAACCACGGCGTGCGTGGTGTAGGGGTTTTCGATGATGCCGCAGGCGCTGAGGAGCGCGGCCGCGTCGGCGTCCGGACTGCCCGACTGCAATCGGAGCAGGTGCTCGAGCTGCTGGCGGAGGGGGCCGCTGCGCAGGGCTTTGCTGTCGTTGAAGTGTTTCGCGCCGAGTTCGGACAGCGTGATGCCTGCGGGGGCGGTCGGCAGCGAGAGCAGCACCGCGAAGAGCGCGACCAGATTATCTGAGGCGGACGCGGACGACCTGAAAAAGCGCAGCAGCAGGTCAGAGCGGCGCAAGGTGTTGATGAAGTCGGTCGCTTCAGGATACAGCACTTTGAGGCGCTGCAGCGCTTGCGCGAAACGGTCTTCCGCCGTCAGCGCGGGTTTGGGCGGCGTTGGCCTCACGCCCAGCAAATCGGCGAGCGGCTGCCAGCGCGCGGGGTCACGCTGCGAGTCGTCGAGCCTCGCCTTGAGCCGCCCGTTCTCCTCGCGGCAGCCGGGAAAGATCTCTTCCAGGGCGCGCTGAACCGCTTTGTCCTGCGGCACGTCGCCCAGCGTCAGTTTCGCTGGAAGCGGTGTGCCCGAGACGGCCCGCCGCGCGGCGCGCAACAGCCACGGCCGCATCGCGGGGCAGCGTTCGAGCCGTTCTTTCCAGAAGGAAGACATGGCGAAACTCACAGCTCCTGCCCGAAGGCGACGTTTTCTGGCCCGTTGTGTGCGGTGTCGAGGAGGTCGAGCTGCTTGGGCGCGGCGCTCCAGTGGTAGGGATAGAGATGGACATTGAACGTGCTGTCCTTGACCACGAGGACAGAGGTGGAGTAGGCGATCTCTTTTTTCACGCCGTCCTGGTCCGGCGAGGCCACGAAGAGCTGGAGCTCGAGGTCGGTCGCGAAGCCGAGTAGCTGGTCGCGTCGCCCCGCGTCGATGCCGTAAAAGGCCTCGTCGAAGATCAGGACCGGCAGGCGGATTTTTTCTTTGTCGTAGAGAAAATGCGCGATCGTCAGGATCAGCAGGTAGTTCGGCACGGCCTGTTCGCCGCCGGAGCCGATGCTTTTGACCTTGCGGTCCATGACGATGCCATCCGCGCCCGCGGTCAGGACCTTGAGCTCGTAGCGGAACCAGTTGCGGTAGTCGAGGATCGGCGGGATCTCGCCGATCTCCGTGTTCTTGATCTCTTCCGCATGGTCTTCGATGAAGGCGCGCAGGTCGGCCTCGGTCTTCTCGGGGTCGAGCGAGCGGTAATGAGTCACCAGGTCGCACAGGCGTTTGCAGGATTCCAAGGGCGTGATGGAGAAGGCGTAGCGGTTGTTGCCGAAGGTCCGCTGCTTGAGGAGCTGCCCGATGCGGCGCGACATTTCCGTGAGACGGAACACGCTGCTTTGGAGTTTCTCCACCAGCTTGTCCATAACCAGCTGACGGAAGAGCTTCAGCGTTTGCTCGTTGATCAGCTCTTCCTGCTCGCGCAGCTCTTGTCCGGTGCCGTCCAGCACATCGGCCACGGTGCGGCTGCGCCGGTCGGTGAGGGTGTTGAGCGTTTCGTCATAGACAAAGCCGAATGCGATGCCCTCGGGCAACATGACCTTGCTGCGGAT
>CAZOIS010000099.1:0-15863 GCA_964579865.1 uncultured Lentisphaeraceae bacterium | reverse complement strand
CTCCAGACCAACCTGCTGATCCAGACCGAGATCCTGCCGGTCGAGCCGCTGCCCATGCCAGAAAACCTCGGCCTCGCCCTGGCCGCACTTTTCGCCCTGATGCCCACCAACTCCACGACGGCGCTCTACGACTTCCTGATGCTCCGTCCCGACCAGTTCGGCGAGGACGATTGGGATGACCTGTTCGACTACTTCAGCGCAAACCCGGCAGTCATCGAGCAGCTCCTGCCCTCGAACCAGGAACCCACGCTCGGCAACATGACCGACAAGGACCGCCACGCCGTGTGGCCCGGCACAGAGAGCGACACCGTCGAACTCAACGATACGAAAATCGCGCCGGCGTCGAAATTCGAAGGCTATTTCTGGACGGTCTATCCCAAACAGACGGTCTGCTTCAAAGAGGTCCTCGAAGAGAAGGACCCCGACACCGATGTCGTCATCTCGTCCGTCACCAATTACCACGCGCTGGGGAAGACGCTGAACGGCAAGGTCAACACCATCTGGGTGCGGCCGGTGGTCACGGTCAGCGAAGAGAACCCCGAGGCCTCGGAGGAAGAAGCAACCCTCAGCGACGTGATCGTGGACGAGGCGCTGCTGACACATCAAGAGGAAAAATACAATGTGCCAGTAAAAGGCTGGACCTCGGTCACCAACCTGTGCATCCCAGACCCGCGCCGCAACGCCTACGCGCGCGACTGGGACGGCTTTGACGAGCTTTGGGAGGACGTCATCAACACGACCAACCTCAACACCGGCGTGAGCGAGATGCCCTTCATCCACTTCAACAAGCCGCTCGCGTCGATCGGCGAGCTCGGTCATATCTACGCGTCCTACGAACGGCGGACCGAGGAGGAGCACACGTCCAACTCGGAGCAACGGCAAGACTACGACACCCTGACCTTCTCGACCCGTTCGGGCGCGGCGCTGCTGGATCTCTTCACGGTGAACCCTGCCAACGTGCCCCGACGTGGCCTCGTGCAGGCCAACACGCAGCAGCGCGTCGTCCTCCAGGCGCTGCTCGCCGACGTCAACGTCGGCTGGACCAACAGCCCGCTTGTTGACGATAGCGAACTTATTCCGCTGCGCACGCTCGACAGTGGACTGGAAAAGTGGCCAGAGGTGTATGCGGACGCACTCACCAACGCGCCCTACAGCATGGGCTGGCGCTCGTTCGCCGACATGATGCCCAACCTCTCGACGAACAAACTGCTACGCGAAGAGAACGTCTGGGGCGGAAGCGGAGCCCTCCACTCGCTGCACGACTACACTGAAGACGCGCTACGAGGCCTGATCGACAAGGTGTCGTTCCGACAGAACATCTTCGTGATCGTCGTGGCGGCGCAGGCGCTTTCGCCCGCCTCCACGCCGAACCGTCCGGTCGTGCTCGCCGACCAGCGCGCCGCCGTCACCGTCATCCGCGACGCCTACACCGGCCGCTGGACGGTCCACTCCTGGACCTGGCTGACCGAATAAGCCCGTCCGCCTCCGCTCAGGCGTCCTTCTCCGACAGCGCCTCGACCGCCTTGCCGCAGTGCGGGCAGGTGCCTTTGGTGTTCCACGGAAAAAGCTTGCCGCAGGCTGTGCACGTCCAGCGCGTCTTCTGTTCCGCAACCGCGGCCTCCATGCCGTCGGACTTGATCTTCGTACACGTTTTGCGCGCGGCCTGACGGTAGAGCGGCTTCTCGTGGTGCTTCCGCAATTTCTCGCAGGTCTCGAAGCTTTCGCACAAACCGCAGTTCGCGACCTTCTTCTCTTTGGCGCAGTTGAAGACCTCGCACTTCGAGGTCATCGACGGGTGCGTGCACCCCTTGCATTTCTTGCCGTCCTTGTTGCCCTTCAGGTGAAGTTCGCACGCCGTGCAGTAGATGCCGCAGTAGGCGATGTCGAAACTTTTCTTCGCAGCCGCTTTGACGCCGGCCGCGCCCCCTTGCGCGGAGAGGTCCTTCAGGCTCTTCGCGTTGCGGCGGGACGGCTCCGCCGCGCCCGCCATTCCCGCGCATCCCGCGCACACGCAACACGCCATAAAAGACCGCCGAGTCGCACCGCATCCCTCTCGCATAAGACCTCCGTAATGTTTAACGCGTAAACGTAGTCCTTTTAACGCGCGGGAACAAGCACTGTTTCGCCTTTTATCCTTAAATACTTTTTTTGCCGGCCATTGACACCTTTGGAAAAAAACATTACACTGTTATTTATCAATTGCGAAACGGCTGATTTTTTTCATCGTCTCTTGGACACTGGGTTTCGGCTTGTCGTGATGGAGGAGCTGCCTGAAAAAGGGCGGCAAGTGCTTTTTGAAAAGTTTGAATGCTCGAAGCCCGGTTGTGTCTGACGATTCTCCATAGTGCTCTACTATGGTCCAGCGTCTCAAGGATCCACCTGTCTTTTCTTGCGTTTCAAACACACACCCCCTTGGGGACTGTCTAGTGTTCGCACTGTGCGAGCCGGACGGGATTTAGGCGAAGTTGCCTACGAAATCGGATCAGGCCATGGGATCCGGTTACGCCAGACACAGAACACGACATGGCGCGAGTGAAGTACAGAAGGATAGAGACATGGACATCTATGTTGGCAATCTTGCCTATTCGACGAATGATGAGTCCCTGAGAAGCGCGTTTGCGGCGTACGGCGAGGTTGCCTCTGCGCGTGTCGTTTCGGACCGCATGACGGGCCGTTCCAAAGGTTTCGGCTTTGTCGAGATGCCTGACCGCACCCAAGCCCAGGCGGCGATCGACGGGCTCAACGGCCAAGAGCTGGATGGCCGTACCCTCCGCGTGAACGAGTCGCAGCCCAAGCCCCGCGAAGAGCGTGGCGGTGGCGCCGGCGGTTTCCGTGGCGGAGCCGGCGGCGGATTCGGCGGCGGCCGTGGCGGCGCTGGCGGCCGTGGCGGCGCTGGTGGCCGTGGCGGCGAGCGTCGCGAGTCCCGCTGGTAGTTCCCCTGTGCCACGCGTGTGGCACATTCGACTGAAAAAAGCCGTTCTTTTACAAGAGCGGCTTTTTTGTTTTTCCGGCACCGCCGCGGCGGCGGCTATTTCGTGACCTGTTCGACCCGCACGTCGTCGATCCAGACCCGCCCCCGGTTGCCGTTCAGCCCCGCCTCGGCACACACCTCGCGCACGCCGTCCGGCACGGTCATCTCGACCGAGTACTCCCTCCACGCGCTGTCGCCGAAAGGCAAGCTGACGGTCTGATAGTCGTTCCGCCCCGGCGCGGCGACGCTCCACCGCAGGCAGGCGCTCTTCCATCCGACATCGGCTTTCTCCACACCCGCGCCCTTCATGCGGGCGGTCAGCCGCCACGTCGACTGGACCGGCAACGCCTGGACCGGCAACGCCTGGCGAACGAGCCGGTACTCCTTGCCGTCCCCTTCGACCGTCACGCAGCGGCGGCCGTCTTCGGACACGACCTCGGCGCCGCCGGGGAAGTGCCACGCCGCCGAGCGGCTTTTCCCGGACGCCGGCAACAGAAGCCCCGACCGCGCCAGCACCCGCCTCGCGCGCGCGTCCTGCTCGAAGTCCCCGTCGCGCAGCAGGCTCTCCGGCTCCCGCCGCGCAAGGGGCAGCGCCTCGTCCCTCGCCGCGACCTCCTCCGCGCCGCACGACACGCTCAGGCTAACGCCGTTCCACGACCCGACGCCACCGCCGCCGGCCTTGCCGTCCAGCCACGCCAGATGCAGATCGCCGCCATGCATGAACAGGTTCGCAGGCTTCGCGCCGAACCACACGGCATCGCTCAGACGCACCAACACGCCGTTTGTGCCCTCGATGCGGACCCCGTTCGGGATCCGCTGTGGCTCCGTGCTGCCCAACGTCTGCGCATAGCGGACCTTGCCGTCGCCACGCATCCCCGAAAGAAAATCACCCGCCGCGTCGGCAAACGTCACGCGCGTTGCGCCCTCGACGCGCTGCAGATAGGCAAGGTAGGCACCTCCTCCCGACGGTGCGAGCGTCGGGCTGAAGGCCATCGTCTGCCGGAACGAGGGCCCGTTATCGAACGTGTAAGCGCTGTAAAAACGGACCGGTGCCCACATCTTGTCAAACCGTTGAAAGCCACGCATCTCGCCGCTGAAGGCGAACCGGACGCCAGCGCCGGAACGTTCGATCCGCACGTAGGCCTCCACGTCGTTCTCTTGGGCGTACCGCTCATTCTCGGCGCTGAAGCCCCGGTCCGTATACAGGCTGCCCATGCCCGACACCTGACGCCACGTCCCGTCCTGACGGCGCCACAGTTCCGACAGCGCGCCGCTGCGGCTGATCCTCGCACGGTAATGCGCGTTCTCGAAAGTCCACCCGCCGCCGGCCGCCGCCAGCCGCGCATCGCCCAAGCCGGTCCGCGACCGCACCGCCGTCTCGTCCATGGCACCGAGCTGAAACACCAGCTCATCGCCGCCCGCAGCCACGCCCGGCTCATCGTCTCGCCACGCCATCAGGACCTTCATGCCGCGCTCCGCGCCCACGCGGTCCAGCACCTGCACTGTTGCGGGCAGCCGCGCGGGGTCGAAGCTGAACGCCGACACCACGCCCGCGACCGACGCGCCGACCCATGCGCTCCGGGCCGAGAGCCCGAACGGATGCAGACGCGAGTCCCACACCACGGACGTTCCCTGCGGCAGCCGATAGATCGGGCCCACCTTGCCGTCGAATTGCGGGTGGCGCACGCGGAAGGGGCTCTCGAACAGTCCCTCAGCCGTGTTGGCCAGCCACTTCTCCGCGGCCGGCAGGTCGAACGCCACGGCCGCCCCCTGCGGCACGCCGCCCTGCCACGCCGCACGCACCGCGATGCCATCGTCCGACGTCATGTAGCGCACCGTCAGCGTATGGGCTCCCGCCCTGCGCGTCACCTCGACGGCATCGCCCGCCTGCCGGCACGTCACCTCCGGCGTCAGCCGCGCCAAAGCCTCGGGCAAAACCAGATCCATGCCCGCGGCCAACGTCCGGCGCCCCGACTGCCAGACCGTGGCCAGCCCCGTAGCCGGATCGATCTGCAGCGTGCCGCTGCCGGATTTCAGCTTGAGCGACGCGACGTGCGGCGGCAGCTTCACATCCGCCGCGTGCGCTTCTCTTGCGTCCAACTCGGGCAACGCCTTGCTGCCGAAGCGCAGCACCGTATAGCCGAAGGCCGGTAAGGCGATGTGCGCCACGCCGTCCCTGAACGCGACCTTCTCGCCGCTCATCAGATCGCGGGCCCAGCCGGCAGAGCGCAGCGCCGCCGGCAGCGCTTCCGGCGGCACCGTCACGCGGCCGCTCACCGTATGGCCGTTCATGTTCACCATCACCACGGACGCCCGGTCCGCGCCCTTCGGACGCGTATCCCACGCGTAGTCCCCATGCCATGCCGCGCCGTCCCCGGCGGGCAGCCGGCCCGTGCGCAGGCAGGCGAAAACGCCCTCGGGCGCGCTCACGCTGAGATAATCCGCCGCGCCCCCGTTCAGTTCCGCCACCCGGTTCCGCACATGGAAGATCGTCCGGTAAGCCTCGTAATTCCCGTCCTCCATCTCATGGTACACCATCGGGATGCCGTGGATCCAAGCGATCAGCGCCACCAGCGACCGCTGCGCATCAGCGCCGTACCACAGCCCCGAACGCAGGCTGTCGTGGCTCTCCACGTGCCGCATGCGGACGAGGTCCGGAATCTCCGCATACTGCTGTTCGTGCAGCCAGCGCCGCAACCGGGGCACGAACACGTTGGCGGGCGACTTGCGGAACTCGTGCAGCACCGAATAGCACAGCGAAAAATCATACGTCGAGTCGCTCACCGCGCCGTGGATGCTCTCCCCCGCCTCGGCCAGATTCGCGCCGTCGGGCCGGACAGCCTTCACGGCCCGGCGCAGCGCCCGCTGCATCGCGAGGCCGCCCTGCGCCTGCGCGTGGCTGGCCCGCGCATACGGGATGTCCGGATTCCAGTTCGGGATCTTGCTGCCGCTCACCGCGTCGATGCGGAACCCGTCGAGAGCGTATTCGCGCGTATAGAACGACACCACGTTGCTCATGTAATCGAGCCACGTGGGCCAATTGAAATCGAAGCACCAATAGGAGAGCGTGGAGCCGTCCTCGTTCTGCGCCAGCCATTCGGGATGCTCCTTTGCGCGGGGATAATGGTTGCACCCGCCATGCGGCACGCAGTCCTGCCACACGCGCATGCCGAGGCCGTGGGCCCTGGCCGTCAGCGCCCTGTAGTCCTCCGGCGCGCCGAGGCCCTCTTGGAAAGCGTAGTAGTCGCGCGGCGAATAGATCGACTTGTCTTCGAGCGGCATCAGCCAGATCGCGTTGCACCCGAGGCCGCGGATGTGCGGCAGAAGCTCCGTCGCGGCCTTGAACCCGCCGAGATCCCGGCAGTCCGAGCCGATCGTCCCGCCCGGGTGGAAGGAGTAGAGGATCACGCGCTGGAGCCAATCGGGACGGCCTTCGGGCGGCACCTGCTTGACGAAACGGAACCACTCGCCCATGCGGCGCAGCGCGGTCTCGGCGTCGTTCGGCTGCAGCCAAAGCCAAGCGTCGCCGACTTTCTGCGGCACGCCTTGGCGCACGTGGCCGAGCGTGTTGAACGACTGGGTGACGCGGATCTGGCCCGGCTCCTCCTGCACGCCCGAGCTGCCGCGGTCCCCGTAATCGACCAGCTCATCCGACATCCACACCGCCGACCAGCCGCTCCCGGTTTCGCCGATCACCGGGTACGGGCTGCGCCAGTTGCCGGTCTTGCGGTTCACGGTGAGATCCTTTACGCCGACCCGCTGCGGCGGATACTGGGCGGGAATGAAGTAGCTGCCCTTCTCCCCCAGCGGCAGCACGCCGCCCTGAAACCAGAAGCCCTTGATCTTGGTGGCCGCCGCGCCTTGCCACGTGATTTCAAACCAGCGCCGGAGCATCCGCTGCTCGGGAAACAGTTGGAGACAGGCGTCCACGGACCACTCGCCCGCCCTCATGCGGCTTCTGACCGTATCCGGCGCGACACGCTCCACGCCGCAGCCCTCGATCTTCAACCCGCCGCCAGTCACCCACGTCTTGTCCTGCAGAATATCGAAGACCTGCCGGACCTCGGCTGGACGCACCACGGCCTGGCCGTCGCACAAAACCTCGCCCGCCCAGCCGGTCTGCCCGTCCAACCGGACGGCGAAACGCTCCGTCCCGAAAATCTTGCCCTGCGGCGTGTCGTGCAGCGGCACCTCCAGCGGCTGCGCCTCCAACACGACGCCCGCGATCCAGACCATCAGCAAAAAAAACCTCATATCGCATTCCCCTTTTTATATGAATGACGAGTTTACCCTGTCGTCCCCGTACCGGTCAAGGGCGCCAGGCACCGGGCGAAGATCCAGACATCCCGCACACTAAAAAACATATTCATTCCAAAACAGGAATCGTGCTAAAATATACTCCACAATTGCTCATTCTTTCATATTTGAACAGCGTTCGAGGAAAGGGGGAATGGAAAATGACGGGACGGCAGTACTTGGACAAACGGGTAGCGACGATAGCCGTAATACTCGGAATCAGTCTGGTAACTTGGTTGTTTTTCTTAATCCGGGCAAAAGCCGGGAACGTCTCGCCGAATGTCATGGCCATCCCGCTGGGCGGCATCCTATTGTGCACGCTCTACCACATGTTCATGATCCGGTGTCCGCGTTGCGGAAAATCCCTCGGGCACCTGACGAGCTCACTGTGTGACTTCAGCCTGTTTCGTTTTCCAAAACGCATCCGGTTCTGCCCGCACTGCACCATCGACTTCGAAGACGAGCTGCAAACGCGGCGCTAACGCGGCGGGCTAAACCAAGGCAAGAATACCGGTGCGACGGGGCGAGGGATCAGCCTCTGGAGACCACTTATGAACTGGATCGACCGCTATTTCCGGCTAAGCGAAAACGGCACCACCGCGCGCGTGGAAATGCTGGCCGGGATCACGACATTCCTGACCATGGCCTATATCATCTTCGTGCAGCCGGCCGTATTGTCGGGGCAGATGTTCGGCCAGCAGACGGGCATGGACCTCGGCGCCCTGACGGTCGCCACCTGCCTCTCCGCCGCCATCGCCACGGCGATCATGGGGCTTTATGCGCGGTATCCCATCGCCCTGGCCCCCGGCATGGGAGAAAACTTCTTTTTCGTTTTCACGGTCGTCGGCGCGGCGGCGTCCGCCGGCTTTCCCGCCCCCTGGCGGGTTGCGCTGGGGGTGGTTTTCATTTCCGGGCTTCTGTTCTTTCTCCTGTATGCGCTCGGCATCCGCGAGAAAATATTCGACGCGCTCAGCCCAAGCCTCAAAAACGGCATCGCTGCCGGGATCGGAATCTTCATCGCGTTCATCGGCCTGCAAAACGCCGGCGTAATCGTCAAAGCGCCGGGCACCCTTGTGACGCTCAACACGCGCTTCGCCTCGCCGGACATGATGCTGTTCGGCGCAGGGCTCCTGCTCACGCTGACCCTGCTGGCCCGCCGCGTACGCGGGGCGATCCTCTGGGGCATTCTGGCCGTAACGGCTGTCGCCGTGCTGGCGCGCTGGGCCCTGCCCCACGTGCCGGCCTTAGCCGGCATCACCGCCGTGGCCGAATCGAAACTGATGACGCAGTTCAGCCCGTCTGCCGCGGTGGTCTCGCTGCCGCCGTCGCTGGCCCCTACCTTTTGCAAGATGGACCTGCTCCACGCCCTGAAGCCGGTCATGTGGCCGTTCATCCTCATCATTCTTTTCATGGACGTCTTCGATACGGTCGGCACGCTGGTCGGGGTTGGCGAGCAGGCCGGCTTCATCAAGGACAACAAGCTGCCCGGCGCCAAGCGGGCGATGCTGGCCGACCAAACGGGAACGCTGGTGGGAGCCGTGTTGGGAACGAGCACCGTCACCAGCTTCATCGAAAGCACGGCCGGCGTGGAGGCCGGCGGACGGACCGGGTTGACGGCTCTGACGACAGCGGCGTGCTTTCTCGTCGCGCCTTTCTTCGCGCCGCTGATCGTCACCGTCGGCAGCTACACGCCGATCACCGCTCCGGCGCTAGTCGTGGTGGGCGCCATGATGGTGCGCAACGTCCACAAGATCGACTGGAGCGATTTCAGCGAGCTGGCGCCCGCCTTTCTGGTCATGATCGGCATCCCCCTGTGCTATTCGATTTCCGACGGGCTGGCGCTCGGGTTCATCGCGTACCCGCTCATCAAGCTGTTCTCCGGACGAGGTCGCGAGGTGGCGCCGACGATGTATGTGATCGCCGTGGCGCTCATCGGCTATTTCGCCATCCGGGCAACGCTCTGACAGCCCGCAGGGCAGGCGGCTTTACGCACGAACCCCTAAAAAACAACCGGAAACATCCTGGATGAAACCATCCATGAAACGGCACATTCCCCTCTTATCATCTTCCTGTTGCGGGCGGGCGCTGATCTTCGTTCTTCTGTTTATCGCGCCCCGCATGCTGCAGGCTGTCGCCGAACTGCGACAGTCCGGCAGCAACACGCTCGTCGTCGTCAGCGACGACGACTATCCGCCTTACATTTTCCGCGACGCGAACGGGAAGGTGCGCGGCATCATTCCGGACCAATGGTCGCTGTGGGAGCAGAAAACGGGGGTGCGCGTCTAACTGAAGGCGATGGATTGGGCCGAGGCAAAACGCCTCATGCGTGAAGGCCATGCAGACGCGATCGACACGATATTCTTTAGCGACGAGCGCGCCAAACTTTTCGCCTTTACCCGCCCCTACGCCAAAATCGACGTGCCCGTCTACGTTCACAAGACGCTCGGCGGCATCAGCGACATCTCGTCGCTGAAAGGCTTCACCATCGGCGTCAAAGCAGACGACAACGTTGCCGACTATCTGACCCGGCAGGGCATCGACAGCCTGAAGACCTACCCCAGCTACGAGGCCGTCATCCTGGCCGCTAAAAAGCTCGAAATCAAGGTTTTCTCCGTTGACCAGCCCGCGGCGATCTACTACCTCTACAAACATGGCGTCTCAAATGAATTCCGTCAATCGTTCGTGCTCTACACGGGGGAATTCCATCGGGCCGTCCCGAAACAGCGTCCCGAGCTCTTGCGATTCATCCAAGACGGGTTCGACCGGATCTCGCGTCGCGAGTACCGTGCCATCGACCGCAGATGGATGGGGCTACCCTTGCTGTTTACCGGTTTCCTCCGCCAATGGACGCCTTGGTTCATCGCAGGGATGGCCACGGTCCTAGCTTTGATGATTGGTAATGTGCTCCTTGGGCGCCGCGTGCGCGCCAAGACCGCCGAACTGCGGACGGCACTCGAAGAAACCCGCCAGAGCCTGGCCGCGCGGCAAACGTCGGAGGAAGCCCTGCGGGCCTCCCGTGAATATCTGGCCAACGTTCTGGACTCGATCAACGATGCCGTATTCGTCCATGACGTCGTGACCGGTTCAATCGTCGACGTCAACCGCCGCATGTGCGAGATGTATGGGTGTCCCTCGCGCGAGCATGCGTTGTCGGCCGGGATGAGATCACTTTGCTCCGGCATCCCGCCTTATTCGATAGAAGATGGGCTGAAATGGATGCGGAAAGCGCTCGCGGAAGGCCCGCAGCTCTTCGAGTGGCAGGCCAAACATTGCGCGGGGCATCTTTTCTGGGTCGAGGTGAATATCCGCAAAGTGAAAATCGGCGCCGATGACCGGCTGCTCGTCACTGTGCGCGACATCACGGAACGCAAACAGGCGGAAGAGGCGTTGCAGGAGAACCATGAGCTGTTCCGGCTGTTCTTGCGCCATTCGCCCGTCTATGCCTTCATCAAAGAAGTCACGCCCTCGGAAAGCCGGACGCTGATGGCCAGCGACAATTATCAGCAGATGCTCGGCATGCCGGCGTCGGAGATGTTGGGAAAAACCATGGACAAACTGTTCCCCCCTGACTTCGCCGCAAAAATCACCGCGGACGACTGGGCCGTCGTGTCTAAAGGCGAGATGTTGAAGGTGGACGAGGATATGAACGGCCGCCACTACACCACGATCAAGTTCCCGATTGTCAGAAAAGGAAAGACGCTGCTGGCAGGTTACACCATCGACATCACCGACCGCAAAAACGCCGACGCTGAGCGGGAGCGTCTTATCCGCGCCATCGAGCAGTCCTCCGAAACGATCGTCATCACGGATGCCGCCGGCATGATCCTGTATGTGAACCCCGAGTTCACCAAGTCGACGGGCTACGCCCGTGAAGAGGCGCTGGGACAGAACGCACGCATCCTTCAAAGCGGCCTGCACGAAAAGGTGTTTTACCGCCAGCTATGGGAGCGCCTGATAAGCGGCAAAACCTGGGGCGGCAAGATCGTCAACAAACGCAAAGACGGCTCGCTTTTCATCGAGCAGGCCAACATCGCGCCGGTGCGCGACGAAGCCGGCAGCATCGTCAACTTCGTGGCCGTCAAGCGCGACATCACCCAGCAGCTCCGCACGGAGGAGGAAAAGACGGCCCTGCAAGAACAGCTGATGCACGCTCAGAAAATAGAATCCATCGGCCGGCTCGCCGGCGGTGTGGCGCACGACTTCAACAATATGCTTCAAGCCATTCTCGGCTACACCGAAATGGCCCTCGAACAAGTGCCTCAAGGACAGCCCCTGCGCGACGATCTCGCGGAGATCAAAAAGGCCGCTCAGCGGTCATCAGACCTGACCCGCCAGCTCCAAACCTTCGCGCGTAAGCAGCCGGTCTCGCCTGTCCCGCTGGACATCAACGCGTCCGTTGAGAACATGTCCGGCATGCTCAGCCGCCTCATCGGCGAAAACATCCGCCTGGAGTGGAGGCCTGACCCGTGCCTGGGGTCCGTGATGATGGATCCCGGGCAGATGGACCAGATTGTGGCAAATTTGTGCGTCAACGCGCGCGACGCCGTCGGAGCATCCGGCCACATTACCGTCGCAACCGCCAACGTCGAGGTCTCGTCCGACGAGGCCCGCCAGCTCGACGGCATCAGTCCCGGCGCCTACGTCAAGCTCTCCATCAGCGACGATGGCCCCGGCATGCCGCCCGACGTGCGGGCCCGGATTTTCGAACCGTTCTTCACCACAAAACCGATTGGCCAAGGGACGGGGCTGGGGCTCTCGATCGTGTACGGCAGCGTCAAACAGAACAACGGGGCCATCCGCGTCGACAGCGCTCCCGGAAAAGGCACGGCCTTTCAGATCTACCTGCCCCGCCACTTTGCCGGCGGCCAGGCGGCGCCGGAACCGGGACCGGCGGACGATGGAACGCCGATGTCCGCCGCCCACGAAACCATTCTGCTCGTCGACGACGAGGAAAACATCTTGCGCCCGACACGCAGGATCCTCGAAAGCTTGGGCTATCGGGTGTTCGCGACCGGCTCGCCCAAAAAAGCGCTGCGGCTGTTCGAAGAGCACCTCGGCCAGATCGACCTGCTGATCACAGACGTGATCATGCCCGGAATGAACGGGCATGAGATGGTCCTGCAGATGCTGAAACGGCAACCGACCCTGAAATACCTGTTCATTTCGGGGCACACCGCCAACATCCTCGAAGACCAAGGGCTGACCGGCCTCGACCGGATCTGCCTACAGAAGCCCTTCTCCCGGAAAATCCTCGCGCAGAAGGCGAGAGACCTCCTGACGAAGCGATAACCGCGCTCGGGCCTCCGGAGGCCGTGCACCCGCGCGGCTCGGCGCCTGCCGCCTGCGCCTCAGCCGCCGACGCCCAGGTCGACGACCGCGAGTTTGCCTTGCGAGAACGGCCCGGGATTCAGCACCACGGTCCGTCCCACCCGCGTGCGCGAACCCGCCTCATGGATATGCCCGGTGAGGCAGTAAGCGGGCTGCATCTCGTCGATGAACGCGCGCAACGCGCGGGAGCCCACGTGCCGGCCGCCGGGCAGCAGATCCGCCGCCGTATCAAAGGGCGGCTGGTGCGAAACGAGAATCAGACGGGCGCAATCTCCGCCGCAGGCGGCACGTATCTCCCGCAGAAAGGCGATTCCTTCGTCCTCGGAATATTCGTTGGGCGTCCGTCCCGGGCATGGCAGCGATCCGCCCACGCCCGCCAGAAGCCATTCGCCGAAACGTACGACACGCCCATGCAAATTATGGCATCCGTCGAGATGCCCGTCGACGGACATCGCATCGCAGTTGCCGGTCACAAAATAACACGGAACCCCTTCCGTGCGGATGGCATCCGCCACCGTCTGGACGCGCAGATGATCGCCGAACGTCGTGAAATCGCCGCAGACAATCAGCGCATCCGCCCCCCCGCACGCGCCGCGCAAAACAGCAACATTTCCCACGCTGTCGTGCAGATCCGAAATGACAACCAACTTCATATCCGCCACATTCTGTTCCCGGGCTTGCCGCCCGCTACGGTTTCAAGCCCTCTTTGGTCAACGTACGGAACATTTCCCCAGAGGTCTTGCATGACAGCAGCGCCTTAAGCGTCTGCTCTTCGTGTAACACCGACAATGCCGACCCCATGAACTCCATGTAGGGCGCAGCGCTCGCGGACGGGCAGAGTGTCAGGATGATCACCCGCGACGGCAATTCGTCCAGCGCATGGAAATCGACGCCCTCCGACGACAGCCCGACCGCGCAGATCAGCCGCGCGACCGAGTCGGTCCGGGCGTGGGGGCAGGCGATGCCGTGCCGCAGACCCGTCGACATGGCGTCCTCGCGCTTGAGCGCGCAGGCCAGGGCCGTGTCAGGATCCTTGACCCACCCCATATGCGCCAAAACCTCGATCAGCTCCCCGATCACCTCTTCGCGGGTCCTTCCCTTCAGCCCCGGAATCATCGCGTCCTGCGACACATATCGCGCCAGCGTCTGCCGCCGGTTTTTGCTGGACAGCTCCGCGTCGGTCAACTCCCGGTGCAGCTCCGCGCCCAGCGGCTTGCGAAGCTCTTCCAGCGTCTGCTCGAATTCGACGATCACTTCGATCATCATCAGCCGGATCAGCGGTTCGGCATCCGGCGGGGCCTCGAACGAAATGGTGTTGCCGACGTGCCGGATGCTGATCACCATCTCATCTTTGCGGGCCTGGTAGAGTCCCTCGCTGAGGTTGAGCGCGTGCGCAAAGAACCCTTCCTGATTGAGGCTGTGCAGGATCGAATGGATCAGCAGCCCAGAGACCTCTTCGTTGGGGAAGGTATAGATGACCGGCGGCGCATCGGCTGCGATGGGCTTCCCCTTGCCGGAACGCAGTCCGTCGCCCTTCCGGTTGAACGCCGCCACCAGCAACGGCGGCGCGGCCATCGTGGTCAGCAGTGTCATCAGCACGGCGACGCCGAACACCTCTTTCGAAAGGAACCCCGCCGACAAGCCGATGCCGGCGATGATCAGCGCGACTTCGCCGCGCGGGACCATGCCCACGCCGACGCGCAGCGCCCCGCGGGCATTGAACCCGCACAGCAATGTCGGCAGTCCGCAGCCGACCAGTTTCGCCATCGTCGCCGTCGCCGTATAAATCAGGCCGAAAAGCAGGATGCGCGGCTCCATCAGCAGTTGCAAGTCCACCATCATGCCCATCACCACAAAGAAAACGGGGACCAGCAGCCCGAACACCGGCTGCAAGTGTTCCCGCACCATATGGCTGATGTCCGTGCGCGACAGCGAGAGCCCCATGACGTAGCTGCCGATGATCATGCTGAGCTTCGCCTTCTCGAAGAGGCCGGACACGATCAGCGCCAAACCCAGCGCCAGAATCGCGATCTCGTTGTGCCCGCCGAAACCCTTCAGGAAAAGGCCGATTTTCCGCGCCGAAAGAAGGCCCAGCACGGTTGCCGCCAGCCAGATGCCGATCGACTGTACAGCGATGAGCCCGATGCCGCCCCAATCGATATGGTTGGAGGCAGACGCTCCCGCCGAGGCGAGGATCCCCATGCCGATCGCCAGCATGATGATGCCCAGCACGTCGTCGATCACGGCACCGGCCAGGATCGTGACGCCCTCCGGCGAGTCCATCTTCTTCTTCTCCGAGAGGATGCGGGCGGTAATGCTCACCGACGTAGCGGTCGACATCACGCCCAGAAAAATGCAGGCCGGGGTCACCACCGTATAGTTGCCCGGAAGGACAGACGGCAGCAGCCACACGCCCAGCAGATCGCCGCTCAGGAACGAGGCCAGAACGCCGCCCAACCCGACGAGGCTGCCCACCACCGAATATCGCAGGAAGAGCCGGAGATCGGTTTCAAGACCGACCAGAAACAGCAGGATCACCGCGGCCAACATGCAGATGCCGTAAAGCTCCGGCGAGACCACGAAGCGCAGCTCATGCCCCCCGTCGGCCAGTTTCAGGAAGAACTCGGGAAAAAGCCCCTGAGGGAAGCCGGGAAGCGTGAAACGGCCCAGCGCATACGGCCCGATCACGATGCCGGCACACAGCTCCCCCAGCACGCCCGGCATCCGCATCCGGTCGAACACCATGTTGCCGAGCCGGGCCGCAAACAGCATCGCGCCCAACTGCAGGACCAGCATCATCATGCGGTGCGCCATCGACACCGCCAACTCGCCGGTGCCCTCTGCCTCCGTGGCCATCGACGTCCATGCGATCGCCGCGAAACACGCCGCCATCGCCAAGGTGAACCGCGATTTGCCGATCTGGTCACAGAACATACTTCGTCCCCCTCGGCCCCGCATGGGGCCGACGCGAAAGGTGCACCTGAAGACCGCCCAACGTAAGCCCACTTTTCATTGGCTTACGTTTTACACCACCGCTCCGGCCCAGTCAAGAAGAACGAAATTTATTGCATGACAAAGTAACGCAAATAGATGTAGCCCGTACAGAGCACCAGACTTAGGATCATCAGCGGAAAACCGAGCCGGGAGAATTCCCAGAACGAGAAAGCGTGGTTGTTGCGCTTCGCGATTTGCGAGATCACCACGTTGGCGGACGCGCCGACGAGCGTGCCGTTGCCTCCCAGGCAGGCGCCCAGCGCCAGCGACCAGA
>CAZOIS010000098.1:0-15949 GCA_964579865.1 uncultured Lentisphaeraceae bacterium | reverse complement strand
GAGGCCTTGGGCATCCTGCTGGCGCAGTTCGTGGAGGCGCAGGGAGGTGGTTTCGACGAGGTTGTCGAGGCGCTTTTGCTCCTCCTGTAGATCGGCGAGGCGCTGCGTTTCGGCGGCGAGCAGGGCGGCGTTCTGGTCGTAGGCGTCTTGAAATTCGCGGGCCGCGAGGTGGCGCTCCTGCCACAGGCTGGCGGCGTGGTCGATGCGGGTGTTCAAGACCTGTGAGCAGAGGCCGGAGAGGTCTTCGACGAAACGGTGCTTGGCGCGGAGCTTGTCGAGGTCCTGGCGGCTCTCCTCCAGCGACTTCAGGTTGGCGATGACCTCCTCGAAGACCTCGTGCGGCGGCTCTTGGAGCAACTGCCGGAAGAGCTGGTGGTAATCGTTGGTGTGGGCGGCGATTTCGCGGTAGGCTTTGCCGGTGGCGAGAAACTTGCAGACGTCCTCGAAGGTTTCGCGGTCGGAAAAAAAACGGGCCGCGAGGTCGTCCGCATAGGCGCCGATCTGGCCGTAATAGCCGGCGCCGCCAAGGGCGGCCTTGAGCTCGGCCTTGGTCGTGACGCGCGTCTTGCCGCCTTCGCGCCGGAGCAGGGGCAGGTCTTCCACCGGGCACTCTTTGATGACGCCCCAGCGCTCGATCGCCTCATCCATGCTGTGGGTGCTGATGCCGATGGCGGCGGTCACGGGACGTCCGTTTCGGCCGGTGATTTCGACGGCGGCGTAGGTGATGCCGCCGTTCGGGTTGAGCGGCCCGTTGGTCTCGATGTTGTAGCGCATCACGATGCCCTGCACCGAGCGCCCGCCGGAGTTCTTCGCGCCGGCCACGCGCGCGGCGGAGTTGAACTCCATCGACCGGCCAGCCGTGAGCACGTAATGCGCCGCGTCCAAGACGGTGGTCTTGCCTGAGCCGTTATCGCCGAGCATGAAGAGGTGCCCGCCTGAAGGCAACGCGATGGTCTCGTCCACGAAATTGTGGAAGTTGACGAGACGGATCCGGGTGATGCGGTAGAAGTCCATGTGAAGAAAGGGGCGTTTAGGAATTGGGGTCCGAAGGAATAACCGGCTCATCGATGGGGCGGGAAATGCGCTGGACGCTGTAGTGCCAAAGCGCCGGCAGGCATTCGTAGATGGTGTCGTCGGGCTCGATGGTCTCGTCATCCGGCGGGTCGAGCTTCAACAGAAAACGGTATTTCTCGAGTTGCGGCATGACGGGGCGCATGATCTTGCGCACATCCTCGTCGGTATAGCTGTCGGCTTGATCCTGAAAAAGCTCGAGGAAGCGGGTGCGTTCGAACATCAGAAGGTCGCCGAAACGGAAACGGATGTTGTCGGGTTCCTCGACGCTGGCGGAATCTTCTTCCAGTTTGTGTTCGAAGAACTCCAAGAGAAGCATGAAGGCCACGCATTCGTCGCGCCGGGTGAAGTTGAACATGTCGCGGTTCGAAGGCGTGATGCGGTCGTTGTACCAGGTCTCTTTGTAGAGCCGGGCGCACTTGGGGTCGATGACGAGTTGCCAGCCGAAGGTTTCCTCGAAGAATCCCGTGAATTCACGCTGGTAGCGGCGCAGGAAAAGGAAATGTTCCTCATGGTCGGTCTTGTAGAAATAGGGGCTCTCGAGCAGGATGTTCAGCACGGCCTGCACGCGGTTTTTCTGTTTTTGAAGAAGGTCGTCGAAGGCGTTCATAAGAGAAGGCGGTGGGCTTTAGGCTGAAGGCGGTTGAGCGTGGGGCGGTTTACGGGTCACTCGTACGATGAGGTCGTGGAAGGCGAGCGCGTGACGGTCGGCCTCGATGCGGACGGCGTCGGCGGAGGGGGCTAGCGCGAACCCGAGTTTGGCGAGGCGCGCGCCGCGTCCGAGCAGGCCGCTGCGGGCGAGTTCGATCAGACGCGGGAAATCTTCGAAGGAGGAAAAGTCGCCCTGTGACACGCGTCGCAGTTCGTCGGGCGAGGGCGCGAGGCCGCGCAGCTTCATCCAGTCTTCAAGCGCATGCAGGCGGGCCTCTTCGAGCGACTGCGGGGGGCGGCTGGCGGCGCGGGGTTTCTCGTCGAGCCACTGCACCGTCTCTTCGCGGATGCGGTAGCGATCCCAGCGCGGCTGAGGTGGAAGGGCCTTTTCGTTCTCGTCCCAGAAATGCATGTCGCCGATCATGCGGGCGGGGGCGAGCAGGCGCCGCAGATAAAGGGAGGGCACCGCGCCGGCGGGAAGCTTGGAGATCTCGGCGACGCGCATGCGCAGATCCTCGAGCCGGTGGCTGCGGCGCTCGAGTTCGCGCAGATGCGTGTAGAGCTTGCGCCAGACTTGGAGCGCCGCCGTGTTGACGCGGGCGCAGAACTGCTCCAGGGTGCCTTCGGCCGCATAGAACGCGGCGAGCCCGGCGAGCGTGCGCTCGGGGTGGGGCAGCCGTAGCCGCATCAGGTGCGAGGTCGCGCGGCTTTCTTCCTCCATGCGGTCGAGGCACGTCTGCCATCGGCCCGCCAAACGGGCCTGCCGCAACTTGCTGATTTCCGGTGTGATTTCCGTGCGCAAGGTGTGGATGCGGTTCAGAAACTGCTTCAGGAAGCGTTCGAGTTCCCCGAGGATCGCGCGTGCGGTCGGCGCGTCATAGCGGCTGGAGGCGAAGCCGAGGAGCCTGACGTTGAAGTCGCCGAGCGTGCGGCTGACACTGTCCGTGAGGTCGCTCATGCGCGCGAGCCGGTAGAAGACGCCGCGTGCGGTTTCGTAGTCGAGCGCGTCCGCCCCGGACTTGTGGAAAAGGCGGACGGTCTCGCGCAAGGTGCCGATCAACTCGGAAAGCAGGTCGCGCGTGTCGGTGTCGTTGGGCTCGAGGTCGTCGCGCCGGCGGGCTTCGAGCCAGAGCAGGAAGGCGGCGGATTCGTCGGTGAGGCGATAGCGGAATTTGCGGCGGCGGGTATCCTTATAACCGCGCAAGCGCTCCTTCTCGAGGCGGTCCGTGATGAGGTTCCACAGCAGGAGCTGGCGGATGTCCTGATTGAACGCGTCGGGCGTGTAGGCCCCATCGCCGTCCAGGCCGGCGCGGACCGCGGCATAAAGGTCGTCGTGGAGCGGTTCCAGCTCATGCTCGCGGCGGAAACCGAGGAGCGCGGCGAGGATGGTGACATAGGCGACCGCCCGTTCCGAAAGGAGCAGGTGGCCCACTTCTTTGTTCCGGTTCGCGAGCAGCGCGGCAGAATGTTCCGCGGGTTTTTCTATGGGAGTTTCAGACATAAACGGACAACGGAAGGGTAACAAAAGGGGGAAGCGGATACAACGGGCAAAACGGAGGTTGCGGCGCAGAAATCCTGAGATTGTGGAGGGCCTCCGGATGGTCTAAACTACCGCACATGCTGAATTACCTGCAACAATTGGCCGGCCGGCGGCGGTTCGGGATGAAACCGGGCCTCGACACGATCCGGGCTCTGCTGGAGCGGTTGGGGCACCCCGAGCGCGAGATCGCCGCGATCCATATCGCGGGCACGAACGGCAAGGGGGCCGTGGCCGCGCTGTGCGAGTCGGTGCTGCGGGCGGCGGGGTATCCCGTGGCGCGCTACACCTCGCCGCATCTGGCGCGCGTGAACGAGCGGTTTCTCGTCAACGGCGAACCGGTGGATGATGCGGCGTTGGAGGCCGCCGCGCAGGAGGTCGAGGCGGCGGTCCGCGTCGTCGAAAACGCGTCCCCGTGCGAGGTCACCTTCTTTGAATGTCTCACGGCCGTGGCTTTCGTGCTGTTCCGCAGGCTGGGCATCAAGCTGGTCGCCTTGGAAACCGGACTGGGCGGCCGGCTGGACGCGACCAACGTGGTGACGCCGCTGGTGTCGGTGATCACGCGCATCGGGCTCGACCACTGCGACTGGCTGGGCGATACCGTCGACAGGATCGCGGGCGAGAAGGCGGGCATCATCAAGCCCGGGTGTCCGGTGGTGTGCGGGGCCATGCCGGACGAGGCGCGCCGGGTGATCGCGGCGAAAGCGGCAGAGGGCGGTTGTCAATTTGTGGACGCCGCGGACGCGGTCTCAGTGGCGGTCAGCAAGAGCGGGCTGGAGGGGCAGACGATTACGGTGTCAACCCAAGACCGCGCGCTGCCGCCGGTGCGCCTGCCGTTGGCCGGGGCCTTTCAGATCGAGAACGTCTGTACGGCGGTCGCGGCGTTGGAAACCGTGGCGCAGTGCGGCTTGGAGATTCCGGACGAGGCCTTCGTCAAAGGGCTGGGGACGGTGTGCTGGCCGGGGCGCTTCCAGCTGGCGGTGAAGGCACCGCCCGTGATCGTGGACGGCGCGCACAATCCGGAAGGGGCCCGGGCGCTGCGTCAGGCGCTTAAGAGCTGTCAGGTGAAAAAGCCGATCGGGCTCGTGGCGGGTTTCTGCGGCGACAAGGACGCGCTGGCGCACCTGCGTGCGCTCGCGCCGGTCGTCCGGCGCGCGTGGGGCGTGGCGACTCGCAATCCGCGTTCGCTGACGGCGGATCAGACCGTGGGCGTCATGCGCATGGCGGGCCTCGATGCGGCCGCGGCTTGCGGAAGCGTGCGTGACGCGTTAGAGGCTGCGCAGCAGTGGGCGCGCGAAGCGGATGGCGTTGTGCTGGTGTGCGGCTCGCTCTTTCTGGCGGGCGAGGCGCTGGTGGCGCTGGGGGCGTTTCCTTGGCCTAGCGACCGCAATGACGCGAACGAGCTGCTGAAGGGCGCACCTTGAAGCATCGGCCGTCGCGGGGAAACGGCCTTGCCGGTTTGATTGGGAAAGGAATCCTATGTACGAAAACGCGAATGTGGAGGTGATCGCGCGCGGCGTGTGCGTGGTCGACGGGCAACTGCTGCTGTGCCATGGCAAGAAGGCGGCGCTGACTTATCTGCCGGGCGGGCATATCGAGTTCCGCGAGTCGGCGCGGCAGGCGCTGGTGCGCGAGATCCGGGAAGAGCTGGGACGCGATGCGCAGGCGGGGCGTTTCCTCGGCTGTTGCGAGCACTGCTTCGTGCAGAAGGGGGCGCCGCACGCGGAGATCAACCTCGTGTTCGAGCTGACCATCCCGGGCCTCAAGCCCGGTGCGCAGGTGGAAGCGGCAGAGGACTGGATCGGATTCCGGTGGCAGCCGCTGGACCTGTTGGCTGAAGCGAATCTTGAGCCCGCGCCGTTCCGGGAATGCATCGCGGAATGGCGAAAGCAGCCCGGGGGGCATTTCGTTTCAGGCGACGCGTGGGATCAACGTGAAGGGTGATGACGGCCTTTGCGGGCGTCTCCCGGCAAAGGGGCGGATGCGCATTGAGAACGGCGGGGGCATCGGCTATAATCCCGAGCCATGAGCATCAAAAACATCGCGCCGCGGGGACTCGCGCGGCCGCAGGCGTCCGCCGCACGCTGCCCGCTCAAGTGAAAGACAACGGTTTTCAGGAAGAAGAGGAAGTATGCGATCACTGGTGATTGACCGTTCGTCGGGCCGGCCCGGCATGGCGGTTTTCGAAGATCGGGAACTCGTGTTCGAAAAGGCGTGGGACGTGGACCCAACGCGCGCTCCCGGGTGGATTGCGGATGTGGAAGAGGCGTTGTCTGGCCAGGCGCTGCCGGTCGCCGCGTTTGACCGGTTCGTGTGCGGGCTGGGTCCGGGTTCCTTTTCCGGGATCCGCGCGTGCCTGGCGGCGCTGCAGGGCCTGGCTCTGCCGGGCGGCAAGCCGGTGAGTGGCGTGGCGAGCGCGGCGGCGCTGGCGCTGGGACAGTCGGACGCCGCCGAGTATGTGACGGTGGTCGGTGACGCGCGCCGCAGCCGGCTATGGAGCATCACGTACCGGGTGAATCCCGCCGCCCCGCACCGCGTGTTGCTCGCGGACGGACGTAAACCGACGCATACGGCGGCGGACTTCGCACTGACGCCGGCCGAAGCGCTGGCGGAGGTCGTGCCCGCGGGGACGCGGATCGTCACGTCCGACTGGGGCCGGTTGAGCGCGGTGCTGAGCGGCCTGTTTGCGGCGGAGCGGTTGGTGCCGCAGGCGCTGTTCCCGTCGGCTTCCAACTTGGGGCGGGTGGCTCTGGCTGATCCGGACGCGTGTGTGTTCGAACCGGTGCCGGTTTATCTGCATCCGGCGGTCGCGGTCCATGCGCCATGAGGGCTTCGTTCGTGATGGGAAGGCGGAAAACCATAGCGGGAGTCATCGCGCTGCTGATGGCGCAGGCGTATGGGGATACCGTGTTCCGGCGCAGCATGGACCGGGTGTCGAGCATGGACCCGGCGGACGCCGCCTCGCTCTATGCCGCGCGTGCGGTGCAACTCGTCTACGAGCCGCTGCTGGAATTCGACTACCGCGTGCGTCCGTATCGTCTGATTCCCGGCTTGGCGGAGCGGATGCCCGAGGTTCAGTCGAATGGCCTCGTCTATGTTTTTTCGCTTCACCCGGAGGCGCGCTTCCAATCCGATCCCTGTTTCGGGAAGGACGCGGCGGGGCGGTCGCGCGGCAGACCGGTGGTGGCCGAGGATGTGGTGTTCTCGCTCAAACGGTTGGCGGACCGGCGCGTGGCTTCTCCGGGGGCGTGGCTGGTTGAGGACTCGATCGCCGGGATGAGGGCTTTCGCGGAAACTTCGGCTACGGGGCCCGCGACCGATTATGCGCGTCCGGTGAGCGGTTTGGCGGCGATCGATGAGCGGACGGTCCGGATCACCCTGACGCGTCCGATGCACCAGTTCATCTGGTATCTGGCGATGTGCTACACGGCGGTGGTGCCGCGCGAGGCGGTCGAGGCTTACGGCGATGATTTCGGCAGCCATGCGGTCGGCACGGGGCCCTATCGTCTGACGGAGTGGCGGCGCAACCACCAGATGTCTTACGCGCGCGATCCCTCATGGCGAGGGTGGCGTGAAGGCCCCTCGGCGGTGCGGCCGGGGGACGCCGCGGTGCCGTTCGACCGCGTGGTGTACTATGTGATCGATGACGTGTCGACGCAGTGGCTCAGCTTCCTGGCGGGCGAACTGGATTTTCTCGGCGAGATCGCGCGTGACAACTGGGACGTGGTGATCGACGGGGCCGGCGGGTTGAGCGCGCCGTTGCGCGCGCGCGGCATCTCGCTGTATTCGATCCCGACGCTGGAAGTGGCCTATGTCGGCATCAACATGGACGACCCGGTGCTGGGCTCCAACCGCGCGCTGCGGCAGGCGTTGAACTGCGCGTTCGACAGCACGGCCTGGGTGCGCTTCTTCAACAGCCGGGCGGTGGTGTGCGACGGGCCTGTGCCTCCCGGCACGGAGGGTCGGCTGGAGACGCCTTTCCCGTATGCGTCCGACGTGGAGAAGGCGCGCGTGCTGATGCGTGAAGCGGGGTATCCGGAGGGCATCGATCCGAAGACCGGCAAGCGGTTGGTGCTGACGCTGGATCTGGGTCGGACCTCGCAAGACATCCGCGAGTCGACGGAATTGATGACGGCTTTTTTCGCGCGGGTGGGCATCGACCTCAAGCCGCAGTACCACAATTGGCCGACCTTCCTGCGGCGCGTGTCGAGCCGTCAAAGCCAGATGTTCCGGATCGGATGGACCGGGGACTATCCGGACGCCGAGAACTTCCTGCAGCTTTTCTACGGCAGGAACGCGTCGCCCGGTCCGAACCGCTGCAACTATATGAACCCCGAGTTCGACCGGCTATACGAGGCTGCCTGCGCCGCGACGGACGCAACGCAACGCAACGGTTTCTGGGCGCGGGCGCAGGAACTGGTGCGCGAGGACTGCCCTTGGATCTTTCTGCATTTCCAGAAATCCTACAGCCTCTGCAATCCGCGCGTGCAGGGGTTCGTTCCCTCGGATTTCCCGTTCGGGACGGAAAAATATTTCCGCACGGAGGCGCGCTGAAAAGAGCGGTGATCTGTCCGTCCGCAAGGCCCCTTCGCCGGCGAGAGCGGTTTCAATTCTTGGGTTGGGGCCATGCTAAAACGGAACCCGGTCGAGCGCAAAGCGGGGGCTACTCGTAACGGAGGCAGTCGATGGGGTTGAGGCGTGAGGCTCGCAGCGCGGGGTAAAAGCCGAAAAACATGCCGACCGCCGCGCTGAAGAGGAAGGCGATCAGCACCGAGGATTCCGTGACCAGGATCGGCCACTGCTGAAGCTTGCCGACCAGACGCGCGCCGAATATGCCGAGCAGGACCCCGAGCAGTCCGCCGGCGGTCGAAAGCGCGATGGCCTCGGAGATGAACTGCAGCAGGATATCGCTGGGCGTGGCGCCGATCGCCATGCGCAAGCCGATCTCGCGCGTACGTTCCGTGACCGAAACCAGCATGATGTTCATGATGCCGATGCCGCCGACGAGCAGGGAAATCGAGGCCACGGTGGTGAGCAGGATCGTCATGAGTTTCGTCATGCTGCCGATCGTGTTGGTGATCTCGGTCATGTCGATGAGGCTGAAATCGTCGTCGGTGTTTGTGCCGAGCTTGTGGCGTTGGCGCAGAAGCGCGCCGATTTCATCCTTGGCGGCGGGGATGTCGCCGAGGGAATAGAGGCTGATCATCAGCATGTTGACGTTGTTGAAGATCGAATTCTGCAAGACCCGTTTGACGGTGGTGTAGGGCGCGAGGATCACGTCGTCCTGATCGGTCCCCATGGTGTTGCTCCCTTTGCGCACCATCACGCCCAGCACGCGGAACGGCATATTGCGGATGCGGATGGTTTTGCCGACCGGATCTTCGTCGGGGAAAAGATTGTCGGCGACGGTGCTGCCGATCACACAGACGCGGGTCGCGGAGCGCTGGTCGGCCGACGTAAAGAAAACGCCGTTCTCAACCCCCCAGCTCCGCACGTCGGGGTAGTCGATGGAGACGCCTTGGATCTGCGTGGACCAGTTGTTTTCCTGATAGATCACTTGGGAGCCGGTGCGGACCATGGGCGAAACCGCTTTGACGAGATGGGCGAGATCGTGGGCGATCACCTCGCCATCCTCGGCGGTCAGGGTCTGGCTGGCACCGGAGCCGGCGTGGACGCCGCCCTGATTGCGGCTGCCGGGAAAAACCATGATCAGGTTGTTGCCGATGCTGTTGATTTCCCGCATCATCATGGTGGTGGCGCCTTGGCCGATGGCGACCACGGCGATCACGGCGGCGATGCCCACGATGATGCCGAGGGCTGTCAGCAGCGACCGCGTTTTGTTGCGGAAGATGGCGCGCAACGCCACTTTGAGGATCATCCACAGGTTCACGGCTGGGCCTTTCCCGTCGGGGAGGTGGTGACGATTTGTCCGTCGCGCATCATGATCCGGCGTTTGGCGCAGGCCGCGATATCCTCTTCGTGCGTGACCATCACGATGGTGATACCCTCGTTGTTCAGATTTTTGAAAAGGTCCATGATTTCGATGCTTGAGCGGCTGTCGAGATTGCCGGTGGGCTCGTCGGCCAAGATGACGGGCGGATTGTTCATCAGCGCGCGGGCGATCGCCACGCGTTGCTGCTGTCCGCCGGAGAGCTGGGCCGGCGTGTGGTCGAGGCGGTGGCCGAGACCGACGCGGGTCAGCATCTCTGCGGCGCGTTTGCGGCGCTGGGCGCCGCGGAAGAGCCGGTTGTAAAAGGTCGGCAACTCGGCGTTCTCAAGCGCGCTGGTGCGCGAAAGCAGGTTGAAGTTCTGGAAAACAAAGCCGAGTTTGCGGTTGCGGATGCCGGCCAACTGCGTGCGGCTCATGCGGCTGACCTCGATGCCGTCCAGCAGATAGTTGCCCGTGGTCGGCGTGTCCAGGCAGCCGAGAATGTTAAGCAGGGTGCTCTTGCCTGAGCCCGACGCGCCCATGATGGCGACGAACTCTCCGGCCGCAATGGTGAACGAGACGCCGTCCAATGCGTGGACGGCGGTGTCGCCCATGTTATACGTCTTGAACATGTTCTGGATGGTGATCAGCATAACCGTCCTTTAGCGTATGGCGCGGCGCACGTTGCGGTTCTGCGATCCCCCGGGGGATGCCGGCATAAAGGGGTTCTTGGGGCCGCTGGCGGCGGCTTGCCCGTTGCTTTGGAAGCCGAGGACGACCTCACGTCCTTCCAGATTGTCGGGCGTTTCTATGGCGGTGCTGGTGCCATCCGAAATGCCGAGCTTGACGCCGATCGCTTCGGGGTTTCCGCCCTCCGACAGGACCCAGACTTTCGGCCCGCGGATTTCGGTCACGAGGTTCGTCGGCGCGAAGCGTAGGGCGGCGGCCGGAATCACGAGAACGTTCTCCTTGCGGGCCACTTCCACGTTGATGTTCGCGGTCATGCCGGGAAAGAGTTTCTCGCCGGGGTTGTCGGCCTCAACGATGACGGGATACGTGACGACGTTCTGCACGGTGGTGGAGGCCAGCCGGATCTGTTTCACCACGCCGGAGAAGCCGTCCCGGTAGGCGTCGACGGTGAAGTCGACCGGCTGATTGGTGCGGATGAGGCCCACGTCGGCCTCCGGGATGCTGGCTTCGACCTGAATGCGTTTGAGGTCGGTGGCGATCATGAAGAGTTTCTGCGCGTTCATGGAGGAGACCACGGTTTGGCCTTCGTCCACGTTGCGGGCGATCACCACGCCATTTACGGGCGAGCGGATGGTGCAGTAATCGAGATTGGTTTTCGAAAGTTTGACGGAGGCCTTCGACTGTTCGACGGCGGCGGCGGCGATTTTTGCCTGGGCGACGAGCGCGTCGCGTTCCGCACGTGCGGCGTCGAGGTCGGCTTTGGACAGCATGTTGCGGTCCGCGAGCTCGGTCTTGCGGGCCAGATCTTTTTCGGCGAGTGAAAGCTTGACGGCGATCTGCTCGACGTTGGCCTGGTTGGAGGCGAGCTGCGCGCAGTCTTTGGCGTGGGTGGCTTCATAGACGGCGGGGTCGATGAGCGCCACGACCTGATTGGCGGTCACAATCGAATTGAAGTCGACGTAGAGGTTGAGGACGCGCCCGTTGACCTGCGTGCCGACCTCGACCTCTTTGATGGGTTCGATGGTGCCCGTGGCGCGGATCTCCTGGACAACCGTCCCGCGTTTGATCGTGGCGGTCCGGTAGGTGGCTGCAACTTTTTTGGGATGCCGCTTCTGATACGCATACCACCCGCCTCCGGCAAGGGCTGCGAGGATCAGAAAGAAAATGAGTTTTTTCATGGATTTCCTTGGGCCGGTTTTTCCGGCTGTTGGCGGGGTGGACGGTCGCCCGTCGCGACGGGGCTGCCGATGAGGTAGGCGATCCGGGCGTGTGCGGCCTGTTCGTCATAATAGGCGCGGATCACTTCGGCCTGGGCCTCCGTGACGGCGGTCTGGGCATCGGTGCGCTCGATCGAAGAAGAGATCCCGACCCGGTACTGCTCGTTGACGATGTCGAAATTGTCCTTCGCCCGCTGCAGGGTCATTTTGGCGATGTCGGTGCTTTTGCGGGCGCTTTCGCGTTGGGCCGCCGTGGTGGCGAGGTTGAGGTAAAGCGTTTGCTCCGCATCGGCGATTTCTGAACGTGCGGCGCGGAGTTTGGCGACGGCCTCTTCGATCGCGGACGTTTTCTTGTAGCCGCTGAACAGGGTTTGCGCGATGTTTGCGGCCCACGAAAAATTCCACACGAGCGGGAAGCCGCGGCCCGACAGTTTGGCGTCCGAACTGAGCGAAAGGTCGGGGTAGAGGTCCGCGATCGTCTGGTCCACATACGCGGATGCGGCGCGTTCGCGTGCCCGCAGGACGGCAAGAGAGGGCGCGTTTTCGCGCGCGGTGGCCATCAGTGCGTCGACCGACTCCCCGCGCGGCGCCAGCCGGGCCGGGTCCAGCGTATAGCCCGGATGGTCGGCGAGCCCGAGCTCGCGATTGAGTTTTGCGTGTGCGACGACGAGGTCGTTGCTAGCGGTGACCACTTCGAGCCTCGCGTTGCCTAAATCCACTTCGGCTTTGGTCACGTCGTATTTGCGCCGTGTGCCGACCTCGTTCATGATGACCGCTTCTTTGAGGTGCTCGGCGTATTGCAGCTCGTTTGTCCGCGCGACCTCATACAGCTGGTCGGTGCGGTGGCGTTCAAAAAAGGCTGATCGGACGTTGTAGATGACGTCCAGCTCCGCTTGCCGGGATTGCTCTTCAGCCGCGATCAGCGACTCGAGCGTCTGCTTTTCTTGGGCGTCCAATTTGCCGAAGTCGTACAGCAGCAGATCGAGGCCGATGCCGCCGCTCCATGAGCCGCTCATTTTTTCGGAGGTCGAGGCGCCCCATGAGTTCTGCGTGGAGCGGTTGTAGGCGCTGCTGGCCGTCACCTTCGGCAGACGGCCGGAGCGAGTCATTTTGCACTGAAGACGGGCGGCTTCGACAGCTTGGCGCGCTTGAAGGATCGAGGGATGGTGGCGCAAGGCGATCTGTTCGAGCGTGGCGAGGGCGTAGGTGTGGCCTTGATCGATGCCGGCTCGCGCGGCCAGGACCGTTGCCTCGCCGGGAAGACGGTCGGTCTCAGACTGCGCCTGACGCGCAAGTTTTACGGTTTTGCAGCCACAAAATAAGAGCAACGGAATCAGCGGCAGATAGGTGCGTGACGGATTCATGTGGGAGTGTGTTTGTTGTTGGGCGGCCGGGGTTGATTAAAAGGTCATTGGGCGGCCGCGTCGGCGCCGCCGGAGTCGGCCTCGGGATTGCCGCGGTCTAGCCCGGCGTACGAGGACCAGATGGTTTCCGGATCCAGTGATTCGGCGTAAGACTCGAAAACGGTGCCGAGGTCAAACGCAGTGGCGTCGACCGCATATTCGGATCCGCATGGATAATCGCAGACGCAGGCCTGAAGCCCATTGCACTGGCAGGGACAATAGCACCGTGTCGCCGTCGTGTCGATGCGCTCGGTGGCCGGAGCGACATCCCAAACGGTCGTCTCGGCTTGTGCGGCGGAGCCCGAAACGGCCGTCTGGGACGAAGTTGCCGGCGTCCCCTCGGCGTAGAGGGTGATCGCGGGCTCTGTGACATAAACGGTTTGGGAGGGGGACTCGACGTATTCGGTTCCGTAGAAATAGCAGGTGCTGTAGACCGGCCAGGGGTTATAGATGTAGGAAAAGCCGCCATATCCGCCATGCCGCCACCCGCCGTGGAAGACATTCAGGAAGTCCGGGCCGCCGCAGGCCCAGCTGTCGTAATACGGCGTCTGGCAAGGATAGGCGGGCGGCCCCCAAAAGGCGGGGCCTCGGAATCCGCTTGCGACGACGATCACGGACCCGCCGTCCGGATGGCCGTCGCGGAAGTTCCAGGGATCGAAGCGATAGGGCGGACGGCGCCGGTGCGGTTCGTCGCGGTCGCGGCGGGGGGCATGCAGCTCCGAAACGGTGCGTCGGTTGGCCGTGCGGTAGATGGCGTTTCGTCCGTCGCGGTAACGGCTGCTGGAAAAAGGATTGGGCTCGGTGAACTCGCGCATGTCGCGCTTCGTGCCTGCTGTCGGCGTGAAGAGTTGAGGGGGCGTCGTGCGGGAGCCGCTTCGGAAACTTTCCGTGACGCGGTCCGGCGGCGGTCTCGGCGAGGGTAAAAGGCGGTTATGCTCTTGCGTCAACGGCGCGCGTTCCGCAGGGCCGGACCGCAGGCTTGTCGCGCCAGGCGAAGACGGCAAGACGGACAGGCCAGAGGCGGGAGGATTCGCGCGGAGGGGGGGACGGTCCGTATTGAGCCGGGTCCCGGTGGGGGACGTCAAGGCGGGAACGTGGTTGCCGGAGCTGCGGTCGTCGGCGGGGGGACGCAGGACGGTGGGGGCCTGGTTTGCCGGCCCTCCCGGTGTGGGCAATCGGCTGATGATCGCCTCGTCGGAAGGACGGGGCGAGGGCGTGACAGAGACCCGAGGTCGAATCGTCGGTTCTGGGGTTCGGACAACCGGCCGCGGCAACGGGGCGGGACGCTGCGACGGTGGGGCCGGGCGGACAACCTCCACAGCCCGCGTCGAGGGCGCTGGGGGCGTCGTGTCGCGCGGCGACGGTGCCGATGAAGGTTGTAGGGTTCTTGTCGGCGGAGGGTCGCTACGCACCGTGACGGCGGGGGCACGGAGGCGCTCGGACGACGCGGCGGCGGGAGCGGTACGCGATGGGGAAAAAGAGCGGATCGCGTCTCTGGAAGGCGGTGTGCGCGTGCTGCCGGTGGTGGGCATGCGCGCGTTCTCCACGGAGGTGGGGGCCGGCGTGAGAGGCCTGCCGGGGCCGCCGCGATCAGGCGTTTCCCGCGCTCCGGCTAAAGAAGCCGTGCACATAATGATCGCCACGTAAAGGCAATGGTTCGCGGTTTTCATGACGAGCCTCCTTTTGGCTCAGCTGAGCACCTCCTGAAGCGTCTTCTGCTGAAAAACAGTGTAGAACTTTGCATCGAATCACGTCAAGCTGTGTCCTGTGCCATCTTTCATAAAGACGTGTTGGTAAACTGTTAAACGGGATGGCGGGTGATCTATTGTCGCGCGAATCGACGATTTGAACGATTCCGGGGGCCAAAACAAAAAGGGTGGGACAAAACGACTCTATTTTTTGGGGTGTGACAAGAAAACTGTGACACGGGCTTGTCTCATTCGGCGGTTGAACGGGCGTCAGGATTTTGATGATATTGCTTATCTTATTGCTTTGTAATATGTTACAAATAAACCTATGCGATGTTCTTCCGCTCTTGGCATATGAGGTGCTTAGAACAATGCGTTCGCTGTGAAGAGTAGAACAGCAGTATAGGGCGAACGGAACGGAGCGGAGATTATGGCGAAAGTTTTAGGCATAGATTTAGGGACGACCAACTCGTGTATGGCCGTTATGGAAGGTGGCGAGCCGGTCGTGATTCCGAATGCGGAGGGTTTGCGCACGACCCCTTCGATCGTGGCGTTCACGAAGAGCGGCGAGCGTCTGGTGGGCCAGGCGGCGAAGCGCCAGGCGGTGACGAACCCGAAAAACACGATTTATTCGATCAAGCGTTTCATGGGGCGCCGTTACGACGAGATGGCGCATGAGATCTCGATGGTTCCGTACGACGTGGTGCGTGCCGCCAACGGCGACGCGCACGTCAAGGTCGGCGACAAAACTTATTCGCCGCCCGAGATTTCGGCGATGATCCTACAGAAGCTGAAGACCGATGCGGAGGCGTTCCTGGGCCAGACGATCACGCAAGCCGTGATCACGGTGCCCGCGTATTTCAACGACAGCCAGCGCCAAGCCACCAAGGATGCCGGCCGCATTGCGGGCCTTGAGGTGCTCCGCATCATCAATGAGCCCACGGCCGCTTCGCTCGCTTACGGCTTGGACAAGAAAAAAGACGAGAAGATTGCGGTTTACGATTTCGGCGGCGGCACGTTCGATATATCCGTTTTGGACATCGGCGACGGCGTCTTCGAGGTCAAGGCCACGAACGGCGACACCCATCTGGGCGGCGACGACTTGGATCAGGCGATCATGAACTGGCTGAACGATGAGTTCCGCAAAGAGAACGGCATCGATCTGTCGAAGGACATGATGGCCTTGCAGCGCCTCAAGGAGGCCGCCGAGAAGGCCAAGTGCGAACTCTCCTCGGCCGCGAGTTCTGAAATCAACCTGCCGTTCATCACGGCGGACGCGAGCGGCCCCAAACATCTGACCGTCTCGCTGAGCCGCGCGAAACTGGAGCAGCTCACCGACCCCCTGATCGAGCGGACCGCGCAGCCGTGCCGCAAGTGCATGAGCGATGCGGGCCTCTCGACGGTCGACGAGGTCGTGCTCGTCGGCGGCCAGACGCGCATGCCCAAACTGCAGGAGAAGGCCAAGGAGCTTTTCGGCAAGGAGCCGCACAAGGGCGTGAACCCGGACGAGGTTGTCGCGGTCGGCGCGGCCATCCAGGGCGGCATTCTCAAAGGCGAAGTCAAGGATGTGCTGCTGCTCGACGTGACCCCGCTGACCCTCGGCATCGAGACCCTCGGCGGCATCATGACCCCGCTCATCGAGCGCAATACTACGATCCCGACGAAAAAAAGCGAGATCTTCAGCACGGCCGCGGACAACCAGCCGTCCGTCGAGATCCACGTGCTGCAGGGCGAGCGCAAGATGGCCGGCGACAACAAGACGA
>CAZOIS010000097.1:0-15965 GCA_964579865.1 uncultured Lentisphaeraceae bacterium | reverse complement strand
TCAAGACGCCGGACGTGATCATCCGCAACGAGAAGCGCATGCTGCAGGAGGCCGTGGACGCCGTGTTCGACAACGGGCGCCATGGACGCGCCGTGGCCGGCGCGGGCAACCGCCCGCTCAAGTCCCTCAGCGACATGCTGAAGGGCAAAACCGGCCGCTTCCGCCAGAACCTGCTCGGCAAGCGCGTCGACTATTCCGGACGTTCGGTGATCGTGGTCGGCCCCGAGCTGAAGATCACGCAGTGCGGCCTGCCGAAGAAGATGGCGCTGACCCTGTTCGAGCCGTTCATCATCCGCCGCCTGAAGGAAAAGGGCATCTGCCACACCGTCCGTACGGCGCGCAAGATGATCGAGCGTCACGACGAGCAGGTTTGGGATATTCTGGAGGAGGTCACCAAGGGCAAGACGGTGATGCTCAACCGCGCCCCGACGCTGCACCGTCTGTCGATCCAGAGTTTCGAGCCGGTGCTGATCGAAGGCGAGGCGATCCGTATCCACCCGATGGTGTGTACGGCGTTCAACGCCGACTTCGACGGCGACCAGATGGCCGTGCACGTGCCGCTGTCGGTCGAGGCGCAGCTCGAAAGCCGCCTGCTGATGCTGGCTTCGAACTCGATCTTCTCGCCGGCCTCCGGCAAGTCGATCATGACGCCGACGCAGGACATCGCGCTGGGCATCTACTATCTGACGATCCCGAGCCAGGCCGATAAGCTCGCGAACAAGATCGCGGGCAAGGCGCCTGCCGGGAACGAACACCTGCCGCTCTTCAACAGCACGGCCGAGGTGGACTTCGCGCTGGCGGATAACGCGATCCGTTATCACACGCGCATCCGCTTCCGCAATCCCGATTACGGCACCAAGGGCCGCCGCTTCGGCAACCCGGACGTCCGCATCATCGAGACGACGGCCGGCCGTGTGATCTTCAACGAGATCTGGCCGGATGAGCTGGGCTTCGTCAACGACAAGATCGACAAGAGCAAGCTCGGCGATCTCATCCTCCACTGCCATCAGGTCTCGGGGCATGCCCGGACCGTCAAAGCGCTGGATGAGCTGAAGTCGCTCGGTTTCAAACACGCCTGCCTGGCGGGCGTTTCGATGGGCCTGAAGGACATGATCCGCCCGAAGATCAAGGACGCGATCATCGCCAACGCCTATACCGAGGTCGACAAGGTCGACACCCAGTTCCAGACCGGCGTCATCACCGACGGCGAACGCCACAACAAGATCATCGATATCTGGACCGCGACGACCGAGAAGGTGTCCGACGAGCTCTATAAGACGATTGACCGCAACGTCACGGAAGCGAATCAGAACCCGACCGAGACCAACCCCGTCTATATGATGGTGGACTCCAAGGCCCGCGGTTCGAAACTGCAGATCCGTCAGCTCGCCGGTATGCGCGGACTGATGGCGAACCCCTCGGGCGAGATCATCGAGCGCCCGATCACGGCGTCATTCCGCGAAGGACTCAGCGTGTTGGAATACTTTATTTCCACGCACGGCGCGCGCAAAGGCTTGGCCGATACCGCTCTGAAGACCGCCGACGCGGGTTATCTGACGCGTAAGCTGGTCGATGTGTCGCAGGACGTGATCATCACGATCCAGGACTGCAACACGGTGAACGGCATCGAGGTGGAAGCGGTGGAGGAAGGCGACGAGACGCTCATTCCGCTGCGGACCCGCGTGCTCGGCCGTACGGCTCTGTACGATATCCGCCACCCGGCTACGGCCGAGGTGCTGATTCCGGCCAACGCCGAAATCGATGAGGCGGCCTGCAAGCTGCTGGAGGACGCCGGTATCGAGCGCGTCTGGATCCGCAGCGGTCTCACCTGCGATGCGCCGCACGGCATGTGCGCGAAGTGCTATGGCCGCGACCTCTCCTCGGGACGCCCCGTGGAGATCGGCACGGCGGTCGGCATCATCGCGGCTCAGTCCATCGGCGAGCCTGGCACGCAGCTGACGATGCGTACGTTCCATATCGGTGGCACGGCGTCGACGGTTGCCAAGGTTCCTGAAATCATTCTCAAGAACGCGGGCTTCATCAAGTACTTCGATTTGCGCACGGTGCGCAACGACGAAGGCAATACGGTCGTTCTCAACAAGAACGGTACCATCCAGATCGTGGACGCGGAGGGGACCGAGATCGACACCTACAACCTGCAGATGGGCACGGTGCTGCTCGCTGAGGACGGCGCGGCCGTCAAGGCCGGCCAGCGCGTGGCCGTGTGGGATCCGCACTCGGTGCCGATTCTCGCAGAGAAGCACGGTGTGGTGTCGTTCCAGGACTTCGTCGACGACGTCTCGGTCCGCAGCGACCAGGACGCGGAAACCGGTACGACCACGTTGCTCGTGCTCGAGACGAAGGAAGACCTGCATCCGCAGATCATCGTCACCAACCCGACGACCCGCGAGATTCTGGGCTTCTACCACATCCCGGCCGGCGCCATCGTGATGGTGAAGGAAGGCGCAAAGGTCTCCCCCGGCATGATGCTCGCGAAGACGCCGCGTAAAGAGGCGAAGACCCGCGACATCACGGGCGGTCTGCCGCGCGTCGCCGAGCTGTTCGAGGCGCGCCAGCCCAAGGATGCGGCGGAAATCTCCCGTATCGAGGGCGTGGTCGACTTCGGCGAACATCAGCGCGGCAAGCGCTGTTTGGTCGTGCGCGACGAGATCACCGGCCACAACGAGGAGCACCTCATCCCGATGGGCAAGCAGGTGGTCGTGTTCAAGGGCGACCGCGTCAAGAAGGGCCAGCAGCTCACCGAAGGTCCGGTGGTGCCGCAGGAGATCCTCGACGTCTGCGGTCCTCAGGAGCTGCAGCGCTATCTGGTCAACGAAGTGCAGCAGGTCTACCGCCTGCAGGGCGTGGAAATCAACGACAAGCACATCGAGATCATCGTGCGCCAGATGCTGCGCAAGGTCCGCATCACCAACCCCGGCGATACCGACTTCCTGTGGGGCGAGCAGGTCACGCGTCAGCGCTTCTTGGAGATCAACGAAGAGATCGTGGCGGAAGGCAAGCGCCCGGCCGAGGCTCAGCCCGCATTGCTGGGCATCACCAAGGCCTCGCTCGAAACCGACAGCTTCATCTCGGCGGCGTCCTTCCAGGACACGACGCGCGTGCTGACCGACGCGGCCACCATGGGCCGCGTGGACGAGCTGCGCGGCTTCAAGGAGAACGTGATCCTCGGACATCTGATCCCGGGCGGCACCGGCTTCCCGCTGCACCGCCACATCAAGCTCGTGCCGCTGGCCGAGCCGATCAGCGAAGAGGACATGGCGTCGCTTCAGGCTGAGGCGCAGAGCCAGCTCGACGAGGTCTTCAACTGAGCCGAGTGATTCCGGAATGAAAAAGACAGGCGGGATGCGCAATGCGTCCCGCCTGTCTCTTTTTGGGAAAACCCGCACGAAGCGCCGCGCTCAAAACAAGGCGAATGGGGCGCGGGATGCCTGCCGCATCTTCGGCCGTATCTTCCGACTCGATGGTTGACTTCATTGTCTCTTTCCCCGCATAATGAAACCGAAAGATGGGTTGTAAAATGATGGGCTTTGCGTCTGATCGCAACGCGCAGGCCGTTCAATTCCGATGAGGGGGGCGGGGTATGTTGAATTTGCAGGGTGTCGTGTTGGGGGTCGGCCTGACGGCGCTGGCGGCGTCGGCAGGGGCGTTTGACGCGGGGGTGGCCGCCTATTCGTTCCGGAATCTCACGGCGTTCGAGGCGGTCGAGAAAACGCAGGCCTGCGGCGGCGAGGTCATCGAGTTCTTCCTCTGGCAGAAGCTGAGCCCCGAGCATCCCGATGTCGTTTTAAACCAGAACCTTTCAGACGCGCAGTTGGCGGCGCTCAAGGCCAAATTGCAGTCGGCGCGAGTGCGGGCGGTGAACGCCTATTTCAACAACGTGGTCTTCCAAGACAAGGCGAACGTCGAGGCGAATGTGCGCAAGCTGTTCGAGTTCGCGCGCAAGCTCGGCTTGCGCGGACTGACCGGCGAGCCCCCCGCCGACCAGCTCGATCTCGTGGAGAAGATGGTGAAGGAGTATGACATCCGGCTCTGTTTCCACAACCACCCGAAGGACCCTGCTAAGCCGGGCTATCGGAACTGGGATCCCGGTTATCTTCTTTCGCTGATGGAGAACCGCGATCCCCGCATGGGGTTCTCGCTGGATACGGGCCACATTAGCCGGTCGGGGCTCGATCCGGTTGAAGCGGTCAGGCTGTTCGGTCCGCGCGTCCTTTCAGTGCATCTCAAGGACGTGATGGAGGCCAAGAAGGAGAGCATCGATGTTCCCTATGGGCAGGGCATCGGCAAGATGGCCGGCGTGCTGGCCGAACTGAAGAAATCGGGCTTTAACGGACACGTCGCCGTCGAGTACGAGAACATTACGGAGCACGTGCTCGACGACGTGAGGTTCTGCCTCGATTTCATCCGCAGCCATTGACGTCTGATTCCAAACCCAAAGCATCCGCCAGTACGGAGGTGACATGAAACACGGTGTGACGTTTCGTCTTGGACGGCGCGGTTTCCTCCGGCGTTGCGGCCTGTTCGCCGTTGCGCCGATGATTGTTCCGGGGCGCGTGCTCGGGCGCGACGGCGGGACGGCGCCGAGCAACCGCATCGTTTTCGGCGGCATCGGGATCGGCAACCGCGCGCGCCACATTCTGCCGAATTTCCTTTGGCAGCCCGCGATTCAATGGACGGCCGTTTCGGATGCCCGCGCGGACCGGCTCGCCTCCGCCAAAGAAATGATCGATGCCCACTACGGATCGAAAGACTGCCGGGCGTTTTCAGATTTCCGCGAACTGCTTGCCCGCAAAGAGATCGACGCGGTGCTCATCGCCACGGGAAACCGCTGGCACGCCATGGCCTCCATGTTTGCGGCGCAAGCCGGCAAGGACATCTATTGCGAGAAACCGATCAGCCTCTCGATCGCGGAAGGGCGCCAGCTTGTCGCGACGTGCCGCCGGTTCGGCACCGTCTATCAGGCCGGCACGCAGCGGCGCTCCACCGCGTCTTACCGCTTCGCGCGCGAGATGGTGCGTCAGGGTCGTATCGGCCGCGTGCACACGGTCGAGTCGCAGGTCTGGACGGGGTCGGCCGTTCCGCACGGAAAACCGGAGCCGGTCCCCGAAGGGTGGAATTACGACCTGTGGCTGGGCCCGGTCCAGTGGCGCCCTTTTGTGCCGGGGCGCGTGCATCACTGGACGTGCTTCTGGGATACGGGCGAAGGTATGCACACCGACATGGGCACGCATTATACCGATCAGATGCAGTGGGTGTTGGGAACGGATGACACCGGGCCTGTCGAGTTCGAGACCTCGGATATCGTGTGGCCCGACCCCGCGAAGTTCATGAGCGAGACCGCCCTCTCAGGCACGTTCCGGTGCCGCTACGCCAGCGGCGTCAACGGCGTGATCTTCCAGCGCGGCGCATTTAAAGACCGCTATATCCGCTTCATCGGCGATGAAGGCTGGATACAGGTGGACGATGAGACGGACCTGGTGACCGCGCACCCCGCTTCCATCCTGGGACTGCGGGCCGGCACGGGCGCGAAATGGAGCGATGCCAGCGGCCATATCACGGACCTTCTCCAGTCGATCCGCAGCCGGCGTCCGACGCTGTGCAATCCCGAGGTCGGCCATCGCGCACAGAGCATTGTGGAGGCGATGACCATCAGCGCCCGGTTGAACCGCAAGCTGAAATGGGATCCGGCTCGCGAACAGTTCGATTGCGAAGAAGCGAACCGCATGTTGCGGCGTGAGCCGCGTGCGCCGTGGTGCGTGTAAAAGGGCAGAACTATGAAAGACCTTTTTCGTTCTTTCGGATGGGGTGCGGCCGCGGTTTTGCTGTCCGTGCCGGTTTGGGCAGACCCCGATATGCTCGCCGCGCCGGCCGTGAAATACGAGTCGGGCATGAGCGAGGAGCCGCTGCGGCAACTCGAACAGCTTTTGCGTGACTCGGCCGGGAATCCCGCGCGGCGCGCCGAAGGCGAGTCCGCGCTGATCCGGATGCTCGCGGCCGAGGCTTCCTTCGAGGCGAAGCGGTTCGCGTGCTACACGCTGGCCGTATACGGCACCGAAAAGTCCGTGCCCGCGCTGGCCGCGTTGCTCAAACGGGACGAAACGGTGGGCATCGCCTGTTTCGCGCTCGGACGGTTGCCGTGCGTGCTGGCGGGCGACCGCCTGCGCGCCGCGGTGGCGGAGGCGAAAGGCGTGTCTCGGGTTCAGATTATCGTCACGCTGGCGCAGCGCATGGAGGCGGAGTCCGTGAAGCCGCTCATCGGGCTGCTCCGTGACGGGGATGCCGCCGTCGTGCGCGCCGCGGTTCATGCGCTGGGCAACGTCGACACGGCCGAATCGCGGGAGGCCGTTTCCGCGCTGCGGAGAGAAGCCGATTCCACCTATGCGGATGTCGTGGCGGAGGCTTTGCTGGCTTTGGCCGACAAACGTTTCGCCGCGGGCGATCCGCAGACCGCAGCCGCGCTATGCGCCGATTGCGTCGGCGCAGGTTTCCCGCCGCATGTCCGGCGCGGCGCGTTCGGCATGATGCTGGAATGCGATGCCGACGAAGGCTTGGGACGTATCCGCAAGACGCTTGAAGCCGTGCCGCCCGATCCCGTGCTTGCGCCGGTCGCGGTGGCGCGTGTCGCGGCCTTGTCCGAAGGGGGTGTCTCAAAAGAATTTGGCGGACTGTTGCCGCGTCTGCCCCGTGCGGAGCAGGCTCTTCTGATAGAAGCGCTCGCGTGCCGGGGTGATGCAGATGCGCGTGCGGCCATCCGGGCACAGGTCGGTGCGGCGGATTCCGATCTTCGGCGGGCGGCGATCGCGGCAGTGGGGAAGCTCGAGGACGCCTCGGCTGTAGCCTTGCTGGTCCAAGCCGTAAAGGCCGCGGCAACGCCCGACGAGGAAAAAGATGTCCGGATCGCACTTGTAAATCTGCGTGGGGGGGAGGCCGTCGATCAGGTGATCGTTGAGGCGTTGCGGCGCGCGGCCGGGACGGACAAGCTGCCGTTGGTCGATGTGCTGTCGCGCCGCGGCGGCCGTGCGGCGGTGCCGGTGCTGTTGGAGCTGTCGGTCTCGGCCGATGAGCCGGTGGCGCGTGCCGCCGGACAGGGGCTGGTCCGCCTCGCCGACGTTGGCGATGCCGCATCGCTCGAGTCGGTGCGGAAAGCTTTGGCAGACGGTGACATCCGGAAACGCGAGGCGGCGTTGCATGCGTTGGCGGCTTGGCGAGGCGTTGCCGCTTGGGACGCAGTGGCGTATGTTTATGCCAGCCCGGGAAGCGATGCGCAGCGCGCCTTGTCGTTGCGCGGTTTGGTCCGGATGGCGGGCGAGGGGAACGCGCAGCCGGATGCCGCTCTGATCGCGCGCTATCGTCAGCTGTTGGCCGGTGCGCGCAGCGATGCGGACCGCAGACTGATCCTGAACACGCTGGCGGGTGTGGCGCACCCGGACGCGTTGGCTCTGGCGCTGCCGCTGCTGGACGTGCCCGGCCTCCGCGCCGAAGTATCGCAGGCGGTCGAGCGGATGGCCCGTTCGATTCAGAATACGCACCCCGACGTGTCGCGTGACGCGATGCGGAGAGTCAAAGGCGAGTGAATCGTTCGGCCGTTTGGATCGCGGGTCCATGTTCAGTCCAAAGGAAGGGGGGGGCAAGATGTGTCGTGTGCATGGGGGGCTGCTTTTGCTTGTGTTTGCGGGGCAGACGGCGATGACGGCTGATTTCAGCGTGGCGGTCGACGGAAACGATGGCCATTCCGGTACGGCGGCACAGCCGTTCGCCACGCTGGAGCGGGCGCGGGACGCGGTGCGGGAGCTGAAGGCCAAGGGCCCTTTGCCGGAGGGCGGCGTGACAGTTGAGGTGCGGGGCGGCACCTATCAACTCGACAAACCTTTCCTGTTGACGGAAACGGATAGCGGAACAAGCAACGCGCCCGTCATGTATCGGTCGCGCCAGGGAGAAAAGGTCTTTTGGGTCGGCGGACGCGTCGTCACCGGATGGTCGCGCGTGACGGATGCCGCCGTGCTCGCGCGGCTGGACGAGACTGCGCGTACGAAGGTGTGGCAGGCGGATCTCAAGGCGCAGGGCGTGACCGATCTCGGCCAGATGGAATCCGATCCCTCGTGGACCTCCTCCATGCCGGGGCTGCAATTGTTTTTCGCGGACAAGCCGACGACACTGGCCCGCTGGCCGAACAACGGCACGGTCTCGATCGGCGAGCTGAAGGTGCAGGACGGCTACCATATCCGCGGCACCAAGGGAAGCATGACCGGAACGTTTACTTACGAGGGCGACCGCCCGAAGCGTTGGGCCGGCGAGAAGGACGTGATGCTGCACGGCTATTGGTTCTGGGATTGGGCCGACCAGCGTTACCGCGTGGAGTCCATCGACACCGAGCAGCGGATCATCACCCTGCCCGCTAAACCGCAGCACACCTTCGGGTTCCGCAAAGGCCAGTGGTATTATGCCTTCAACCTGCTGTGCGAACTCGACCAGCCGGGCGAGTGGTATTTGGACCGCGCGAGCGGCATCCTCTACTTCTGGCCGCCGGCTGCCGATCCCAACAGCGACCGGGCTCTCATCTCGATTCTGCCAAGGCTGGTGACAATGGAGAAGGCAAGCTTTGTGACGCTGCGCGGGTTCACGCTGGAAGGGAGCCGCGGTGACGCCGTCTCTGTCTCCGGCGGCAGCGGCAATCGGATCCTCGGCTGCGTGATCCGCAACGTCGGTGGTTCGGCGGTGAGCGTTTCGGGGCTGAATCACCGCGTGGCCGGTTGCGACATCTATCAGACCGCCCAAGGCGGCATCAGCCTGACGGGGGGCGACCGCAAAACGCTGACACCAGGCGGGCTGGTGGCCGAAAACAACCACATCCATCACTACAGCCTCTGGAAACCGGTCTACCGCGCGGCGATCCGGCTCGACGGCGTGGGCAACCGCGCATCACACAACCTGATTCACGATGCGCCGCACATGGCCATCGGTTTCAGCGGCAACGACCAACTGATCGAATTCAATGAAATCCACCACGTGGTCATGAAGTCCAATGACGCCGGAGCGATGTACTGCGGGTATAATTGGAGCATGCGCGGGAACGTGATCCGCTACAACTATCTGCATGACATCACGGGGTATGAGGACAAGGGGTGTGTCGGTGTCTACCTCGACGACGAGTTCTCCTCCGCGCATATTTTCGGTAACATTTTTTATCGCGTCGCCAGTGCCGCTTTCATCGGCGGTGGCCACGACACGACCATTGAGAACAACATTTTCGTGGATTGCACGCCGGCGATCCACATCGATGCGCGGGGCCTGGGTTGGCAGGCGCACAGCACCAATCAGCTGAAGAAGACCGTCACGGATATGCCCTACAACGAAGAACCTTGGCGGTCACGCTATCCGACGCTCGCGGGCATTCTCGATGACCCCGACCGCATGGCGCCCAAGGGCAACGTGGTCGCCCGCAACATCCAGTGGAAAGGCAAGTGGGACGGCATAGAGAAGAAGGCCTATCCGTATCTGGTCTTCCAGTACAACCTGTTCGACCTCGATCCGAAATTCGTGGATGAGAAGGCTGGCGATTTCCGCCTCAAGGACGACTCGCCTGCCTTCAAAGTCGGCTTCCAAAGGATTCCCGTCGAGAAGATCGGCCTTTATCAGGACGAATTTCGCGCCTCTTGGCCGGTGGCGCGGTAATCGTTTTGATGCGTTAACGGATCCGACGGCCTTCGACGCGGTCGGGCGGGGTCAGGTTGCGGGTCGGTGAGGCAACCCCAGATTCGGACGCGGGGTGACGGTCGTGTCGGGTTGACGAGGCCTCCGGCCTTTCCTTGACAGAATCGCCCGGAAGTGCAGTATAGTGGTCATCGACGAAGGGGGAGCCATGAAGGTTGAACGGGGCTTGAGGTGGCTGGAGAGCTGTTTTTCCGTTTTCCTGATCGCCGTGACGCTCACGGCGAGGGGGGAGGGCGAACCGCGGCTGTGCGAGCCGTGGCGGCAGGCGTACGCCGGTGCGGACGCGACCGGCACGAATGTCATCGGCCTGTGGACGTTCGGGGGGCAGAAGGACGCCTCCGGCAAAGGGCTCGATGCGAAATTGCAGGGCGCGGCTATCGCGCCTGACGGCCGGTTCGGGCCATGCCTGGAATCGTTCTGCGGTTATCCGGTGGAGGACAAGCGCCACGCGGCCGTTGTCGCCGACGCGCCGACGCTTTCGCCCAAGGGCGCTTTCACGCTCGAGATGTGGATCAAGCCGAAAAAAGAGCTCGCCGATTATTCCGAAGCGTTTCTGGCGGACAAGAAATATGTCGCCCACACCGACTATCAGCTCACGTTGGGCGTGGCGGACAAGGGCGGCCAGCGGCGGCTGAACATGCGGCTCGGCTTCGGCGAGGACTCGGAGAATTACGTTTCCGAGCCGGCCGTTTACGAGGCCGGGGTGTGGCACCATGTCGCCTTCACCTACGACGGGGCGGGCGCGGGACACTTCTACCGCGACGGCGCGGCTCTGGGCGGCGCGGGCAAAGCGGGCCGAGGCGGCATCGCGGCGGGCAACCATCCGCTATCCATCGGCGACCGCATCGGCAGCCTGTATCACGGTTTCCCCGGCTACATCGCGCAGGTGCGTCTCTGTAACGGCGTGCTGGAGTTCCGCTCGGCTGCGGTCTCGTGCGAGTCCGACCGCGACGTTTTCGTGCGGATGGAGCCGGCACCGCCGCTTGTCTTCGCGGTATTCAACCTGCAACGGACCGCAATGAAGGGTGCGACGGTCGTTTTCACGCTCGACGGAACAGAGGCGAAGCACGTTTCGCTGCCCGATCTGGCACCCGGCGCGAAGCAGACGATCGGAGTCCCCTTCGACACGTCGCTGCGGCCGGGGACGTACACGGTGCGGGCCCGCGTGTCGATTCCAGGCGACGAGCCCTATACGAGCGAGGAAACGTTCCCAGTGACGCTGGTGGCGCGTCAGCCCGCGCGGATGCCGGTGGTGATGTGGGGGCTCTACGGGCCGGACGGTGTGCTCAAAGAGCTGCCGCGCCTGAAAGAGATCGGCTTCACGCATTGCCTCGGCTTCAGCGCCGACTATGCGCCGATCTTCGCCGCCGGCAAGCCGGTCGCGCCGGCTTCGCCGGAGAAGGTCGCGGAGGTGAAACGCATGCTGAACACGGCGCTGGCGAACGACCTCGGGATCATCGCGACCCTTTCGCCGGGGCACTGGGCGGCGGGCGCAAAAAAAGAGTTTCGGCGGATCGACAAAAAAGGCAAGAGCAGCGACGACAAACCCTCGCTCTGTGCGGCAATGCCGGAAATGGGGCCGTTCTGTTTCAACGTCGGCGCGTCGGTGGCTCAGGCGTATGGCGCGTTCCCCGCTTGGCAAGCGGCGCTTTTGCACACCGAGGTGCGCGACGGCGCCAACGTTTGCTGGCACGCGCACGACCGCGCGGCATGCCGACAGGCGACCGGTCAGGACTATCCGGCGGACTCGCCGGGAAAAGGCGGTGCGGATTATACCAAGCTGAAAGATTTTCCGGCCGACCGCATGATCCGCGACGACGATCCGACCCTGCGCTTTCTGTCGTGGTACTGGAAAGAGGGCGACGGCTGGAATCGGCTGAACACGGAACTGCACAAGGGGCTCAAATCGGCCGGGCGCTCCGACGTGTGGACGTTTCACGACCCGGCCGTGCGCGTCGCGAGCGTGTACGGCAGCGGCGGCGCGGCGGACGTGGTTTCGCAGTGGACCTACTCGTATCCCGATCCGATTCGCATCGGTGTGGCCACGGACGAGCTTTTCGCCATGGCGCGGGGGGCGGCACAGCCGCAGCGGGTGATGAAGATGACGCAGATCATCTGGTACCGCTCGCAGACCGCGCCGGCGGCGAAGGGCGACGAGGTGGCCAAGGCGTCCAAGTCTCCCTGGGAAGACACCGACCCCGACGCGGCGTTTCCGACGATCGCGCCGATGCATCTGCGCGAAACGTTTTGGGCCAAGCTTTCGAGGCCGGTGCAGGGCATCATGTATCACGGTTGGGGATCGCTGGTACCGGGGACGGGAGAAGGCTCTTACCGCTACACGCATACGCAGACGCGGCACGAGCTGCGCCGGCTGGTGAGCGAGGTGGTCGAACCGCTCGGCCCGATGCTGCTGCAGGTGCCCGACCGCCCTTCTGACGTGGCTTTCTTGGAGAGTTTTGCCTCGCAGATGTTCGCGCGTCGCGGAACCTATGGCTGGGGCAACGGCTGGTCCGGCGACGCGTATCAGGTGCTGATGTGGGCGCACCTGCAGCCCGAGATCGTGTTTGACGAGACGGTCATCAAGCGTGGGCTCGACGGGTTCCGCGTGCTGGCCATGATGGATTGCGACGTGTTGACCGCCGGCGTGGTCGCGAAGGTCAAGGCGTTCCAGTCCAAGGGCGGCATCGTGATCGGCGACGAGCGGCTCTGCCCGGCGATCACGGCGGACATCACGCTCCAGAGCTACGCGCGGACGCGCCAGGCCTCCGCAGACCGCGAGGCGCTGATCGCCCGGGCCGAAAATCTCCGCAAGGCGCTCGACGGCCGCTACCATCCTTATGGTGACGCGACGGCCGCCGATGTGGTGACGCGCTGCCGCGCCTACGGCACAACCGACTATCTCTTCGCGGTCAACGACCGGCGCGAGTTCGGTGATTATGTGGGCCAGCACGGTTTGGTGATGGAGAACGGCTTGCCTTCGGACGCGACGCTCTCGCTGGGCCGCAAACGCGGGTATGTCTACGATCTGGTCGCGGGGCGTGAGCTGGAGACGGACTCCCGCCGAGGACGGCTGCAGATCCGCCGCTCATTCGGCCCGTGCGAGGGGTGTGTGCTGATGGTCTCCGATCAGGCGATCGGGGGGGTGGCCATCGCCGCCGGCAACGCGGTGGAAAGAGGGGCGTCGCTCGCGTGCCGGATTTCTGTCGTCGGCGATGACCGGAAACCGATTGCGGCGGTTGTGCCGATTCACGTGGACATCGTGGATCCTGCGGGCTGCGCGTCCGAGTGGAGCGGCTATTACGGCGCGAAGGACGGGCTGCTTGATTTGACGCTCGACCTGGCCAAGAATGATCGCGTGGGCCTCTGGCAGATTCGGGCCAAGGAGTTGGCGTCTGGACGCGAATCCATCGCGTATTTCCGCGTTGCTCGGCAGTGAGGCGGGCGATTCGGAGTGGCGTTCCGTTCCGCCAGGCGAACGGGTGTGCGACAATTATTTAACCAGGGAGGAAGAAGATGACCATGACGAATGGGCTCCGCTCCGTGACGGCGGGCTTCGGCGTCGCAGCGGCGCTGGGAATGCTGGGGCTGTTGTCGGGGTGCCGCGTGGTTCCTGACCGTGCCGACGAACCCGACGGAACCGTGTTTTATGTTGCCCCGGGCGGGTCCGACCGGAATCCGGGAACCAGGCGGAGCCCCTTCGCGACGCTTCAGCATGCGCGGGATGCCACGCGGGCACTCAGGCGTGCGGAGACGTCTGCCACGCCGGTTACGGTCCGCCTGTTGGCCGGCACACATGTGCTCGGCGAGCCGCTGGTGTTGACGCCGGAAGACTCCGGCGTGACCTATGAGGCGGTGCCGGGCGCGGCTCCCGTGGTCAGCGGCGGCGTGCGCGTCGAGGGCTGGCGCAAACACAACGACAGGCTGTGGGTGGCAGATGTGCCGTGGCTCTCGCAACAGGCCGAACCGATCGCGCAGCTCTTCGTCAACGGCAACCGGCGCCCGTGCGCCCGCACCCCCGACGAGGGCGTTTATTTCTACACGAAGCGGCTGACGCTGGCACCGGGTGAGCCGGGGCCGTGTCTGGGGCTGACGTACAACAAAGACGATGCGCTGCCGTGGATCGGGCAGCCGGGCGTGCGCATCGCGCTTTTCCACAACTGGGTGAATTCGTACAACCGCGTGAAGCAGGTCGATTGGGCGAAACGCCGCGTCGAGTTCGCGCGTCCGGCGGGAATTTTCTTCCTCGGCCCGGAAGTGCGCTACTATGTCGAAAACAGCTTGGAGGCGCTGGACGCGCCGGGCGAGTGGTACGCCGATCGGGAAAGAGGCTTGCTGTACTACTATCCGGTGCCGGGGGAGCCGATGTCCCGTGCGGAGGTGATCGCGCCCAAGCTGGTTTCGAGCCTCGTGACGGTTGCCGGTGATTGGGAGAAAAACGCGTTCGTGGAGCGTCTGACATTCCGCGGCATTTCTTTCCGGCATGCGGACGCCGACCTTTCGCCGGACTATCCCCACAGCGTGCAGGGCGCGCACACGCAGCGCGGTGCGGTTTTCGCGAAGGGGCTGCGGTTCTCCGTCATTGAGAATTGCGAGTTCACGCGGCTGGGCGAACATGGCGTGTCGCTGCGCGAAGGGTGCGTTTCGAACGTCGTGCGCCGTTGCCGCTTTCATGACTTGGGCGGCGGCGGCGTTTATCTTTCCGAGGGCGCGCCCGCCAAAACGGCCGACGGCTACCTGACGGCGCACAACACGGTCGACAACAACTTCATCCACGACGGCGGACGCGTCTACCGCGCGGCGTGCGGCGTGTTCTTGGGCGGCAGCGCCAGCTACAACCAGATCACGCACAACGAGATCTGCGACTTGAGCTGGATGGGCGTTCATCTCGGCTGGAGTTGGACCGGACGTTCGCCGGCTTACACGCACCACAACGAAGTGGGCTACAACCACATCCACCATATCGGCAACGGCGTGCTCAACGACATCGGCGCGATCTACATGCTGGGCGTTTCGCCGGGCACCGTCTTGCACCACAACCGCATTCATGACGTCTCGCGTTTTGAACGCGGGCGCGAAGGCTACGGCGGCTGGGGCATCTATTTCGATGCGGGTAGCTCGCAGATCACCGTGGCGAACAATGTCGTGTACGATACGCGCGACGGCGGCCTGCATCTGCACTGTTACGCGTATCCGTTCGGCGACGTGGTGACAAATAACGTGTTTGCTTTTTCCCGTGACGCGGAGTTGATCCGCAATGCGGTGATGGAGAACGAGGAGCGCCACGTGTTGCTTGAGCGCAACATCGTTTGCGGATCTTCGACCCGCATGACGGGCGGCGGCAACTGGCGGAAGGGAAGCAACTTCGGCGCGGATCGCAATCTTTACTGGAGCACGTCGACCAACGCGCCTTCGTTTGCCGGTCGCTCCTTCGCCGAGTGGCAGGCCGAAGGCTATGACCGCAACGGCCTCGTGGCCGACCCCGGATTTGTGAATGCCGAGTCTCGCGACTTCACGCTGCGACCGGGTTCGCCTGCGCTGGCGTTGGGTTTTGCGCCGATCGATCTTTCGACCGTCGGCCTGTATGGCGACGCGGCGTGGGTGCGCTTGCCGCGCACGATTCAGCACCGGCCGTTCGAGGCCGCGGCAGCGCCCGTGAAAGATCTGTCGATCCGCCACGGGTTCGAAGAGGAGGCGCCGGGCGATCTGCCGGACTTCGCGCGGGTCTTTGAGGAGAATACGCAGGCGGTGGTGCGTGTGGTTGCGGCGGGCGTTGCGGGAACGACGCAGTGTCTGCGCGTGTCCGACGGCCTCGGGCAGAAGCATGCCCACGATCCGCACCTCTGCTACGAACGCGATTTTCCGGAGGGGCGTTTGCGCGGCGCGTTCGATCTGCGCCACGAGACGGGGGCGATCCTCTCATACGAGTGGCGCGACTGGCCGAGCGGCGACGCCTATCGGGCCGGGCCTCATGTGCGCGTGAACGCCGACGGCGCTCTGGTTGCGGGCGGAAAAAAGCTGCTGACTGTGCCGGCTGGCCAGTGGGTCAACGTCGAGGTGATCTGCAACACCGGCGCGTCGGCCGATGCCAAATGGAATCTGACGGTCACGCTTCCCGGCCAAGCCCCGCAGCATTTCGACGGCCTGCCCTGCAGCCCGACATTCAAGCGGCTCAACTGGGCCGGCTTCATTTCGCTGGCCACGACGGAAACGGTTTTCTATCTCGACAACGTGGT
>CAZOIS010000096.1:0-16031 GCA_964579865.1 uncultured Lentisphaeraceae bacterium | reverse complement strand
GGCCGGCTTGGTGACCTTGCCCGCAGCCGTGTTGCCCTTCGCGCCGACCTCGCACTTGAGGACTTTTCGCTCGACAAGGTTGGGCAGCTCGACTTCGATCACCGCATTGTTGAAAAACAGCGCGTCGACGGGCATGTCGTCCATCAGGAAGTATTTGTTTTGCCCGAGGACGGCCTCGCTGATGGTGACCTCTTCGAAGTTCTCGTTCAAAAAGATGTACTGGCCGGCGTTTTCATACGAGAAACGCAGCTGTTGCTGCAGCAGCTCGGGCTTCTCGAAACGGTCGTTCGAACGGAAGCTGCGGCTCATCGTGGAACCGGTGAGCATGTTTTTGAGCTTGCAGTTGTAGATCGCCTGGCCTTTTCCCGGTTTGCTGAAATCGAAATCGGTGATCAGGTAGGGCTGGCCGTCGTCGAGTTGGATTTTGCCGCCTTTGCGGAGATCGGATGCGTCTAACATGATGGTCCTTTTGTGTTGAAAAGCGGTGGCATCTTACAGATTCGGGCGGGAATCTGTCAAGTGCCGGCGGCGGACCGGGCCGTTCTTCCCAAAACGGAGCCGCTGCGTAAAAAAAGTTTCAGTCGTAGGTCCTGAAATGTTCGCGGAGGAGTTTGATGGTGCCGCAAGGGCCGGCGGGCCAGAGCCGCGTGGGGGTGGCGGACTCGATCGCGCGTTCGACCTCGTCCGGCAGCGCGGCGAGGAAGTCGAGGCCCGACAGCTTTTCGATCTCGTCGATGGAGACCAGCGACGCACGTGCGAAGGCGCGGCGCCGGAGGTTTTGCGGCATGTAGACGGCCAGGGCGCGGAGCTTCGTTTTCTCCTGCGCGACGACGATCTGGTAAAAGGCGGTCGGGATGCCGACGCCGGACGGCAGCCGCCTGCCGTCCGGCGCCGTGACCGCGCCGGCGATGACCCAGACCTCGCCGTAACAGTCGGGCCAGAGTTCGGCGATGCGGAACTCGAGGTCGCGCCACGGGCCCTGGTTCAGCCCCGCACGCTGCGGGCAGATGTTGGAGGTGAGAAAAGTCTGTTCCTGCGCCTCTTTGCCGTAGCGGGCGGCGATGGCGAGATTGGGGGCCATGTGCCCGCGGTCGTAGCCTGTCTTGGCATAGTCCTTGTGTTGCGGCGAGTTCGCGGCGGCAGGGTCGGGTTTGAAGCCGGAGGGGCGGGGCGGAATGGACGGGGCTCGCGTGCGGTCGGTTTTGTAGGCCACCCAAACCGGGTGGCGCAGGGAAGGCGAGTAGCCGATGACGAAGCCTTTCTTGCGCAGCACCGTGATGTCGGCTGGCGCGGCGCCGGCGCTCTGGCGGGCCGGCAGCCCGGCGCACGCGAGACCGTTGGTGGAAAGGGGGGCGGGAAGCGTGCCGGTCACGTCGTGTCCCGTGAGCCCGAGCGTGTCGGTGACGTCGGCCGACGCGTGGCCGAGGCGAAAGGCCCAGTCGGCGAGCGTGCCGGGCACTTTCTGGGCCTGCGCGTGCTGCCAATGGCGCGGCTGATGGACGAACCAGTTGGCGGCCCCCAGCGCGACGAGCGCCGTCAGGCTGAGAAACGTAGAGAGGGTTTTGAAAAGTCGTCGGATCATGGGAGGCTCGTGTTATGCCGGCTTGAATCCCGCGCGGCCGATGCGGGAGAGCGCCTCCTCGAGTGCGCCGCGGCAGGTGGCGAAGTTCAGGCGCGCGAAACCGGGCGCGCCGAACGGTGCACCGTCCGAGAGGCCAACCCCGTGCGCCAGCAGAAATTCGGCGGGCGACTGCCCGTTCATCTGGCCGAGCCAAGGACGGAAATCGAGCCAGGCGAGGTAGGTGGCTTCGACGTGCGGCAGGGCCACGCCCCAGCCGCGGGCGGCCTGTTCCACGGCGTCGCGGTTGGCGCGGAGACAGTCGAGAAGCGCCCGCCGCCACGGCTCCGCATGGCGGTACGCGGCTTCGGCCGCGACCCAGCCGAAGAGGTTCACGTGCGGGACGATGCCGTTCATCGCGTGGCGGAACCGCTGGCGTGTCGCAGGGTCGGGAATGACCGCGAAGGCGCAGGAGAGCCCCGGCAGGTTATAGGTCTTGCTGGGCGAGAGGAGCGTGACCAGCGAGCCGGCGTGCTCCGGCGCGGCGCAGGCGGCGGGCGTGTAGGCGTAGGGCGCGTCGAGAACGAGTCCGCCGTGGATTTCGTCCGAACAGACGATGAGGTCGCGTTCCCGGCAGAAAGCGAGCAGCGCGCGGAGCTCCGCTGGCGACCAGGCGCGCCCGAGCGGGTTGTGCGGGTTACAGAGGATGAACAGGCGCGTGTCGGGGGTGAGCGCCGCGTCGAGTGCGTCGAGGTCGAACGCGGGGCGCCCGCCGGCATCGCGGGCCATGGGGGCCGTGACGAGCCTGCGGCCGGAGAGGCCCGGCGCTTCGAGAAAGGGCGGATAGACCGGCACGGTGGTTGCGACCGCGTCTCCGGGGTTGCCCACGGCGCGGCAGAGGATGTTGAGGCCGCAGACGAGGCCGGGGACCGGAACGACCCACTCGCGGTCGATCGGAAATCCGTAGTGTTCGCGGTGGTAATCGATCATCGCCTCGATGGCCGGGCGCGAATCTTTCGCATAGCCGTAGACGGCGTGGGCGGCGCGGCGTTCGAGCGCTTCCGTGATCGCGGGCGCCGAACGGAAATCCATGTCGGCGATCCACAGCGGCAGCACGTCGCGTCCGGCATAGAGGCCCCATTTGAGGCTGTCGCTGTTGCGGCGGTCGGTCGGGACGTCGAAGAAATCGGGTGCGAACGGCATGGTTGGGCCTTCTTCAGGGAGCCGCAAGAACGTAGTCGTAACAGTGCCGCAGGGCGTTTCGGAAGGCCTCGGGCGAGCGGTTTTCGCGGCGGAGCGTCTCGCGTCCGTTCTGGCTGAAGCCCGCGCCGAGGGCGGGGGATGTGCAGAGCCGGATGATGCCGTCCGCCAGCGCCTCGGGCGTGGGATGGGTTAGGAACGCGTTGTCGTGTGAAAGGATGGCGCGGTTGGCGGGCGTGTCGACGGCGGCGATGGGGGTGCAGGAGTGGAGATAGTCGAGAACTTTGATGGGGGCGGTGGTTCCCGCGCGGCGGGGCGAGACCAGCACGTCCGAAACCGCCAGCAGGGCGGCCAACTCCCCGGGCGGGATCCGCCCGGGGAAGACAACCGAGGCTTCGATGTCGGCCTGGGCGAGGGCGTCGCGCATGCGCCGGATCTCCACGCCGTCGCCGCCGACCACGACGAACTTCGTCCGAGGAAGCGCGGCCAGCACGCGCGGCATGGCGTTGAAAAAGAGGTCGAGGCCTTGGAAGCGGGTGTAGGAGCCGACGCAGGTGACGATCTTCTGGCCGGGTTCCGAGCGGAAGCGGGCCTGCGCCAGGTTGAGAGCCGGAAGCGTGACCTCTTCGGTGACGGCCGGTATGTCGGGTATCACGCAGGCGCGGCTGCGTCGGCCGAACCGGGAGAGGACCGCGATCACGGAGGGATCGTTGCCGATCACGGCGTCGGCCTTTTTGAGGGCGCGCCGTTCGAGGAAACGGTAGAAGCCGAGCCACAAACAGCGGAAGCCGGCGACCCTGCCGTGGTCAAGGTCGGTGTTCCGCTCGAAAACGTAAGGGGTTTTCGTGAACAGGCCGGCGGTCCAGGCGACGATCCCGCCGTCGTCGATGCCGTGAATGAGCGTGTAGGCGTGGTGTCCGGAAAGGAAGACGGCTTTGAAGAGCATCAGGGCGTCCAGCGCGAACCGGCGCAGGGAGGGCCCTTCGGGCAGCCGGCGGCAGAACGGGATGCGCGGGACGAGCAGGAGGTTGACGCCCGGGACTTGCGGCGGCGTGCCGATCGGCGCGGTGAGCAGGTCGACGGTATGCCCCAGCGCGACCAGCGCTTCCAGGTTGTGCCGGATGCGGTGGCAGGCGCCTTCCCAAGGGTAATAAGGCTTGGACGTGATGAAGAGAATGCGGGACATGGGGGAGGAATGGCGAGAGTGAAAAAGTGAACGGATGCGGCACGGAAAAGAGGGGCGGGCAGGGACCTGCGTCCCGGCTTACCAACTGTCGGGCAGCTCGATGCGGATGGTTCGGCTTTTCATCGCGTCGATCTGCGCCTGGGAGGGGCCGTCTTTTTTGGTGGCGGGGCTGCCCCAAAGCGTGCCGGGCGCGGAAACGGCCGGCACCGAGATGCGCGCGGCGCAGGTGGGGCATTCGGTTTCCTGGTTCGCCATGTCGGAGGGTGCTTCGATCTCCTGATGACAGGCCGGACAGATGAACGAAAGGAATGCGGTCTCTTCAACATGCGCGTCCATAGCACCTCCCAAGCCGGGTAAAAAGCGCGTATGATAATCGGAAGGCCACGAGAAAACCAGCGTATTTTCTCGGGGCCTTCCAAAAACGCGGAAGGCCGCGCCCGGTCATTTGAGGATGAGGAGCAGGAGGCCTTGGGCGATGCCGACGATGAAGCCGATAACGCCTCCCAGAATCGTGACCCAGCGCAACTCGTGGTTGGCCACGCTGCGGGCGATCGCCTCCATCTTCTTATCGTCGTAGACGATGATGGACTCGGAGATGATGTCCCAGATCCGCGTGCGCTCCGCGAGGTCGGCGACGTGGGCCCGCGCGAAGTCCGTGATCTGTCCGGCCAGCAGCGCGGCGAGCTTCCGTTTGGCGTCCGCCTGCAGGAACTGGTCGGGGGTCCCGATCGGCCGGGCGCAGAGCTGACGCACGGCTTCTTCAGCTTGTCCCGCGATTTGCGGTCGCACGCCGGGAGAGCGGAGCGCGGCGTGCAGGGCCTCTGCCAGCCAGTCGAGATAACCCGCGACGTCGCCGTCTGCGGCCAGCAGTCCCGAGGCGTCCGCCAGGGTTCCGGTTTCGAGGTTGTCGAGCACGGATGCGCAGACGCTCGTGAAGCCGTGGCGCGTCATGTCGCGCACCGCGTCCGAGGCGAGCAGCGCCCGCACGTGCCGCTCGATGCCGTCCGGCGCGTCGGTGTCCAGCAGCTCGGACCAGGTGCGCGCGAGCAGCTTGCGGAGCGCGGTCTCGATCAGCCCGCGCATGCGGTCGGCCTCGCTGGCGTTGGCGAACTGGCTGCGGACGGTTGCGGGAAGGGTCTCGCAGAATTTCGTGAGCTGGGCTTCGACCACGGCGGCCCCGGAAAGCCCGCTGAGCAGGCTGCCGATCGCGCCCTGCTCGCTGAGGCGCGTCTGCACGGCGGTCCGGATGGCGGTGCGCAGCGCGTCTTGGGCGGGCGGCGTGGCGAGCAGTCCGGCAAGCTCCTCGCCCAGCAGGCGCGCGCGGGAGCCTGCCAGCGTGGCGAGCTCGGCGGTGTTGGCGGGGCCAAGAAAGGCGGCGGGCGTGGGGTAGTCGGCCATCCAGGCGCGGAACCCTCCCGCGATGACGGCGCAGAGGCGGTCCCGGCGCTCCGGCGCGAGCACGGTCTCCGCGAGGCGGGCAGGCAGGTCGGCCAGCAAGTCGCGCGTGTGTGCCGGCAGGAGATCGGAGGGACTGCGGGGGGCGAGGCGCCGCCACTGCTCCCCGAGGAACGGCCGCAGGACGTCCGCGCGGAACGCGGGCTCCGCCAGCCGGTCCGCCACCGCGCCGGAAGCGAGCGCCGCGAGCTGCGCCTGAAGCGCGTCGAGCTGCAGGCCCGCGCACTCTTTGGCCAGCGCGTCGAGCGACGGCCAGGGGCGGGCCGTCGCCTCCGAAACGGCGGACAGCACGGCGGCGCGCAAGCTTTCGGCCACCTCGGGCGACGCGAGCCGTCCGGCAATCTTGTCGGGACTCATCAGCTCGTTGCTGACGACCTTCTGGACCGCTTCCGCGATCTCCTTTTTCTTTTTGGCGAAGAGCGCCCAGAAGACCCAGCGGATGGCCAGATCGTTCGTGCCCGCGCCGATGATGAAGCCGACGCCGCCCTGGATGAGGAACTCGAAAAACGTGTGCATGGGGGAAACCTGTCCTGAAAGAACGGTTGAGTAACCGATAACGATCAGGGAACGCCCAGTGTTCAACTGAAAACGCGGCCGTTCTCTTGGCCACTGGGGGTTCCCTGTCGGTCATCGGGCGCCGGGCGTCACGCGATGCCCGTTTCCGGGGCGGCTTCCGGCGCGGGCGTTTCCGCCGGGGCGGGCTCCGGCTCGGCGGGAGCCTTCAGCGCGTCGCCGATCCCCATGCTCTCGGCCGCGCGCAGCAGCTCCTCGTCGGCGGTCGCGAGCAGGCAGGTGATGCCGTGCGCGGACTGCAGTTCCAGCAGGGTGGCGAGGTGGATCGCCTGGGCGGTGCCGACGGCGGTCGGGAAAGCGTCGGCGGCGCGGCGCAGCACGCTTTCGGTGACGGGCACCTGGGTGACGCTCTCGCAGACGCGCTCGATCCAGGTGCCGAGGCGCGCGCGCTGCGCGTCGTCCAGCTTGCCGGTCAGGCGCAGAAGGTTGGCCGTGCGGTAGCACTCCGTGCGCAGCAGCGTGCTGGCATAGGCCGCACTCCAGTGGCCCCAGCCCGGCCACGGGGATTTGGAGCCGACCAGCTGCCGGATCACGAGCGATGAATCAAGATAGACGGTCATCGTTTCCTTCTTTCCTGCATGAGCTGTTTGACGGGGTCGGCATCGAGGCCGAAACCGCCGATGTCTTTGAGTTCGGAGGCGGGCCGGGACGGGGAAATGAGAGGAAGACGCCCCGTGACGCCGTCTTCAGCCAGAATGCGTGCGATGACGCGCTTGTGGCTGGTGATCAGCACGTCCTTGCCTTGCCGCGCAAGGCCGAGGTAGTGGCTGAGCTTTTGCTTGAGCGTGGCCGTGTTTACCGTTGTCATGGATACATAATAGACACATGGTGTCTATATTTGCAAACGGAATTTTATTCCGGCGGGAATTATGATTGCCAAGAGCGGCGTGATTGCATTAGATTTTTGTGCCGGCTCAAAAAAGACAAGGAATCGCTCTATGTGCGGAATTGTGGGTTATGTCGGCAAACGCAGCGCGTCGGATATTCTGATCAACGGGTTGCGGCGTCTTGAGTACCGGGGGTACGACTCGGCGGGCCTCGCGCTGTTGGTCGACGGCCGGCTGACGGTGGTCAAGCAGACGGGCAAGGTCGCCTCGCTTGAAAAACGCCTGTGCGAAACCGTGCCGGCCGAGATCCGGGAGCGCGCCGGGCTGGGCATCGCGCACACGCGCTGGGCCACGCACGGGCTGCCGACCGAGGCCAACGCGCATCCGCATGTGGCGGACGGCGGACATCTCGCGTTGGTCCACAACGGCATCATCGAGAACTATGCGGCGCTGCGGCGGCAGCTCGAGGCGCGCGGATGCGTCTTCGTCTCGCAGACCGACACCGAGGTCCTCGCGCACCTGGTGAGCACCTTCGACACGGGCGATCTCCTGGCCGCCGTTTCGCAGGCGCTCAAGCGGGTCGAGGGCACCTACGGCATCGCGGTGGTCTCCACGCGGCACCCGGGCCAGATCGTGGCGGCGCGCAAAGGCAGTCCGCTGGTGATCGGCATCGGCGACAGCGAGACGATCATCGCCAGCGACGTCTCCGCGATCGTGGCGCACACGCGCCAGGTGATCTACCTTCAGGACGGCGACGTGGCGCTCGTGACGGCCGAAGGGCCGCAGGTCTATACGCTCGACAACGTCTCGGTCGACCGGGCCGTCGCCAACGTGGAGTGGGAGATCGGCGCGGCCGAGAAGGGCGGCTTCGAGCACTTCATGCTGAAAGAGATCTTCGAGCAGCCGGCGGCCCTGCAGAACACGATCCGCGGTCGCCTGGACGAAGCGCTCGGCACGGCGATCCTTTCGGGGCTCAACCTGACGCCGCGCGAACTGGCGGCCATCCGGCGCCTGGTGATCGTGGCGTGCGGCACCTCGCTGCACGCGGGCATGGTGGGCAAGTATCTGTTCGAGGGGCTGGCCGATCTGCCGACCGACCCCGAGCAGGCGGCGGAGTTCCGCTACTGCAACCCGATCTTGGGGCCGGACGATCTGCTGGTCGCGATCAGCCAGTCCGGCGAGACGGCGGACACGCTGGCGGCCGTGCGCGAGGGCATCCAGAAGGGCGCGCTGGTGGCGGGCCTCTGCAACGTGGTCGGCTCCACGATCGCGCGCGAGGCGGGCCGCGGCGTGTATCTGCACGCCGGGCCGGAAATCGGCGTGGCGTCCACCAAGGCGTTCACCGCGCAGGTCACCGTGCTGCTGATGATGGCGCTCAAGCTGGGCCGCTGCCGCAGGCTGTCGCGCGAGGCGGGGCTGGCGCTTTGCGGGGAGATCTCGAACATCCCCGCGATGATCGAGCGGGTGCTGGAGCAGAACGCCGCGATCGCCGCGATCGCCGCGAAATACGCGCAGGCGAACAACGCGTTCTTCATCGGCCGCGGCATTCTCTATCCGACGGCGCTGGAAGGCGCGCTCAAGCTCAAGGAGATCAGCTACATCCACGCCGAAGGGTACCAGGCGGCGGAGCTCAAACACGGGCCGATCGCGCTGCTCGACGAGAAGCTGCCGGTGATCGCGCTGCTCAACGACATCCCCGGCAAAGAGAAGACGATGGGCAACGTCCAGGAGTGCCGCGCGCGCCGCGCGCCGGTGATCGGCTTCGTGACCGAGGGCGACAAGGATGCCGAACTGGGCGTGACGGACGTCATCCGTCTGCCGCGCACCGGCACCTACACCGCACCGGTGGTTACGGCCGTGGCGCTCCAGCTTTTTGCCTACCACGTGGCGCGCGTGCGCGGTTGCGAGATCGACCAGCCCCGCAACTTGGCCAAGAGCGTCACGGTGGAATAGTTGCTCGATCCTTTCCCCTTGCGATAGGCCGGCTTTTCCACTGGCAGTCCAGGCCTTCATGTGCCAGACTGTTACACATATCAGGGCTGGTTGTTCAATTATGGGAGGGGGCATGGGATGAGGACACGCTGGGTTGGGACGGTCTTGCTTGCGGTGTGCCTGAACGCGCAGGCGCAACAGTGGTATCGGGGCAATCTCCACATGCATTCGAAATGGAGCGATGGCAATGTGATGCCCGAAGACGCGGTGGGGTGGTACCGCGATCACGGCTATCAGTTTGTTTGCCTCTCCGACCACCAGATCTTGCAGCTCGAAACCAACGCGTGGCTGGAGGTCGGATCGAAGAAGCTGAGTCCCGCCACGGCGGATGCCTATCTCAAGGCCCATCCGGCCAGTGCGGAAGTGAAGAAGACCGCAGGCAAGGAATACCTGCGGCTCAAGACGGTCTGGGAACTTAAAAAGATGTTCGACCGAACCGAGTCGTTCCTGATGGTTCCCGGGCATGAGCTGAACCGCGTGGTCGGCGGCCTACAGGTCCACATGAACGCCATCAACGTTCAGGACACGATCCCGTACCGCTACGGCGATACGCCGTCCGAAACCTTCGCGCGGATCGAAAACGCGGTGCGCGTCTGGGGCGATACGTGGCAGGTGCCCACGCTCTTCATTCTGAACCATCCGATCTGGCCCTATTTCGACATCAAGCCCGAGGTGCTGATCGGTTTGCCGCAGGTGCGTTTTTTCGAGCTGTGCAACGCCGACGGGGGCAATGTCCATCCGGCGCATCCCGCCTGGTACAGCCATGAGAAATTTTGGGATGTCGTCAACGCGTTCCGAATCGAGGACGGCTACGACGCGGTCTACGCGACCGCCTCGGACGACACGCACAACTACACCGATCCCCAAGGCGGGGCGCGTCCCGGGGAGGGCTGGATCTGTGTGCGCTCGGCACAGCTGGAGACGGCGGCGCTGGTGCAGGCCATGCATCGCGGCGATTTCTACGCGTCTACGGGCGTGGCGCTGTCAGATGTGGCGTTCGATGCGGCCTCCGGCACGCTCACGGTGAAGGTGGCCCCCGAGGCGGGCGTGACGTACGTGATCCGTTTCACCTCCACCCGGGCGGGGTTCGACCGCGCGACCGGGCCGTTCGACGACCCCGCAAAAGAGAAAAAGCCGGCACGCACGGGCATCCGCTATTCTGACGGCATCGGCATGACGGTCAAGACCTCGCAAGGAACCGAAGCGTCCTACACGCTGGCCCCGGACGATCTGTATGTGCGCGCCACCGTGACTTCGTCGAAGGCGGCGGTCAACCGTGTGAACAACGAGCCCGAATTCGACACCGCATGGACTCAGCCTTACGGCTGGCGCGCGTGGCAGGCGCGCAACCCGCTGCCGGCGCGCCTGGCGCCGAAGAAGTAGACGTCGGCGCGGGTCGCCTGCCGCGGGGCGTCAGCGCGTCGCTTCGATCGCGTATTCGAGGGTCACGATCGCTTTAGCGGTCTTCTCGATGGCCGACGTGTCGTACTCTCCGGTCCCGGAGGTGTCCGTGGAGTTGCGCTCGGTGATTTGGAAGACGCCCTGGCGGGCCGAGATCAGCGCGCCGACCTTGCCTCCGCTGTTGTCTGCCAGCGCGGCGGCCCGGCGCTGGCCGTCTTGGGTCGCCGCGGCCAGAAGCCCGAGCTTCGTGCCTTGCAGGTCGGAGACGTAGAACGCGGGCTCGGAGGCGCTGATGTCGACCCCGTCCTTGATCAGGTCGGTGATGCCCGTGGCGGCATCGCGGATCAGCGCGACATTGCCGGAGGAGACGGTGAACGACTGGAACGCGTCGTAGTACTCGATCTCGTTGGTTTCTTTCCCCTGGGTGTCCCGTTTGAACACTTTCGAAGTCTGGATCGTGCCCGGCACCATCTCCTCGTCGCGGAACCCCTTGCGCTTGAGGTAGTCCAGCGCGGCGGCCCGGCTCGTTTGGAGTTTGTCGTAGGACGCGTTCAGACTGGAGCCCCTGGCCGTGCAGGTGCAGGAGAATTTTCCGATGTCGGAAACGATGTTCTTCTCCGCATATCCTTTGACGGAGATCGCCTGCTCGTGTCTGACCCGCACGAAAAGTTTCGACAACAGGGCCGACGAAAGAATCATGCCTAGAGCCAAAATGATCGCCACGACCGACAATTTCACCACGCTGTTCATGCCTGCCTCCGCGCGCGCGGCGTCCGCGGTCTCGCGGCAAGACTGAGATGCCGAGACCCGCGCCGATCCTGACCCGTGCGTGATGAGGACTTTGACAAGTCCCCCCGCGTTCGTCAAGGCCAGATGTGCAGTCTTCCCTGGCAGTCTTTCCTGGCTGCGGCGCGGGCGTCATCGCCGTGGCCTTGGCACATGTTTTTTGTTAATGTCACATTTTAAGGGCCGCCTGCCCGCCGCAGGGTGGAGCTTTGTCTTTCGGCGAGATTGCCCGGACGTGGTTTTCCTCACGCTTGAAAGTCATAAAAAACGTTACGCCCGCTGACGGGGAAGAAGAGGACGGGATGAAAAAAATCGTGGTGAGGACGGTAACACTGGCGCTGCTGGCGGGGACGGCGTGCGCGGAACGGTGCGTGTTCAGGTATGATTTCGCACCGCAGGAAGGTTTTGTCAAAACGCCCGAACAGCCGCTCCGGCAGGAGCTGTGTCTGAACGGGCTGTGGCGGTTTCAGCCCCTGCCCGTGCCGCGCGGATACGTGTGGGATCAGGGCGTCGTGCCGGAACTGCCGCCGCCGGCCGCAGACAAGTGGGAGACGGTGCCGATCAAAATCCCTTCGCCGTGGAACGCGAACCACTGGGGCAACGGTCCCCTGGCCGGCGCGGCAACCGATAAGCCCTACGGTCCCGAGTCGGTCTATTACCCGAGTTATCCCGCGCATTGGATACACTGTCACATGGCGTGGATGGAGCGCGTCTTCCGCGTGCCGGCGACCTGGCCGGAGCACGGCCGGCTTGTGCTGCACTTCGAGAGCGTCGCGGGAGAGTGCCAGGTCTGGCTGAACGGGAGCAAGGTCGGCGAGCATTTCGACAAGTACTTGCCTTTCGACGTGGACGTCACCGCGGCGGCGCGGCGCGGCGGGGAGAACACGCTGCGCGTGGGCGTGCGCAGCTACCGGCTTTTCGACAAACGCGACGCCCGTTACGGCAAAATGTCCGCGCCGTATCCCAACGGCTCGAATACCGACCGGCTCGTCGGCATCTGGCAGGACGTGTCGCTCGTGTCGCAACCCGCGGTGCGCGTGGCCGACGTGTTCGTGAAGCCGTTGCTCGACCGCGACACGCTGGAAGCCGAAGTCACGGTCCGCAACGACACGGCCGGCGAACGCACGGTGGCGCTGGCGGCGGACGTGTTCAGATGGGTCAACGAGGCGGGGAAAGGCGTGCGTGAAGCGCCCGTGCCGAAATGGCGGCTGGGAGACCGGGCGCTCAGGCTTGCAGGCGCGTCGTTCCAGGTGCCTGCGCACGGCACGGCGGTCTTTACGCTGACGGCGAAGGTCGGAGGCCGGCTGGAGCCCTGGAGCCCCGATGCGCCGAATCTGTACGCGATGCTGGTGAACGTGAAGGCTGACGGCTCGACGCTCGACACCAAGTACCAGCGTTTCGGTTGGCGTCAGTTCACGGTCAAGGGCCGCGATTTGCTGCTGAACGGTCAACGCATCCGGCTCTCGGGCGACTTCGTTCATCCCTTCGGCGCCTGCGCTTTCTCGCGCCGCTTCGTCTGGGCCTGGTACACAATGATCAAAGACATGCACGGCAACGCGGTGCGCCCGCACGCGCAGGTCTATCCGCGCTGCTACATCGAGCTGGCCGACGAGATGGGGCTGTGCGTGCTGGACGAGACCGCGGTCTTCGGCAGTTCCATCCGGTCCAACCTCGCCGAGCCGGCTTTCTGGACGCGCTATGCGGACCATTTCAAAGGCCTGATCCTGCGCGACCGCAGCAATCCGTCGGTCATGGGCTGGAGCTTCGGCAACGAGATGTTCGCGGTTTTTCGCCTGAATGAGGTCAGCAAGGCGGACGAGGCCCGCTGGTATGATCAGCTGACGCGCACGGGACTCGAAGGGCGGAAATACGATCCGACGCGTTCGTGGTTCTCTTGCGACGGCGACGAGGACCTGTTCGGCGCGCTGCCGATTTGGAGCAAGCACTATGGCCACAACCTGCCGCCGCTGGAGGCAGACACGCGCGGGATCGACAAGCCGCTGATGGTGGGCGAAAACGGCGGCACCTACTACGCGCGGCCTGCGGATTTGGCCGTCTTCGCGGGCGAGCGTGCGTTCCTCGATTACGCCGGGCGCAACGAGGCGCTGGGCGTGGACCTCTACCAGAACATTGTCAAGATGGCGCGGCCCAGTCTCGCTTTTTTCTCGGCTAGCGAGACCGTCTGGTTCGGGCTTGAGTCCCTGCCGTTCGGCTATGCCGACTTCACGCGCCTGCCGACCCTTGCGGACGGTGTGTTTTTCGAGGGGATCTCTTCCGAAGGCAAGTTCGGCATGCAGGTCGAGCGCCTGCCGCCCTTCGTGGGCACGCTGAATCCCGGTTTCGACCCTGCGCTGCCGCTCTACCGGCCGCTGGCGATGTTCGAGGCGCAGAAGGCGGCGCAGGATCCGCGTGGCCCGCAGCCGTGCCGGTGGGACCGCTTTCTGACGACGCCCGAGCGGCCCAAGGCGGCGGAGCCCACGCTGGACGAGGTCGCTTACGCGGGCGGCGGCGTGTTGCAAGACCGCCTCGCGGCGTGGGGCGTACGCACGGCCGGCGCGGCGCAGCGCTTCCTCGTCTTGGACGGCGGAGCGCTGCCCGCGGACGCCCAGGCACAAGCGGCGGCGGTGCTGGGCAAGGGCGGCACGGTGCTGGTGATGGTGTGTGATCCAGGAGCCGATGCGTCGGCGCTCTCGGCACTGCTGCCGGAGCCGGTGAAGCTGACCGCGCGCGAGGCGACTGCGCTCGAACGCGGCGGCGACGCGCATCCGTGGGCCGCGCCGTTCGGTCTGGCCGACCTTTATTTCGCGGAGGAAGAGCGTGCGGCCGACCGGCGCGTGATGCGCTGCGGCCTGAGTGGCCCGTTTGTGAATAACGGAACCGTCGTGCTGACCGCGAGCCGCACCGACTGGTCGCTCTTCAACCGCCGCTCGGAGGAGGAGAAGGTGGGTGCGATCTTCTGCTACGAGAAACTCATGAAGCCCAGCGGTGCGGCGCTGGTGGCGCGTGCGTCCGGCGCGGGCACGGTGGCGGTCTGCACCATCGACTACACGGTCGAGACGCCTGCCCGCAGAGCGTTCTGGAAACGGCTCTTCGCGCATATGGGCGTCCGGACCCAGTTCGCGCAGCCGGCCGGAGGTCAGGGCAGAAAGACGCTGCACGATCTGTTGTTGGACGGACCGCAGAAGTGAGCGCGCGCTTTTTCCGCCCGCTTTTTCGCGGATGCACTTTGACCTCGACGGGCGAGATCAGGTACACTTCCACGGATGGAAACGAATCCGTGGAAGATCGGGCTCAAAGCCGCGCGGGCCAATCTGATACCGGGGCTGATTCTGCAGGGCGCGGCGTTCGGCCTGTTGGCCGCCTATTATGGCATCCCCGCTGTGCGGGATGCGCTGGACGTGGTGGCCCAATGGCAGGCGCGTTACGGCACGCCCGTTTCGCTGGCGAGTTTTCTCTTTTTCTGCGGCGTCATTCCCTACCTCTTCTGCTTGGCGGTCCCGGCGTTGCGGCCCAAGGAGCCGGGCAAGGCCTTGCTGTTCGCGCTCGGCTTCTGGTCGGTCATGGGGCTGATCCTGCCTCTGTTTTACGCGTTTCAGGTTTTCCTGTACGGCAACGGGGCGGACGTGCGGACGCTGACGCTGAAGATCGTGACCGACCAGTTCGGCTACACGGCCATCTTCGCCTCGCCGGCTGTCGCGGTCGCGCATTTGTGGAAGGACCGCGGTTACCGCTGGTCGGCTGTCGCCCCGCTGTTCGGCAAGGGCTGGTACCGGCGGCTGGTGGTCCCCAACCTGGTGATGAACTGGGCGCTCTGGATTCCCAGCCTGTGCGTGATCTACAGCCTGCCCGCGGCGCTGCAGTCGCATGTGGCGGGCCTCATCGGCGGCTTCTGGGCGCTCATGAGCCTTCAGATCGCCGCCCATACCCGCCCCGGCGAGGCTGGCCCGGCATGAGGTGAGGCGGCGCGCGATAAGGGGGGACGCATGACAAACCGACGGATGCGCGTGGCGGTTTCCGCCGTCAGCGGGATGATGCTCGGAACGGGGCTGATGGCGGCGGACCGGCCAGCGGGGGGATTGGGTTTCGCAAACCCGATCGTCACGCCGGGCGCGGCGGCCTCCCTTGTGCGGCAGGCTGAGTCGGCGGTCATCATTCCCGGGGGGGCGCATGAGGAGCTGTGGGTCCATCCCGAGCTGTTCTCGATTCCGGGAGATCCCGTCGCGATCGAGTTCCGCGCGCGGACCACGGATCGACTCGGAAAAGACGCCCATGCGACGTGGCACTATTTCCGGACCGAGGACGCGTTCCGCTCCCTGAGTCCGCTCCCTGTGCCGACGGCCGCGCTGTGGGCGCGAAAAGACCTGTCCGTCACCAACCTGCTGCCGCCGCAGTCGCAGTCCGCGATATGGCCTCAGAGCCTGGGCCACACCTGGTGCGCCGCGTACGTTTATCTCGACGCTCAGACGGTTCTACAGCCATTCACCACGCGGGACGGGGCGCGGTATTCGGTGCAGTCGCTCGCGGCGCGGGTCGGGCCGGAAGGGCTTACGCCACTGTACGTGTCCAACGCGCACACGGTGGACAACGGGCGCGGGCTGTACGAGCCGCACGTCGCGGTGTGTCGGGGCCGCTGCTTCATGACCGTGCGCGCCGAGACCGGACGGGGCTATGTGCTGGTGAGCGAAGATGGGGGCCGGACCTGGTCGCCACCGAAACCGTGGACGTGGGACGACGGCGCGGAAATTCCGATGAACCAGACCATGACCAAGTTTGCGGCGCATTCCGACGGCTTGGTCTTGGTCTATACGCGCGTCCGCGACGACAACGCGGATGTGTTCAGGAACCGTTCGCCCCTGCATATCGCGGACGTCGACATGAAGACCTTGTCGCTGAAACGGTCGACGGAGCGGATCATCGTGCCCAACCGCTCGACCGGCGTCAAAGGGCTGCCGGTGGGCAATTTCTGGGTGTGGCCGGTCCGTGACCGGGAGACGTATGTGACGGTGGCGGAGTGGCCGCGCGACGGCCGTCCGCAGAACGGCGACATCTGGCT
>CAZOIS010000095.1:0-16111 GCA_964579865.1 uncultured Lentisphaeraceae bacterium | reverse complement strand
AATCCCCCTCCGGTCCATTGCCTACTGCCTATTGCCGACTGCCTTTCTGTCTTCCGTCCTCTGTCCTCCGCCACCCCGCTACCCGGCTTATCGTGCTTACCCGCTTTCCAGCTACCCCGCTATTCTGCTTACCCGCTACTCTGCTTCCCGTTGCCTATTGCCGACTGCCGTCTCCCTCTCCCCAACTCCTAACTCCTCCCTCCTAACTTCTCCTTCCCCCCATCCCAGTACACCACCCGCTGCCTCACGCTCGTCCCGTCGGTCCTCCGCCGCAGCCCGCCGGGCATGCGCACCCAGCCGCACGGATCCCAGCGGCTGGGGTCCGCCCCGAGCGACACCGCCCACGCGAAGAACAGCGCACACGCCCGCTCGCTCAGTCCCCCGCACCCGTACCAGCAGTGCAGACTCTTGCCGCCCGAATCCACCGCCATTTTGAGCGGCAGTCTCCGCGCCAGCGCGGTGGCGATCTTCGCCTGATCCGCCCTGCACAATTCAGGGTCGTCGAACTCTGCCACAATCCACCGCCGCACCGCGATGTTCGCCTGGCAGCGGATCGACGGCTTTCCCGCCTTGTTGGGCACCGACATCGACCCTTTCAGCGGATTCGGGCAGAGGTACTGCGCGCCGCCCGCCTTCACGCCCCAGTATCCCTCCAGCGTCGCCGCCACCGCCGTTTCGCAGCGGTACCCGCCGCAGATCGTCTCATCCAGTCCGAACAGCCCGCCCAGCGCCTCGGCAGCCGTCACCCCCGTATCCGTCACCCCGTCGAACAGCGGCGAAGCGCATCCCGCAACCACCGAGTCGCGCTCCGCGCGGTCGCACGCCGGCCACCTGAACGGCAGCTTCACTCCGACCTTGAACACGGCTCCGGGCTCGAATGCCAGAGCCACCGCCGACTCGATTTCCCGAGCCGGCACCTGCCGGTGCCGCACCCACGTCCGGCACACGTCTGTCAGAAACCGCACGCAGTTCTCACGCGTGACGGCCCCGCTGGATGCCAGTCCGCAGGCGGCCCGCGCCAGCCACCGGTGCGTCCCGCCCGCCTCCGGCGGCGTCTCCAGCACCTTCACCACCTTCTCCGAAAACGGCCATATCGTCGCCATACTCAACCTCCACAAGGTGACACGGGCGTCCCGCCCGTGATGTTCATTGTTCCGCTACTCTGCCAAACTGCTACTCCGCTAATCTGCTACTCTGCCACCCCGGCTGCTCTGCTATTCCGCTACCCCGCTACCCCGGCTACTCCGCTAATCTGCTACCCCGGCTAATCTGCCACCCCGCTTCCCCGGCTACCCCTCTGCGCACCCCGTACCTCCGCGTGAGTCGTTTTCCAACTCCTAACTCCTAACTCCTCACTCCTAACTCCTAACTCCTAACTCGGCACCCCGCACGGCCTTCCCCTCCCCCGCTTGACGCGCCTCTCGCCTGACTCGTCTCTCATCTCCCGTCTCTTCTCCTTCAGTTCCGCCGCCAGCGCCTTGAACTGCGCGCTCTCCAGATACGCCAGCACCTCGCTCACGCGGAACCGACGTCGCCCGCCCAGTTCATGCCCCGGTATCTTCCACCTCCACAGGCTGATCGAGCTTATGCCCAGCATCTTCACCAGCTCGCGCTGCGTGACGAACCGCTCCGGCAGCGTGCACTTTTTCACACCGCTTTCCACATTGTCATCGCCGCGCAGCACCCGCAGCGCCATCGCGGTTCGGGACGGCGTCGCCGCCAGCACCGCCGCCAACAGATCACTTGTCACATCCGCCATTTGCTCATCTCGCTTTCTTTGCACCCTTTCATTTGTCCTATCCGTCTCATGCGTCCCATCCGTCTCCAACTCACGCACTCCGCGTGAAACTCTCTCATCCGACTAATGCACGAATGAACTAACGAACTAATGAACTCTCCAAAAACCTTGGGTCATAGTTTTTGGAGTACCGCCACAGACTCGCCACCTCCCTGAACGCCGCCCAGTCCGGCGTCAGATCCCCGTGCTGCACGAACTCCACGCGTCCGGGCTCGGTCGTGGACACGAACACGTTGATCGCCCGCACCCGGTTGAGGTATGCGTCGCCGTACTCCGTCGCCGCATATGCCGCGAGCTGGAGCCGGTGCTCGTCATAGGCCGTCACCTTTTCGCCCGGCTTGGTCTTCTTCGTCTTGTAGTCCAGGATGCCCGGCTGGCCTTCCCCGTAAGTGAAAAATAGGTCCGTCGTACCCGCGAACCCGTGGTCTGTGTTCACGACGCGCTTTTCGCGCGCCGTCACCGTCAGGCCCTCGCGGGTGATCAGATCCAGCACAGGCTGGACATACACACCCCACGCCGCCGCGTCGTACGGCTCGCCCGCCACCGCCGCCTCCAGCGCGGCATGCACCTTCGTGCCGGTATCCGCCGCGTCCTCCACCTGTTCGAACGCCGCGTCGCACACGCGCTGACACCAATACTCCGCCGTCTCGGCTTCGGTCTTCGGCGTCCGCAGGGTCGCCAGTGCCACCTGGTTCATCTTCCACGTCTCAAGCGCCGGCTTCGCCAAGATCCCGATGATCGACGTCACCGACGGCAGCAGCCCCAGCCGCCTCGCGTCCTTGATTGTTGTCGCCCTGTCGCCCGATCCGTCCGCCTTCATGATCCGGTGCATCGGCTCGCCCTCCCGCGTGTACCAATGCGCCGTCTTCACCGCATTCCTTGTCAATATTGCCATCTTCTCATCTCGCTTTCTTTGCACCTTCGCGCCTTTGCGTTAAAAGTCGCTGGTGAGAACCGCGGCTCCCATTTTGTAGCGATCAGCGTCAGACAAAATGAGAGCCGCTCCCCATTCGCGGAGATTCGCGGGAAACACCGTCAGAACGGCAACGGCTCATCACCTGTCCCGAGCCCCGCCGAGGGGTCCATGGGCGCAGCATGCGGCGTAACCACCCCCGTTTGCCCATTGCCGACTGCCGATTGCTGACTGCCCGCAGCCCCGGCTACTCCCGTCTGTCCTCCGGCCTCCGACCTCTGACCTCCGTTCCCATTGCCGACTGCCGATTGCCCATTGCTTACCGCGCTTTTCCCGCCTGTCGCGCTTACCGCGCCTCCCCCAGCTACCCCGGCTACACCAGCTACCCCGGCTACACCTGCTACACCGGCCATCCCCGCCGGCACAGGACACAGAGCCGCGATCGTCGGATACACCCCCTGCCCGTTCCTCCGCTGCTCATGCGCCACCGTGATCAGGCACTTCCTGCCCTTCATCTCGCAGTAATCCCAGCCGTACTTCGGCGCGCCACCCAGCGCCGCCTTGAGAAAGCCGAACAACGTCGACTTCTCGTTTCCGCTGATCCGCATCGTCTTCGATGCGATCCGGTGCGGCTGTCCCGCCTGGTCCCGGAACCCGAACAGAAAGGTGGTCAGGTCGACCGTCTCCGTCACATGCGGATCGTCGAACGACGGCCTCACGATCCCGAACTGGTCCCGGATGTCGATGATTGTCGCCACCCACGTGCCCGCCGGAGCCAGATCGTCCTTCACCAGCTCCACAAACGGATTCACACTCTTGCTCATCTGCTCTTGCAATACCGCCATCTTGCACCTCGCATTTTGGGCTGCATTGTTTAGGCTCAGCCACCGCCCAATCTTGGCCTTGCCCTCTTTTCAACGAATGCACTCTCGCACGAACGAACTAACGAACTTCTCAAACGCGCCTTTGCGGGAGTTTCTCCTCCCGTTTTACCCTCTCGTTTGCGGCCACTTCGTGGCCGCGATAACCGAAAGCCATCCCGGCACAAAAAAACCCGTGCGTCCGCGACCAGAGTCAGGCTCTGGCGGGTCGCACGGGTCACAATATGCAGCCACAAAAAGCAAAAAGAAATGTGGCTATCGCTGTCTATTCTTTGTCTGTACTTTGTCTGCTTCTAGACCATCAGGCTCACTCATCACGCAAAACCGAGGAGGCCACCGAATAAGTGGCCGGCTTTTGCCCGACAATTTTAATCTCGCCATAGAGCGGATGTGTCTGCTTCTTTCCGTTGCGTTGTCGCCTGAAGAACTGGACGAGGGAGGCCGGCTTCGGGATCATCTCCATCCCGTGAGCACGCCGGGCGCTCTCGGGACATATTTTTTCGTACTCGGTTCTCGCACGTTCATAGATGATTTCGCTCGTTTGGCCGACATGCCCACATTGCTCCAACAGCACCTTCAGGATCATCCTTGTAAAAGGGGGCACCTCCCACAGGTCGTCCCGCCTGCCGCGGGTCAGCACCTGGCTGAAGTCGCTTTTGATCCAGAACCTTCCTCCCACCAAACACACCATTTCTTTTCTCCATTCCCAAATGAGCCGGTGTCGCATCAAACCGGACTTGATTTTCGCCGCCTCGCATGCGGATATCCCGGCGCTTTCTACAATCTCTTTACCGCCAATCGACTGATCGCATTCCCGCAACAAAATTCTCCTTCCCTCGCTGTTCAATCTCCAGAGTTGCACGTCCACCGCCGCCAGCCTCGGCCAAGGAGCCTCCTCACTCTCTTCGTCCCCGTCCATCGGCACGCCTAGCCAGCTGTCACCATGCAGCCGCACCTCGTATCGCGGACCACCTCGCGCATCCGGATATGACCCCGTCACGCATCCCCTGACGATTTCCAGCATCGGTTCGACTTTCCCATAGTCCGCTCCAAGCAGAAGTTTCCAGTCCGCCTTGCAATACGCCGCCCCCGGCGGCGACCACCTCATAAACCACGCTAACCCAACCATCCCTTTTCCCCTGCTGTCCATTGAGTCCATTCAGTCCAAGCTGTCCCCCATCCGTCCTCAGTCCTCTGTCCTCCGCTACCCCGCTACTCAGCCACCCTGCTTCTCAGCTACTCTGCGCCTCAGCGCCTCTGCGTTAAACCTCTCCCTCTCTCCATTGCCTATTGCCCACTGCCGATTGCAACTCTCCACCCCTCCGCGCCTCACCGTCTCTGCGTTAAACCTCTCCATCCCAACTAACGCCCTAACGCACTAATGCACTACCGCACTTCTCCCCACCCTCCCACCTCCCCTTCCCCACCCTCACAAACCCCCGCTCGATCAGCCATTCGCTGATCTTCGCCGCATCCGAGTCCCTCGCATACCGCAGCCGGTTTCCGGCATGCACGGTCAGCGTCTCCCGCCGTCCCCGGCTGTTCCTCAGCGTGTATCGAAATTTTGCGCTCATCACATGCCCCGTCGACGGCGGCAGCACATGGTTCTCATACGCCACCCTTACCCCGCCTTCAAATTGCACATAGTTAGCCCTGCTCAAGGCCACCCCGTCCGCCCCGTCTTGTTTCCAGACGACAAGCCTGCCCGGCGATGCCAGCTCAAGGAAATGCACCTCGCACAGTTCGATGTCACGGACCCCCTTCATGTCCCCGCAGTTGAAGATGTCCGCGCATTCACCCTTCAGCGGCTCCAGCGTCACGCATTGCCGGTCCTCGACGAACACGTTCGCCTCTCCGAATAGCAGGTTCCCGAGCAGGATCCTGTACTTGCATTGCTCCGCCTTGCGCTCGGTGTTCATTCTCAGAAAGCCGTTCTTCTTGCTGTAGACCACCGCATCGAACTTCACCAGGCGCAGCTTTTGCAGATCCTCTCCCGTCTCGTCCGCCGTCTGCAGATACTCGTAGCGGCCCGAGTGCCGGATCATGAACCAGATCTCGTCATCGAACTCATACCGGTGCACTCTCACCCATTTTCCGAGTCCCCGCCCTTCGAAAAACGTGACCAACTCCCGTTCGAGACTCCGAATTGCACCGTCGTCGGGCGGCATATATTTATCCCGGAAGTCCCGGTCCATCGGGAAGTAGTGGTAGGCGGTCAGCGAGTAGAGACGCGTCCTTGCAAAACTCTTTTCCAACAGATCGCAGTTCAGCGGCCAGTCGCTGAGCCAGGCTCGCATCACGCATCCCGCAAAGCTGTGATTTCCAGACCGCTCCTCCACGCGAAGTCCTTGCAGCTTCGCCTCCCGAACGACATGCTCCCACCCTTCGGCATCTCCGAGTTTCCCCACGTAGTACAGCAGATCGCTGAGCGCATCCGACACGTTTCCGGACATCAGCATGCGCTGGATGGCCTCATACGGCATGTTCTCTGCCGACGGATCATCCGGCAGCGCCACCCCTCCGCGGTTCAGATCTTCCGGAAAATGCCTCAGCGCCTCGCACAAGACATCAGGGTCAAGAAGCTTCAATCTCTTCACCGAATCAAAACTCCGGCTCACCTTGTCCGTCCTCCATCAAATCCTCAACTAACGCACTTCTCCCCATTGCCGATTGCATATTGCCAGCTGCCGACTCTCCATCTCGCTATCCTGCTACTCCGCTACCCCGCTACCCCAGCTTACCGCGCGTATCCGCTTACCGCGCCCTTCTATACTATTGCCTACTGCCTATTGCCAACTCTCCCCAACTCTCTCAATCCCAACTAACGCCCTAACGCCCTATCGAACTAATGCACTTCCCCTACTTCCCGCTTTCCCCGGCTTATCGCGCTATCCCCGCTTACCGCGCTACTCAGCTACTCCGCTAATCAGCTACTCCGCTACTCTGCTACTCTGCTCCCCAGCTCCTCTCCGACACTGGCCAACCGCATCAACTCCGGCAGCACCTCCACCGTCACAGACACGCCGCGCTCCCACGGCCTCCGCACCAACTCGCGCCGCAAGACTTCCGCCCGCCGCTTGCAGCCGGAATAGACGAAGACCTGGAAACCATGTCGGGCCGTTTGCTTGCGGACCGGATCGCACAGGATGAGAGACCGCACCGCTTCCTGGCACGCGCTCACCGTCTGTTCCGTCGTCCGCTCATGATCCAGACAGACCATCTCAAGACGCTCTGCGGTCGTCCCGGAATCGAGGCAGAACGCGTCGTGTTCCTGTCCGGCCCCGACGCAGAAGGGGAACTTTTCCTCCAAATCCGCCTTCGTGAGCCTTACGCGCCCTTTTCTGAACTCGAAACAGTGCCGGACCAGACACAGTTCCATGGCGATTTCCTTCGGATTCAGCGGCATGTCGACCGCCAACGTGTGGTCGCCAAGCAGAAAGGCGGACTGGGGCGAGAGTGCATAGTAACAGCCGTGAAGGCCCAACGGATGCCGCCTGATCCACCCGTTCCGGACCAGACGGGCGCACACGAGAGAGACCAAAGAACGGCTCTTGCCCTTAAAGAACACCTCCTTTAGAGAAGCCAGCGTCGCGATACGGTATCGCGCGAGATGCCGCAGAATGTCGTAATCTCGTCTGACGAGCTGCGGATACATGACCTGTTTGCGTGAGGCTTGCATTTCCGTCTTCGTAATCTCCCCTTCCCTTGATCCGCCCCGATTCCCGCACGCGAAGGGCTCCAGCCGCAGGTAGAGCTGAAGCAGCCGGGGAACGACCTCCACCGCCACCCGCACCTTTGCCGGCCATTCCATGGCCCCAACGAGCCGCCTCAGGATAACCGCACGCTCCTCCGTCCCCGTCAAAAGCACCAGGCGGAAGCCGCACCGGCCGACCGCGTTGCGGAAGGATGGGCGAGCCCACCGCGCCTCCCATTCCTTCCGACACTCCGCAACGAAAACCTCAAGGTCTCCACACCGGTCAGCCCACATAAGACCAAGTTTCGCAGGACGGAATCCGCCGTCCAAAAAGAAACGCCCTTCATCGTGGGTCGCTGCACAATATGAAGCATACGACTCCCTCACCTCGTCTCGCGTAAGCCGGTTTCGATCCTGTCCTTCACCGCAACAGTAATTCAAGACGCCATAGTCGGCGACAAGGGCATCTCCGCTAATTTCTTTCGGCGCCATCTCAACCGGCAGATCCATCAGACAGCAAGTCTTGCGGGACAGCGTGTAGACACAGAAGAACGGCCCGGCATGATGCTGGGTCAGCCATCCTTGACGAACCAGACGCCGTGTGACCTTGCCGACGACATTAATGCTTTTGCCAAGGAAAACGGTGTTCTTCAGCGATTGCACCGTACCGACGTGATATCGTGCGATATGCTCCATGACATCAAAATCACGCGCTGATATCTCATTCCCGGAGCCAAGCCTAGTGGCATCAATCATCTTGCCATCTCTCTTCTGCTTCCTCGCTCCATCCGCATCATCGTCCTTCATAGTCTTACCTTTCATCCTCAATCCTTCTATTGAAGCAACTTGCTAAAATTCATTCAGTCTTTCACCTGTGCCCGCCCCGAGCTTCGCCGAGGCTCCATTCCCGCTTATCCGCTTATCGTGCTTACCGCCTGCACTGAGCTTGTCGAAGTGCCTATTGCCAACTCTCCCCAACTCTCCCCGCCCTCAACTAACGCCCTATCGAACTAATGCACTTCCCCCAACCCGCTACTCACCTACCCTGCTACTCCGCTACTCCTCCCCCTCCGTCCTCTGTCCTCCGCCCTCCGTCCTCAGTCCTCAGTCCCCCCCTCTGCGCCTTTGCGTTAAAACCTCTCCCAAAAAACCCGGGGCCGGGTTGCCCCGGCCCCGGGTGCTGCATGACAGGAGTTGTCAAATCTACTTTCATCGTGTGGTCAAAATATTTCTGATTGGGTGTGTGGTTTTAAAGATATCTCAAGTCCCGTCGCGCCTTCCTTGTCGCGCGACATATCACCTCCTTTTTGTTCGCGTTGTCGGTTTACAGTGATTCCATCATTCGTCATGAGACTCGGATTTTTGCCGTCTTCGTATTTCCGCTCCGCCCTCTTCATTTCTTCAATCGCCAGGCACGGCTGCCGCAGCATAACGATCACCATCGTCCCGCATGCGGCAAGCCCCACGATGCGGAGAATCGAAGCGCCCAGCGGATATTCGTCTTGGCTAAAGTCTTCACGGGTTAGCCCCATCCTAAACCAACAACTGAACAGCCCCCCGGCAGCGAATGCCAGTAACAGGCTTGGAATGACCGGAACATAATGCCACTTCAGGGCGACCGGCCAGACGGTGCGCGGACAACCAAGTGCATTCGCGATAACGGCGGCCGTAAGCATCAGCATAAGCGCGCTGCCCGCCACCCCGGCACTCTCGTCACGCGCCGCGATGGACCGCAAACAGGATGCCGACAGGCAAAAAACCGCCGCGGGGATGCCCCAGACTAGAACCCATCCGCTATGGCAGCCGCTCAGACTGAACGCCGCGCAGTATTGCCCGCCAAAATGTTGAACCGCTGCCGTCGCATCTTCCATTCCTGATAGAGACAGGAAGGCGCCCAGTCCCGCCGAAACTCCTGTCAACCCAGACAGCAAATGAAACGGCAAGTCCCTTTCCGAGCAGGTGTCGGAAAGGATCAGAGACCTGACGACGACAGCAAACACGACGGGCAAAACACCAAGGAAGACGGGCGAGTCGACAACCCCCAGTCCGCAAAGAAACATGACGACTGAGCAAATCTCCCTTCCGCCGGCCACATGGCAGCGAAGCAGGAGCCAACCCAGAATCATGATGAAAAGGACTTCGAAAGGCCCGTCTGAAACGGATGTTGCGGATGTCCAGAACGGCGTGCAGAAGGCAAAAAACAAAGACCCGACAGCGGCCCCCGCCGTTGAACAACTCACCCGTCCAGCAGTGTCCTTAACGTCTCGAACATTTTCCGTTACACCGTCATTGAGACTGCTGCCCAGTTCCGGTTCAGGACACATCAAGGCCGACAGACTCTCCTTCATCACCCGATACACGAGCGCCACGGCAAGCCCGCCAAACAGCGCCGCGAACCCCGGCCAAAGCCCGTCATTAACACCAATACCAGTCCAGTCAGCCAACATCCGCATAATAGCTCGCAAGAGGGGATGTGTTGATCCCGGCACGTCAGCCAACCCGTCACCATGCATACACAGGTAAACGGCAAACGCCAAAGTTCCCAATCCCGTCGCCAGCCATCGGTCTATACGTCTATTATCCATTCATTGTCCATCCGTCATAGGGGCAGACCTTCGTGTCTGCCCCACCAGCCGAGCGTGTTCGTACCCGTGGCGATCACCGTGCCCGCTGAAACGCGCAAAAGGCCGGCGAAGGACGCCACATCCTCCGACATGGCAAGAACGCCGGTACCAATCTTTTCCAGCGTGCCCGACTTGAGCGATCCGCCATTCAGGTCCGCGATCGACCAGGATGTTCCCTGCGCCGTATTGTAGGCGGCCAATGCCTGTGAGAGCGTATTGGTCACGCCCTGACCGACGGACAGCGACAGTATCGTCGGGTCCTCGGTGTACGCCGCACCGGCAAGAATCGCGCCTCCGAGGAGGGCGACTGAAATCTTACCGCATCCATGTGAATGTACGTTCCTAGTCACTTTTCCTTTCTGATCAATTTGCAGACAAGCGTTTCATGGTGGTTTGCAGAGGTAAACGAACCTGATTCGGTGCGGTTACTTCCGCAATAGGTGTTGATCTTTGAGTATGTCACGGTCAAGGGGGTATTCCCCTCCTGCCATAACCTCCACGGGGGAGGTGGCGCGTTTGCTTTTGCGTACTACGATTATTCGATATTGTCGAAGACACGGACATAGTCAACCTCGAAGAAGTCGGGGAGGACGGCATCGAAAAGCCTTGGATCCGGCTTGCCCCACTCTATCTTGCCGCCCGCGGAACGTTTGCAGATTCTGTATCCGCCGCATTCGGTCGATATCAGTATGAACTGCGGAATGTGCGAGACGCCGGTCTCCGGGCACTTCCGCTCGCCGATCTTCTTGCCGTCAGCATAAAACTCATATCCATCCGGCGTCCAGTCAACGCCGTACCTGTGCCAGCGGTCTGGTGTCTCAACATACGTAAAGCGGTAGTGTCCAGGGCCCCTGCCGTCCTTTCCGTAGCCTCCGTAGAGCGGACCTCCGACTATAACCGGGATTCTGCGGCTGTCTGCAGCGGATCTCATAATAACCGAACTTGTGCATGAAAAGCGGTTTCCTGACTTTTCCGAATGGCCAGAAACCTGCGGTGTCGCGTGGGATGTCGAATGTAAGGGAACCGGTCTGAAGGTGCGGCGAGCGGAATTCGTCCCCATCCTTGATGAGATTGAGCCGCACATGCCCCTTCCCGTCGAGCGTCACGCCCTCGAAGTTCTTTGTGAACGCCGGAAAGTCATAACCCCAGAAACTCTCCCTGCACATCCACTTCGTGCGGTCGATCTCTGTGCCACAGAACTCGTCGTTCCACACCATCTTCCACTTCTTGCCCGGCGGCAGCATGCTGGGCTCTTCTCCCTCCACGGGCATCGCCTCAACCTGGCTTACTGGCAGGATGGACGTGTCTATCACCTTTCTTGCTGCCTTCCTGGACTTTGCGTCAGGATCCTGTCTTTTCGCCGTCTTGGCCTTCATGGCCGCAGTCGTGGCCTCCGCAAGACCGCCGTCGTTTTCGGCCAAAACCGCGCAGGACACCGCGGCCACTGCGGCAAAGAGTGTAAGACATGTTGCTTTCATGCTATTAGCCTCCAGCTTTTTTATGCTATTACATCAAGGTCTATCCAGAACGCATGCCAGTTGTTGCGCGTGACGCGCGTCAAGGCGTTCGTTTCAATCAACGTCCCCGTCGGCCTTCACCTCTGCAAAAGCAGCCCCTGATATCCCGCGGGAATGATCACTTTGCCCTGATAAAAGGCGCAGGCATCCGGGGAGCCCGAGAGTTGCCATCTAGCCACGAGCTTCGGCTGGGTGCGGTCCTGGAAATCGTACAAGAAGAACGACCGCATTGAGCGGTTGTTCATGCCGACAAACCGCCCGTCGCTCCGCGGCACGCCACAACCCGAGGGCAAACGAATCGGAGCGCCAAACACCTTCTCGTCCGGCGAGGCAAAGGAAACGTGAGGGCCCCGCGCGCCCATGCCTGTAATCAAGAACTCGTTGCCGAAGGTGCACACGCCGCAGCACTGATCATTCTTCACAGATGTATCTTGCTTGACGAGACGCGGCGCCTCGCCGGGCTTAAGCGAAACCCACTGTACACACTTGTACGGCGCGAAGTCGACCACGAGGTCCCCGATTGCGCGGTCGGTGAAATAACGGTCCCACTGACAGCTCCCGCCCAACTGGAGGAGCGGTGCGGACGTCGCCATCTTATCAAGCGGCAACAAATCCTTGCCCCCATTCCGGCCGGACAAAACCACAGCCCCTGCCGTCGGCGCCCAGCACCAGAAGGCAACCGACCTTGCAGAACTGAGACACGACCGACGTATTTCCTCCTGAAAGGCCACGGGGCCTCCCTTCAGGGAATAGAGCGCGAAGCCGTCCAACCCCTCGGCCGTCAGGAGCTTCTCGCCGACGAAACAGCAGTCGGACACCTTGCGTCCCGACAACTCGCCGAGCTTCTCGAAGCCTCCCTCCGGACGAATCTTCAGCACATGCAGTCCCGCGTCGCCAAACGCCGCGTAGACGACATCGCCGCGAACGACGGCCGAACGGGCCTGTCCGGCCCGAGCCGGACGATAGACATAGAACGCGTTTGCGTCTGTCGGATACGACTCGCGGTACTCCACATGAATGGGGGCGGGGCCCTTCTTCAGGACCGGTGAACGGATGCCTGCGACCGGCAAAACCCACAGTCCGCCCGGATTCACCGTCACATACAGACAGCCCTCGCCGACCGCGAGGGAGCTGACCGCGCCCGACGGCCAGTCACGTCCTGGCTGCGGCACGCAAAAGCGGTCCTCAAGCAGCTGTGGATGCGTCGGATCCTCTACATCGACGACAAAGAGCCCGTTATGCGAGTCGGCGCAAAAGGCAAGCCTGCGTCCAGCCGCAACGCGCACCGTCCAGAAATCTTCATTCCGCGGCGTGAAACGCGGAAAGTCAACGCGCGCAAGGTGCTGCGGATGCGCACGATCCCGGATAGAAAAGATGTCGAGTCCGCGCCCCAATCCGACGGCATCCTTCCGCGTCAAGCCCGGACGGTGCTTCGCATCATGACCCGTCGAGCAGTAGAGAATGTCACCATCGACCGTAAGCCCGTCTCCGTAGCCGTGCAGATCGACCGTTCCGAGCTTCTGAAAATTACGAAGATCGTGCGCATCGAAGATGCTGACCGTGCCGTCTCCCCACTCGCCAGAATAGAGATAGCCATCGACATAGCGACAGGATTGAGACTCAAATGTCTTGCGCAGGCAGATGTGCTCCGGTCGATCCGGATTCGACACATCCACGCATTCGACACCGTAGATGCGCTCCGAAACGAAGGCGACCTTGCCAACGACCTCAATGCCCGTCGCAAATTCAACGGTGTCGAAACGCGAGCGGATGCGCAGCTGATGCGGATCGTGGCAATCGACGATGCGCAGGCCCGTCTCACGGGAGACGACATACGCCATTTTGTCCTGCACGGCGACTTGCCGCGCATTGTCGAAGCCTCCGAGTTCACCAAGTTTGCGCGGCTCATGGGGGCTGGAAATATCCCAAACGCTCAGGACGCTCCCGACGGCGACATAGAGCCGGTTGTCCTCCTTCACAACCGCCATCGCCCGATTGCCCACACCCTTGACGAAAATGGGCGCAGTCCACACGGCTGCCTTCAGGACGAGTCCAGAAAAAACCAAAGAAAACAAAAAGATGCTTTTCATTTTCACTTAAATCGTTGTTTCATTAAAAAAATTGCCTCTACCGGTGTTTACCCCGCATCAATCACACGTCGCGCAAGGTACGGTTCGCGCACGCAAAAAGAGCGGCGCATGCGGCGGCACCTCCGCCGAATAGACCCCTTCAAAGCGCCCCAGCGCGCGATGGCGCCACACGTCGCGAAGTTCCAGATCACGTGGCAGACCATTCGTCCGGAAGTCAAGGGTCACGGTCCGCTTGAAAGGCAGCAGATTGATTACCCCGACAGCCCAACCGCCGTCAGAGAGTTCCTTGACCAAAATGCGAACGTCTTCGGTGTCTTTCGTCATCCGGGCTGGCGGAAGAACGGCATCCTGGTCGATTTCAATGACTTCCGGATTGCGCAATAGGTTCAGGGTGAACTCATCGAGCGCATACATCCGGCAGCCCAGGATCAGCGGCGCATTGAGAAGCGACCACATTGTCAGGTGCGAATACTGTTCATTCGGCGTCAACAACGTCCTGTGAAGACCCAGAACACCCGTATTCAGCAAGCCCACGACCAGCATGTCCGGATCGGCCCAAAAACCCGCATGGGAACTCTTACGCTTCAGCGCGGTGGCCTTGGCCGCCTCCAACACACACCCCCAGGAGTCCTTTAGGTCAAACCATGTGCGATACAGATTCGCGCCACTCGAATCGCCCCACTTATCGGCACTCGCGCCACTGAACGAAAATACAATGTCACGCGGCTGCTTGCAAATCGCCGCATGGAGTTTCGCAAAGGGTTTCCGGCGATCCGCCTGGGTCGGCTCGCGCCCTTTCGTCTCCTGCACCAAAATCTTACCGTACGAGCACCAGTCGTACTTGATGAAGTCAGCTCCCCAGGACGCCCAGGTTTCGACATCAAGTTCCTCGTGACCATAGCTGCCCTCGTACCTCGCACACGTCTCGGGACCGGGCGACGAATACACGCCGAAACGCAAGCCGAATGAATGCAGGTAATCGGCAAGTCCCTTCATGTCCGGGAAATGATCAGACGGGCGAATACGCCCATCAGCATCGCGAACCGGACCCTTGCGCGCCTTTTCATGTCCACCCTCGCCGCGACCCGTGCTGCGTTGCCAGCCGTCGTCCATATTGACGTATGTAAAGCCCTCGTCCGCAAGTCCGCTCTCAACGAGCTTGTCCGCCGTCTCGCGAATGATTTTATCGGTGATTCCGACACGCCAGGCATTCCACGCGCTCCAGCCCATGGGCGGCGTTAGGCAAATCTTATCACCTATGACCAGGACGAGTTCACGACTCACCGACCCGTGCCGATTGCGGGCGCCTAAAAGGATGCGGTATTCGCCGGCCTTGGGGACAGACCCCGTCAGAAGCCGCGTGGTTCCGTCAAAGGACACGCCGGAGGGCAGATTCTCCGCTGTAATCTCAAGCGGTCCCTCGCCCGTAACCGGCACGCGGTAAAGCACCGGATGGCTAGGCCGCACACCGAACCGCGCCGGGCCGTTGATGCGCGGCTCGGCCGCACATGGCGGCGTCAGGATGCCCAGCTGGGGCGTCAGCGCGCCCGATGTGTCCTCGCGGACCGCTCCGTCCTGGCCACGGGTAAACCGCACGTCCTTCCAAAGGGCCCGGAGTTGCGGCTTGCCGAGCCAATACCCGCCGTCGACGCTCTCCAGGATGACAACCTTTGCCCCGTGCACGTCCGCTCGCAGGACTTGCGAAGGTTGCAACGGCGTCAGAAGACCGCTGTCGGCGACCTTGCGTCCGTCGGCATAAAGGCGGAAAGCCATCATCGTACGCTCAAGGTGAACTCCCGTATATCCATTCGGCCACTTGAGGTCCCGGACAGACGGATCGAAACCGACGACAGCCGTAAAGTCCCGCACATCGCCCTCCAGCCGATAGATCCGGACCTGCGGAGCCCACATCTTCAGATCGCCGAGAGAGACGACTTCCGATTCTGCCGCCTCGGCGGCACGCCCCGCGGCCAAAACCACGCGGTTTCCCGAGCACGTGATTTCACGGCAGTTCTCGAAACGAAGCCTTCCACAATCGGTGTTCGGTGTCTTCGGGACGCGCCGGCCCGTTTGCCGAAAGACGTTATTGCGGAAGACGATGCCGCTGCCGAGACGCAGATCGACAATCGGTCCATACGGGTCGATGAACGTGCAGCCTTCGATGAGAATGTCCATAATCGCCGACGAGGAGGCCCCCTTCAGATCCTTGCACTGCCACGGCAAGCGCGAGATTGACGCGATGTCGGCACCGTTGTCCTTCTGCGTGTAGCCGCCCTCGCATGGGTTGTTCCTCTCGAATGTACAGTTGCGCACAATGTAGTTGCCGCTGGCCGTGCCCTCGCAGTAAGTCTCGAACGTGTAGCTGCTGGCATAAAACCGAATCGCATCGCCGACGGTCTGCGTGAACCGGCAGTTTTCGAACGTGACATCCGGAATCGCGATGCAACCGCGATGCTGGGTCTGGTCGAAGGTGCAGTTTCGGAAGTAGACGTTATGGGTGAAGACCGAACGATTGCAGAGATTGAACCAGCCGAATCGCTCCTTTGGAATATCCCGGTCAAATTCAAGCCACGTACCCGACTCGTCACGGTCAA
>CAZOIS010000094.1:0-16296 GCA_964579865.1 uncultured Lentisphaeraceae bacterium | reverse complement strand
GTGGTCGTTTATTTCGGCATGAACGATGCGATGAACTCCGGCAACCTGCAGTCATTGTCAGACTACGAGAACAACATGCGGGCCATCGCGGGGCGTTTGTCGGAAGGCGGCGTGAAGACGGTGGCGCTGGTCACGATCAATCCGGTCATCGAGGCGTACGTGCGGGCCCGGCACCCGAAGCATCCGCACACGGAGTCCTTGCAGGCGTATCTCGGGGCGTACAATCAGTCTGTGGTGAAAATCGCGCGTGAGAACGGCTTGCCGCTCGTCGACCTGCGGGCGATCATTGAGAAAAACGGCGGCGAGAACATTTCCGAGAAATGTCTGATCCGGTGCGAGAAGAATGGCGGCGGACGGGACGGCGTGCATTTGACGCCGGCGGCCTACGCGCTGTTGGGGCGGCGCGCTTTCGAGGTGATCGGAGCCCGAGCGAAAAGCGGCGAGACGGTCGTTTGTTTCGGCGACAGCATCACGTTTGGCGCAAGTGTCAAGGGCGCGGGAACGGTGGACGGCGAGACGTATCCGGCGGTCTTGCAGCGGTGTTTCGACGGACGAAAGTAGATCTTTCGGCGCTGCAAGAATCGGGAATTGACTTTGTGAACGGCCGTTCATCATAATGAAAAAAGCATGGGGTTCCGGTATCGCGGAATGGTGCCGAGAGGCGCGAAAAAAAATCATGCGAACAAGGACGGGGAGGGGGAACATGTCGTCATCCGATAGGGAAACGCAGGGGCGAGGCGGGGCATTGAGCCGCCGCCATTTTCTAAAACGCGCGGCGTTGGCCGGTGGGGCGGCCGCAATGCCGTTCATCGTTCCGGCTTCGGCCTTGGGGCGCGGCGGAGCCGTGGCGCCGAGTGAGCGGATCGTCATGGGCGGCATCGGCATCGGCGGACGCGGCACAGACGATTTGCGCTCCGGCATTCTGAGGGAGGCCGACGCGCAGTTCGTCGCGGTCTGCGACGTCCGGAAAGATCGCCGTGAGGCCGTCAAAAAGATCGTGGACGAGAAGTACGGCAACGCCGATTGCGCCATGTACCGTGACATGCGGGAATTTTTGGCGGAACGCTCGGACATCGACGCCGTGCTGATCGCGACCAGCGACCGGTGGCATGCCACGGCATCGGTCTTGGCGATGCGTGCGGGCAAGGACGTCTATTGCGAGAAGCCGGGGTCCATGACGATCGCGCAGGGGCAGGCCGTGGTGCAGGCCGCGCAGCGCTACGGTCGCGTTTTCCAGACCGGCACGCAACGTCTGAGCGAGGCGAATTTCACGGTGGCCAACGAGCTGATGCGGCTCGGACGCCTCGGTGAAGTCCGCACCGTTCGTGCGCATATAGCCCCGTGGGACAGCGCATACATGAACCGCGCGTGGCTGCCTGCCGAACCGGAGCCGCCGCGCGACGACCTTGACTGGGACGCTTGGCTCGGCCCCGCGCCGTGGCGTCCCTACAATTCGCGCTACGTGCACGGCGGCTGGCACGGCCAGTACGACTTCCACACGAGCTGCATCGGCGAATGGGGCTCGCACACCTTCGCGCAGTGCCATGTGGCGCTCGGCTTGGGCGACACCTCGCCGGTCTTTTACGGCTACGTGAACAACGACTCGAGCGACGGCATGGTCACGCGCTTCGCCAACGGGGTGGAGATGGTCTTTGAACGGGACGGCTGGCACGGCTCGTGCGGTGTGCGTTACGAGGGCACGGAGGGATGGGTCGCCTGCGCCGACGGCTACCAGCGCCCGGACGTTTCGCATCCGTCTCTGCTGGCCGAATACACGAAGCTGCTGCAGGACTACATGTCCCGCACCGGACGACGCATGGGGCACATGCGCAATTTCCTCGACTGCGTGCGGACGCGCCAGCAGCCTGTGGCTAACGCCGTGGTCATGCACCGCTCGATGACGACCGTCCACGCGGCCAACATCGCGATGTGGCTGAAGCGCGACTTGCGCTTCGATGCGGTGAAGGAAGAGTTTGTCAACGATCCCGAGGCCAACCGGATGCGCTCGCGCGCCATGCGCCAGCCTTGGCAGGTCTGATGAAGGGTAGATTGAAATGAACCCGCTTTTTAAATATCTGTTGTTTTCTTTATGTGCCATGTCCCTGTCGGTGTCCGCACAGTCGCCTGAGGACGCCTTGATCGCCGTGCTGAAGTCGGATGCGCCGCAGCAGCAGAAAGCCGACGCGTGCATCGACCTCGCAAGGCTCGGCACGAAGGCGTCTGTCGCGCCGCTGGCCGCGCTGCTTGGCGATGAGAAGCTCTCGCACATGGCCCGGTACGGCCTCGAAACCATTCCCGATCCGGCGGTGGACGCGGCTTTGCGCGCCGCGCTCGGCCAGCTGAAGGGCCGGCTGCTGGCCGGGGTGATCCAGTCCGTCGGCGTGCGGCGCGACGCCCAGGCTGTCGATGTGATGGCGAAGTTGCTCGGCGACCCGGACGGCGAGGTCGCGGCGGCTTCCGCCGTCGCTCTCGGCAGGATCGGCACGCCGCCGGCGGTCGCCGCGCTGAAAGCGTCGCTTGGAAAGGCGCCTTCCGCTTCCGAGGGCCTTTTGCGGTGCGCCGAGGCTGCGCCGTCGCGTGACGAGGCGGTTGCGATGTACGACGCGGTGCGCGCCGCGCGGGTGCCCTCGAACGTGAAGATGGCCGCGCTTCGCGGCGCGATTCTCGCGCGGGGCACGACGGCGGGGCTGCCGCTGCTGCTCGAGCAGCTGAGAAGCGACGACCCCACTATGTTCAGCGTGGCGCTTCGGACGGGACTGGAGCTGCCGGGCGCGGAGGTGCCGCGCGCGTTGGCCGTTGAGCTCGGCAAACTTCCCCCCGCGAAGCAGGTCTGCGTGACGGCCGTTCTGGGCGAGCGCGGCGATGCGGCCGCATCGCCGGCGCTGATCGGTCTGGCCCGCGGCGGTGTGCCGGAATCCCGCGTTGCGGCCATCGCGGCGCTTGCGCGATTGGGTGGCGCCGAATCGGTGCCGGTGCTGGCGGAGCTTGCCGGCTCGGATGACACGGGCGTTGCCGAAGCGGCGCAGACGGCACTCGCGGGATTCTCCGGCCCCACCGTGGACGCGACGATCATCGCGCTGCTCGGCGCGCCTGACCCCAAGCTGCGATGCATGGGCGTGGAGTTGGCCGGACGTCGGCGGATCGCGTCGGCGATGCCGGAACTTCTGCGTCTGGCGGGCGACGCCGACCCGCAACTCAGCGGTTCGAGCCTCAAGGTGCTGGCCGATCTTGCGGGCGTGAAGGAGCTGTCCGCGCTGTTGGGAATTCTGCAGAGTGCGGCTGCGGTTGAGGCGGCGGAGCGGGCTGTCTCGGCAGTGTGCGCGCGTCAGTCGGTGGCTGTTCCCGGGGCGATTGTGATCCGCAAGGCGGTTTACGGCGTGTTACCCGACGGTCCCCAAAAGGACGTCACTGCTAAAGTGGCCGCGCTCGTCAAGGCCGGCAATACGACCCTCGACGTCGCGAATGGCACATTCGGGGATGCGGCTCCCGGGAAAGTCAAAAGGTTTATGATCGAGTACGCCGTCAACGGCGTCTCGCGAAGTGCGGTCGCGAACGAGGGCGCGACGCTCCGCCTCGATATGGGGGCTGGCTCAATTCCGCCGGCGGTGATCGAGCCGCTGATGGCCGCTTACGGACAGGCGCAGGGTGCGCCGAAGCTCGCGCTGCTCAGAATTCTCTGTTCCGCCGGGGGAGAAAAAGCTCTCGGCATCGTGCGTGCCGCAGCCGTTGATCCCCATGCCGAACTCAAGGAGGCCGCGCAGCGCGCGCTGTGCGACTGGCCGCTGGCCGAGGTTCTGCCTGACCTCGAGAAAATAATCCAGTCCGAGCCCAATCAGAAGATCAAGATTCTTGCCCTGCGCGGCTACGTCAAGCTCGTGCCCGCGCAAGAGGTGGCCGCCGCGCAGAAGTTGGCATCTTTGAAGAAGGCTTTCGGCTGGGCCGGGCGCGACGAGGAGCGCAGGCTGGTGCTGGCATCGCTGAGCGCTGCGCCGACGCCCGAGGCATTGGCCTTCGCGGCGGACAGCTTCGACGCCCCGGGCCTGAACGAGGACGCCTGCCAGGCGGCCGTGGCGATTGCCGAGAATCTGGCCGGCGAGCCCGGCCCGGTTGCGGAAATCATGGAGAAGGTGTCGAAGTCCAGCGGCAATGAAGTTCTGGTCAAGCGTGCGAAGGCTTGCCAGGCGCAGGCCAGAAAGGCCGAGGCGGAAAAGCAAGCGGCGGGCGACGAGACGGGTTTTGTGCCGATGTTCAACGGCAGGGATTTGTCGGGGTGGGAGTCTCGCGGCGGGACGTGGTGGAAGGCCGTGGACGGCGTGCTGACGGGCGAGAGCACGAAGGAGAATCCGCTGGTGTCGAACAACCATCTGATCTGGAAAGGGGGCACACCTGGGGACTTCGAACTGCGGGTTGAGTTCCGGCTGACCAAGAGCGCCAACTCCGGCATTCAACTGCGTGCCGAAGCGGTCGCCGACCGCGATACGGGATATCAGGCCGACATGAATGGCGGCGGCCATTTCGTCGGTTTCCTCTATCATCCCAAGATGCATCTGATCGGCGCACGCGGTGAGAAGGTGGTGCTGGCGCCTGACGGCACGAAGACGGCGCAGCGGTTTGCGGATTCAGCGGAACTGCAGAAGCTCTTCAACGTCGAGGATTGGAACAGCATCCGGGTCATCTGCCGCGGCCCGGCGATCACCATCTACGTAAACGGCGTGCTGATGAGCCAGTTCGAGGATCATCGGCCGGAGTCTCCGCGGCAGGGGGCGATCACGCTGCAACTGCACAAGGGGCCGCCGATGAAAAACGAGTTCCGCAGACTCCGCATCAAGGAATTGAAATAACGTTCGCGTGCGGCCGGCTGTCTCCGCGTCACGGGCGCTGCGGCGCGTTCTCGCCGTCGCCGCGAATGCCTCCGATCAGTGGGTCAGGCAGTAGGTGATGAGGTTTGCGCCCAGTCTCAGCGCATCGCCGGTCTCGTAACCGTAGGCGAGCGGATGGTCATCCCCCTGCCAGCCGGCGGCCATGTCGAACGGGCTGTAGATCACGTTGATCCGGTCTGAGCCCTTCAGTCCTTCGAGGACGGGAGACGTCAGGGTCGGGTATTTGGCGCGGGCCGACAGCGTGAAGCGGGCCGTGTCCATTTTGAACGGGCCTTGTTGATAGACGGCGTGATCCGGCGGGATCTTTTCGAAGGAGGCGTCGGGGAGAACCCGCTTCATCTCGCGGTAGACGGCTTTTCCGAACTCGTCCAGGCCGAGCGAGTTGTCGACGATCAGGAAGCCGCCCCCCAACAGATAGCCGCGCAGAGCCGAGACCTCGGATTCTTCGAACATGAAGTCGCTGATGCCCGAGAGGTAGAGGAAGCTGAAGTCGGAGAGCGGGTCGATGTCGAGCTTGACCGTTCGCGTGAGATAGTTCGCCTTTACGCTCAGGTTTTTCTTCATAAAGCGGAGGAGGTTGTTTGCGCCGCCGGGCTCGGTGTTCCATACCCCGCTGGTGCGGACTTGGGCGAAGGTGACGGGGTCGCTGTTGGGGAGCGCGTCTTCGTCGCTGTAGAGCTGCGCTTTGGCGTGCGACTGGCCGACGCGGAAGTATCCCATGGCGTAAGCGATGAGATTGAGCCCCAGTCGCACGGCGGACGGGTGGTCGTAGTAGTCCGCCATTTTGATCAGATCGGGCGCGGCATTGTCCCAGCCGGCGCCCAGCCCGTAGGGCGACACTACGGCGGCGACGCGCGAACCGATATAGACGCCATCGAGAACGGGCGTCACTTCGCTTTTGGTTTTGGTGCGAAGCTTTACGGTGTCGTCGACCATGTGGAAAACCGGGTGGTCCTCCGGCAGGCGGCGGATTTGCGCCTCGGGCAACAGGAGCCGGAGTTCCGTGAGCGCGGATTTGTAGAAGTAGGGGGAGCCGACGACCGAGTCGAACCAGACCATGCCGCCGGCGAGCAGGTAGCGCCGGAGCGCCTCTCGGTCCTGGTCGGTGAAGTTGAGGGAACGGCCGCCGGAGAAATAGAGGACGGGGATTTCGGCGGGGGTGGCGGCGAACCCCTTGAGGTTGGTGGATTCGACCTTGTAGTCCATGTTCAGGTGCCGGTAGGAAAACTGTAGCAGCGATTGGCAATCCGCGGGAACCATGTTCCAGTCGAAGACCCGTGTGCTCTGCCCGTTTTCCCACGTGTGGTCGAGATACCCTCCCCAGATGACTTTGCCGATCAAGGTCGAGGGGCTGGGCGGACGCTTCTTCTCCGAGCGGCGCAGGGGGGTGGCCGGCAGGGGCAATGGCGGCAACGCCTCTCCGCCCTGGCGCATCTGCGGCTTGGCCTTGGGCGGCAGTCCAACCGGTCGGAGGTAGTCGTCCTCGCCGGCCGAACGGGCAAAGGATCCGAGCAGCGTTGCGGCGACGATGAGCGGCCACGTTTTCTTCACGGTGAAACCTCCTCGATCTTCTGTTTGATCGTGTCCAGCAGGTTGCGCGCCTCAATCTCCTCCAGCGTCCAAGGGCTTTCTTTGCGGATCAGGGAAATCTGGTGTTTCGCTTGGGCGAACTGGTTCATGCCCAGATAAAGCTTGGCCAGTTCCAGCCGTAACTTGGGCGTGTAGGTCTCGTCCACCTCTGCGAGCAGCGCGCGCTGCAGGCAGACGACGGCTTTGCGCGGCTGGTTGTTGCCGACGAGCGCCTGAACTTTCATAAGGTTCGTGCGGGGCGAGGCGCGCTCCTCGGGAAGTTCCCACTCGAGCATGTCCACCTCGGGCAGGCTCTCGCGGTAGAGTCCTTGTCCCAACAGGTTCTGCACCCGGAAATGACGGCTATTATAATCGAAGAGCGTCTTTCTATCCACGCCTTTGTCGGTGAGGAGCTCGCTCTGTCTGGGAATGGCCGCATAGAGCTTCTGGGCGGTGGCGACGTCGTCGAGGACCATGGCCGTGTCCGCCAGATAAATCCCCAGCAGCCGCTGCTCCCAGTCGGCCAGGTCTTGCTTGCGGATTGCTGCGAGCACCGCGCGCGCGTCTTGCGGGCGGTTGAGACAGAGGTTCAACATGCCGCCGTAGTGGAGTGCGGAGGACGCTCGGGTGGCGGGATCTTTGACCCTGTCCAGAATCACGCGGAAGCAGCGCTCGGCCAATTCGTACTTCTCGTCCACCTGCTGCATGCCCAGCGCCAGCTGGTTCATCAGAGGCCCCAGATCGGGCTCCGGGATCCGGTCGGCGGCGGCGAGAACCCTTTCGCAGAACGCGGCGGCTTCGGCCTCTTTGAGGAAGAAAAAAAAGCCGTATGTGACGAGCGCGTAACCTTGCGGCTGGATGCCGGATTCGCGCTCTTGCCGGACTGCGCGGTCGAGCAGCGCGAGGGCGCGTGCGTCATCGTCCTCATTCTGCCCGTACCGGGGGGACACGAGGATGCGCTGCCGGCAGACCGACTTGCGCCCGTCGCCGAAGGTGACCGTCAGCGTGACTGGAATTTCACCGCGCGCGAAGTAGAGGTGGTCGGTCTTCATGCCGGTGCCGAGCGTGCCGTCCCCGAAATCCCATTCGAAGGTTGCGGCGGGGGCGTCTTTGAGCGGTGCCGCCTCGAAGAGGAACTCATGCAGCGTTTGGTTTCTCATGGTGACCATGTAATGGTTGTCCCAAAGGAAGTCCGCCTCGCGCAGCCCCTCCTTCGACGTGAGCGGCCCGACGAAGGCGTAAGCGGCGCGCGTGAAGTATTCCGGGCCGATGACGAAGTGTCGCTGCTCACCCGGCAGGACCATGGCGGCGATGGCGAAGGACTCGGAACCGCTGTTCGCATGCAAGAAGGATATCGGGTGTATGCCGGCATCCAGTTGAACGCCGCCGCGCTTGCTGCCGTCCAGTCCCTTTTTGACGGCGTGTTGGCCCGGCCAGGAGACGACCTCGCGCCCGTCGATCAATAGAAACGACGCGTCGGTGGAGGCCAGGCAGAACCACATCTGGCCGCCCTTTGTCATGTTTAGAAAACCGTCATAGCGGTGCAGCGCGTTGGTGTTGGGCCCGAAGGGGTTGAACGCGGAATAAACCTGTTCCTCAAAGCGGCCGCCCTGAAACGGCGCGTTTTTCCACAGGTGCTCGAACTGGTCTGCGGACGTCACCGCGCGGCCGTCGTAGCTGCGGGCGAGGTGACGGAGCCCCGTGCGGTGTCCGCCCCCTGGCGGCGGAAGAGGGGATTCGGCCGAGAGGGAAAGACGAAGCGTTTCGCCGGCGGCCGCGTCGAAGTGGATGGCACACTGGCTGCCCGTTCGGTTCAGCAGACTGAAGGGGCGCGACGTGTTTCGCGAGTCGGTCAGGACAAAGCCGGTGAAACGATCGTCGATAAAAACGGTGGTTGTGGCGGTGACGGGCGTCCCGCCCTCGCCCTCGACCTTCAATTCACGGTAGAATCCGATGTCCGCTGCAGTTGCGCCGGAGAACGCAGACTGCGGGGCCACACACCAAAGGGCGGCCGATGCGGAAAGAAGGAAGAGTTGCCCCCGAAGTTTCACGGCATGAACATAACACACAGATTGCCGACGGACCAGTTCCAATGCGGAGCCCGGCCGAACGAGCGGCGACGGCGCGGAGAAAGAATTCTATGCCTGGGGCTGTTGTTCTAGCCACGCGTCGAGGGCGCTCAGGAAGGTTTTCTTGGCTTGGGACAGCGGCTCTTTGATCGTGCAGCCGGCTGCGCGCGAATGTCCGCCGCCGCCGAACATCTTGGCGAGTGCGGTCGCGTCGAGCGGGGCGCGGGTGCGGATGCTGACGCGTGTCTCGGCATGGTCGTCTTCGCTGCCGTAGAAAAAGATCGCGACTCTGTTGCCGAGAAGGCTGCGCGGGATTTCGATGACGTCCTCCGCGTCGGCTTTGGTGCCGCCGGTTTCCTCGAAATCTTTGCCGGTGAGCGTGACGGAGGCCACCTTGCCTTCGTCGTAAATGGTGAGCGCGCGGAAGGCGCGTTTTTTCAGCTCAATCGACACGGGGCTGAATGAGCAGTAGAGCTTGTCGTTGATGAAAGCGGTGCGCACGCCATAGCGCAACAGATCGGCGCCGCAGCGCAACGTGGCCGGGGTGGTCTGATCGTAGGCGAATCGTCCCGAGTCGGTGATCACGGCGACCCACAGCGCCTCGGCTGAGACGGCGTCGAACGGCCAGCCGGCCTTGCGGGCGAGACGCCAGAGCATTTCGCCCGTTGACGAGACGTGGCCTTCGATCCAGTTGAGTGTGCCGAAGCGCGTGTTGGTCCGATGGTGATCGATGTTGATGATCGGCAGTTTGGCGGCCAGCGGCTGGATCGCCTCCGGAAGACGCTCGAAGGTGCCGCAGTCCAAGGAGATCAGCAGGTCAAACTTCTTTTTCGCAGCCGTCTCGGGGGAGATCAGCTTTTTGACGCCAACCAAGAAGCCCGGTCCGCCGAGGGCCGTGCGGTCAGCCGTGGCAACCGCCTTGCTGCCGACGCTGCTCAGCTGGTGCGCGAGCGCGATCATGCAGCCGAGCGAATCGCCGTCCGGGCGGACATGCCCGGTGATTAGGATGCTCTTTGCCTGTGCGATGCGCGCGATCAGCTCCGCAGGCTTGGCGTTCCGATGTTGAGGTGCGGCTTTCATGCGAGCGAATTACGAACGGATCTGCCCGTTTCCCGTGACGACGTACTTGTAGGAGGTCAGCTCTTCCAGTCCCATTGGGCCGCGGGCGTGGAGTTTGTCGGTGCTGATTCCCATCTCCGCCCCCATGCCGAACTCGCCCCCGTCGGTGAAACGGGTGGAGGCGTTGACATAAACCGCGGCCGAGTCGACCTCTTTGAGGAATTTCTTGGCGCTGCGGGGGTCGGACGTGACGATCGCGTCGGAGTGGTGCGAGCTGTAAGTGTTGATGTGGCCGATGGCGGCTTTGAGGTCCTTCACGGTCCGCACGGACAGGATCAGGTCGAGATACTCGGTGGTCCAGTCTTCTTCTGTGGCCGGTTTACAGGCGGGCAGGAAGGCGCGGGTGGCCTTGCAACCTCGCAATTCCACATTGCGCCGCGCGGCAAGCTCGGCGAGCATCGGCAGGAAGCTCGCGGCGACCGCTTGGTGCACAAGGAGTGTTTCCATGGCGTTGCAGACGCCCGGCCGTTGGCACTTGGCGTTTTCCACGATGGCGAGGGCTTTGTTCAGGTCGGCCGTGGCATCGACGAAAACATGGCAAACGCCTTTGTAGTGCTTGAGCACGGGGACGCGCGCGTTTTCCACCACGGCGCGGATCAGCGATTCGCCGCCGCGCGGGATGACGACGTCCACGCGGTCGTCCATCTGGACCAGCTCGCGGACCGCCTCGCGGTCGACGGTTTCGACGATCTGCACGGCGTGCTTGGGCATGCCTGCGGCCATGCCGCCCTCTTGGAGGGCTCGCGCGATGGCGAGGTTCGAATGGATCGCCTCTTTGCCGCCGCGAAGGATCACGGCGTTGGAGGTCTTGATGCAGAGCACGGCCGCATCGGCCGTGACGTTCGGGCGCGACTCGTAAATGATGGCGACGACGCCGAGCGGCACGCGCTTTTTCTCAATGACCAGACCGTTGGGGCGGGTGCGCTTCCAGATTTTCTTGCCGACCGGATCGGGCAACAGGGAAACTTCGCGAATGCCTTTGATCATATTGTCAATGCGGGCATCCGTGAGCGTCAGGCGGTCGAGCATGGCGGCGGAAAGGCCGCTTTCCATGGCCTGGGCGAGATCTTGGGCATTCGCTTCTTTAAGGAGGTCGCGCTGCTGGTCGAGGGCATCGGCCATCGCGTTCAGAATGGCGTTCTTCTTCCGGGGCGAAAAGTTCACCATTTTGCGCGAGGCTGAGAGCGCTTGGTCGCCGATGTGGCGGATGGTTTCGTGGAGTGTCATAAGAAATTACAGCGCGCTGCTGAGGATGAGGGTGCCCGCGTCCTGGCCGGCCACCACGTCGGTGAGCACTTTTTTGTTGCGGCCGCACGCGATCACCACGCCGCACCCGGCCTTCACGGCGATCTGCGCCGCGCGGAGTTTGGAGTCCATGCCGCCTTTGGAGAGCCCCCCGGCCTGCGTGGGGTTGACGAGCGCAAACGCCTCGTTCAGGTTCTCGATGCAGTGGACCCGTTTGCCGTCGGCGTCCAGCACGCCGTCAACCGTGCTGAGGATCACGAGCAGATCGGCGCGCGTGAGCTTGACGACCAGCGCGGCGAGGTAGTCGTTGTCGCCGAGCGAAAGGTCCGCTTTCAGTTCCTCGTCCGCGACCACGTCGTTCTCGTTGATGATTGGGATCACGCTGTGGCGGATCAGATGCTCCATGGTGCGCTTGGCGTTCGCGAAACGGATGCGGTGCTGGAAATCGGCGTGCGTGAGCAGAACCTGCCCGATGGTGATCTTTTCGGCGCCGAAAAGCGCCTCGTAGTGCGCCATCAGCCGGGCCTGTCCGACGGCGGCGCACATCTGGAGGTCGGGCACGGTCGTCGGGCGCGATTTCATGCCGAGCGCTTCGATGCCCGCGCCGACCGCGCCGGAGGAGACCACGAGGATCTCATATCCCTTGCGGTGCAGCTCCGCGATCTGTTTGACGAGGCTCTTGAGCGGCTGCATGTCGGGACGCCCGCTTTTCTGGGCGATCACGCGGGTTCCGATTTTCACAACAATGCGCCGGGCTTCGGGCAGAAATTCGCGGTAGCGGTGTTCGACGTTCATACGATCACTGATTAAAGATTCACGTTTACAGGTTCGGGAAAAGACGGCTTCATATTAGTGAAAGACAGGGGGAAAAGCAAGCGGCGTAGGCAATGGAAAAGGCGGCGCTTTTTGCGGGGCATGGGAATTACCGCGCCATTTGCCTTGGCAGTCGGGCCGGTGATTCTGCTACACTGAAGGGCAGTATGAAACTGGTGCTGGTCCTATTGCTGGCGGTGGCGGTCATCGCGTTGCCTTTCGTCTTTTGGCGCGCGCCGGATGAGGGGGACTGGCGTGACGGCGACCCCGAGCTGATCGTCGTGACCCCGCACAACGAAGCGATCCGGCAGGAGTTTGCAGAGGGCTTCTCGCGGTGGCACCAGGCCAAGTTTGGACGTCCGGTGCGGATCGACTGGCGCGTCATTGGCGGCACCACGGAAATCATGCGCTACCTGGCCGCCGAATATGCCGCGTCCGCGAAGCGGTTCTTCAAGGGGCGCGGGACCGCGTGGCCCGCCAACGGCGCGGAGGTGATCTTTTCCCGCAGGTGTCCGGAGGCTGCCGATGAGAAGACGCTGTGGCAGGCGTTCCGCGCCAGCGACAGCCCGGGCGGGGTTTCCTGCCGTATGGACCTCTTTTTCGGCGGCGGGGGGTATGATCATGAGAAAGCCGAGAAACAGGGGCTTACGGTGCCGGCGTGGGGCGCCGGCGGACCGCCTGCGGGCCTTTTTGAGGACGCGGCCGGCAGAGTTCTGATTCCGCGCGAGATGAACGGCGAAGTCTGGCGCGGGGAGTGTTTCTACGGCAGCGTGCTCAGTGCGTTCGGCATCTGTTATAACAAGGACCGGCTCGAGGATCTCGGGATCGCCCGCCCGCCCGCCTCTTGGGAAGACCTTGCCGACCCGCGCTATTTCGGCCAACTCGGCTTGGCCGATCCCACCAAGAGCGGCAGCGTGGCCAAGGCGTTCGAGATGATCGTTCACGCGCGGTGTTCTCGGCACGTGGCCGACGCGGGGTTTACGCGTGAACAGATCCGACGCAACGAAACGCGGTTGGCCGAGCCTTCCCCGGGGGCGGCCGGATGGCCGCCGGAGGTTCCGCGCGCGTATCAGGAGGCGGTCGAGCGCGGTTGGCTGGACGGTGTCAACCTGGTGCGGCGCATCGGCGCGAACGCGCGCTATTTTTCGGATGCCTCGGGCAAAGTCCCGGTCGACGTGGGCATGGGCGCAGCGGCGGCAGGGATCGCCATCGATTTCTTCGGCCGGCTCCAGTCGGAACTCTCCACGCCGCCGGGCCGGCCGCCGGTCATGACGTACGTGACGCCGGTGGGCGGGTCGAGCGTGACGGCTGACCCCGTGAGCCTGTTGCGTGGCGCCCAGCACCGCGCGCTGGCCGTGCTGTTCATCGAGTACCTGCTCGGCGAGGAGGGCCAGCGCTTGTGGAATTACCGCGTGGGCGTGCCGGGGGGGCCGCGGCGCTTTGCGCTGCGGCGGCTGCCGGTGCGGCGGGATTTCTATCCTTCCGACGACCCCGCGTGGCAGGCGGCGTTCGAGGTCCGGCGTCCGTATTTCGCAGATCCGCTGTGGCTGCCCGAGGTCGACGCCTACCGCTTGGGGGAGTCTTTCCACTATGAGGCCCGCTGGACCGGGCGTCACTTCGGCATTCAGCGCGACCTGATCCGCGCCATGTGCATGGATTCGGGCGACGAGCTGAAGCGCGCGTGGAAGGCGATTCTGGAGAACGGCGGTCCGGAGAACAATCGCGAAGCGATGCGGCTGCTGGAGGCGATGCCCGAGGCGCCGTATCCGCTGACGTGGGCCAGCGCGGTCGGCGTGTACGCCAAGGTGCCGCGTCTGGTCGTTTTGCGCGAGTGGACTGCCTTTTTCCGGCAGCGCTACCGACAAGCCGAAGATGCGGCTAAAAGACAGGCGACCGGAAAATGATATCGGGTGTAACGGCAGGACCGTTTGGCGTGTATAAAAAAATTAGCGGTCTATTGGGGCATTGATGGATACGGGCAGTCGGCAAGGAAGCGAGGAACATGATGCTTAGATGCTTAGGGATAACGGCGTTTTTGGCCGGAACCTGTTTGGCGCAGACGACCTCTTCCGTGCCGGAACAGGTGACGGTTCCGGCGGAAAACAGTTACACGGGAAAAGCGTTCGCTTATACGCGCACCTTCCGGGAACAGAATCACCGGCACGCGGTCTACGACATCCGGTATCCTTCGCCGGTCACGTCTCCGCACGAGTCGAACAACACGGTTCCTGCCGAGCTGTATTTGCCGGTGGGGGTCACGCGGGAGCATGCTTTTCCGGCGGTGGTGTGCATGCACATCATCCACGATAATTTCGACCTTGAACGCATGCTGTGCACGCGTCTGGCGCAGAACGGGGTCATCGCGCTTTTTTTCAAGCAGCCATACTATGGCGAGCGCGGCGGCACGGTGGGCAAGCAGCTGCTCGCGAGCGGCGCCAACATTTTTACGGGCGGGCTCGAGCAGGGCCTGGAGGATGCGCGGCGCGCCGTGGATATCGTTCAGGCGATGCCCCAGGTGCATCCGCGGCACGTCGGCATCACCGGCATCAGCATGGGGGCGATCCAGTCGGCCAGCGTGTGCGGTAAGGAGCCGCGTATACAGAAGGCTTTCTTGACCCTCGGCGGAAGCGACATCAAGAAGGTGATTCTTTCGGCCCACGAGACGCGGCGCATGCGGGCGTTCATCCAAGGGCTGCCGCAGGCCGAGCAGGAGCGGGTGTGGGCGTGCATCGACAAGCTCGACCCGATCAATGCCAAAGACGCGTTGCGGAAGCTGGGCGAGAGCGGCAATCTGCGCATGGTGTGCGCGGAGAATGACAATGTCATCCCGCCCGATTGCGGACGCCGGTTGGCCGCAGCGGCGGGGTTCGCGGACCGCGTGACGTGGCTGCCAGGAATGGATCACTACACGGCCATGGCCGGCTTTCCGCAGATCATGAAAGATGTTGTCGCTTTCTTCGGCGCGGACGTCCCGGCCTCATGGCAGCCGCCAAAGGGCAATGGCGAGAAGACCTCGACCGAGTTGCTGGGCGTCTTCCTGTCGGGACTGGCCGCACTGGCCGGCGGACAGCCGTTGGAAAACACGGCGCACATGGTGGGCGTGGACGCCGAGTTCGTCGCGGACGGCAAAACGCAACGCATCGCGTTCGACTACGTGCGTGGCGACCGCGGCCGCTTCAAGCTTTCGGGCGAGTTTCCGACGGTGGGCAAGGCTGGTTTGGGGCTGGGTGACTATCCTTGGCTGATCGGCGGCGGCAAGGTGACTTTCTGCGGGACTGAAGACGCAAAGGCGGGCGTCACGGCGGCCGCACTCATCGCACCGCAGCGCATGATGCGGTACCGCGTGGGCGTCGGGGCACTGGCCGGAGCCTCGCTGTCGCCTGAGGCGTTGAAGCAGTACTACACGCTGGGCGAGGCGCTGGGGTCGAACGGCGAGCGTTCCGTCGAGGTCCGCGTCGATTACAAAAAAACAAAAGGGACCTTGAATTTGACCTTCGCGAAGGACGCGACACCGCTCAGCGCCGCGTGGGCTTTCGGCGAGGTGACCGGCAAAGCCCGTTTCACGCACTGGCGGCTGAACGCGGTGGCCGATGACTCGGTGTTCGACGCGCCGCCGGGGCTGCCGCAAAAAGCGGTGCGGCAGGAAGATGTGTTGCGCATGTTCGCGTCGGTGTTCGAATTCGCGGTGGAGGCGGCAGAATGAAACGGTTGAGTCTTCGGTCTGTTTATTTAATCGTGGTGGCCTTCGGCGGCTTGACGCTGGGCGCGCAAGAAATGCAACTTGTTGCGCGAGATCCCCAGGGCCACGGGATGTTGTGTAAGGTCGGAGGGAAACGGGTGCTGATCGTGGACGGCACGCCCGAGCAGATGGGCGCGGCGCATGGCCGCCTGCTCGCCGATCTTGTGCCGCACGTGATGCCGCGCACCATGGCGCTGGTCGGTGCCGGGCTGGCGGTGCAGAAGGGCGAGTGGTTCTTTGACCGCATCGATGAGATCTACCGCCGGTCTTCGCCCCACACGCCGGAGCGCTTTCTGCGCGAATGCAGGGCCATGGCCGCCGCGGCGGGAATCACGGAGCGGGATGCGGTCTGCGGCAACTTCTTCCCGGAGCTGTTCCACTGCAGCGGCGTGGCGGTGCGCAACACCGCGAGCGCCGACGGCCGCGTGGTCCACGCGCGCGTGCTCGACTATATGCGCGACATCAACCTTCAGAAGTACACGGTGCTGCAGGTGTTCGTCCCCGCGGACGGCATTCCCTGGGTGTCGGTGGGATACGCCGGCTTTCTGGGCACGGTCACGGCCATGAACGCGAGGGGACTGGCGATCGGCGAGATGGGCGGGCGCGGCGAAGGGAGCTGGGACGGCATGCCGATGACATTTCTGATGCGCGAGATCGCGGAGCGCGCCGAAACGGTCGAGCAGGCGGTCGAGATCATGCGCAAGACGCCGCGCACCTGCGAGTATTACTACGTGATCAGCGACGCCAAAAAGAACATGGCCGGCGTATGCGCCACGCCTGAAAAGGTGGAGGTCTTGCAGCCCGGGCAGCAGCACCCGCTGCTGCCCGCCGTGCCGGCGGACACGGTGATGATGTCGGCGGG
>CAZOIS010000093.1:0-16408 GCA_964579865.1 uncultured Lentisphaeraceae bacterium | reverse complement strand
GTGCATTGTCCCGTCTTCGAGTTGGCTCGGACCTGCGGGACAGGTGTATAAGTCCGAAAGGTCAGGTTCTCTCTTATGCGGCGTAGCGACATCGAGAAAGTGCTCATCATCGGTTCAGGCCCGATCGTCATCGGTCAGGCGTGTGAATTCGACTATTCAGGAACCCAGGCGTGCAAGGCTTTGCGCGAGTGCGGATATAAGATTGTGCTGGTGAACTCCAACCCCGCCACGATCATGACCGACCCGGTCATGGCGGATGCGACCTACATTGAGCCGCTCAACGCCGAACGCATTGAGCAAATCATCGTTAAGGAGCGTCCCGATGCGTTGCTCCCCAATCTGGGTGGACAGACCGGCCTGAATCTCGCCATGGAGCTTTCGAAGAAGGGGATTCTCGAAAAATACGGCGTCAAGGTCATCGGCGTCAATCTGGACGCCATCGAGCGAGGCGAAGACCGCCAGATCTTCAAGGATACGATGACCAAGCTCGGCATCGAAATGCCGAGAAGCGAGATCACGTACACGCTCGCACATGCAGAGGAGATCGCATCACAGCTCGGCTATCCCGTCGTTGTCAGGCCGGCTTACACCATGGGCGGCACGGGCGGGGGCCTCGTCTACAATGTCGAGGAGCTGCGCACCATCGTCAACCGCGGCCTCGAGGCTTCGCTCACCCATCAATGTCTTATCGAAGAATCGGTGGCGGGATGGGAGGAATTGGAGGTCGAAGTCGTCCGCGACGCCAAAAACCAAATGATCGCCGTCTGTTTTATCGAGAATATCGATCCGATGGGCGTCCACACCGGCGACTCATTCTGTTCCGCGCCGATGTTAACCATCGACAAGTCCGTCCAAGACCGCCTGCAGGAGTATGCCTTCCGCATCGTGGAGTCGATCGGCGTGATCGGCGGCACCAACGTCCAGTTCGCGCACGATCCCAAGAGCGGCCGCATCGTGATCATCGAGATCAACCCGCGGACCTCGCGTTCTTCCGCCCTCGCCTCGAAGGCCACCGGTTTCCCGATCGCGCTGATCTCGGCCAAGTTGGCCAGCGGCATGACGATGGATGAGATCCCCTACTGGCGCGACGGCACGCTGGAGAAATACACGCCTTCGGGCGACTATATCGTGATCAAATTCTCGCGCTGGGCCTTCGAAAAGTTCCGCGGCGTGGAAGACAAACTCGGCACGCAGATGAAGGCCGTGGGCGAAGTCATGTCGATCGGCAAAACCTACAAAGAAACATTCCAGAAGGCGATCCGCGCCCTCGAGAACGGGCGCCACGGACTCGGCTTCGCAAAAGACTTCAACAAGAAGACGCTGCCCGAGCTGCTGGAGATGCTGCGCCTGCCTACCAGCGAACGCCAATTCATCATGTATGAGGCGCTCCGTAAAGGCGCCACCAACGACCAGCTTTTTGAGCTGACCAAGATCAAACTCTATTTCATCCAGCAGATGCGCGAGCTGGTTGAGCTGGAGGAGCAAGTGCTCCAGTACAAAGGCGCCATGCCGCCTGACAAACTGCTCATCCAGGCCAAAAAGGACGGCTTCTCCGACAAGTATCTCGCCAAAATTTTGGGCATCAAGGAGAAGAACATCCGCCTGCGCCGCATGGATCTCGGCGTGGCCGAGACGTGGCATCCCGTGCCGGTCAGCGGTGTGGAGAACTCCTATTACTACTATTCTTCGTATCATGGCAAAAAGAGCGAAGTCTCCGTCACCAAGAATGCGAAGAAAGTCATGATTCTGGGGGGCGGACCGAACCGTATCGGACAAGGTATCGAGTTCGATTACTGCTGCGTCCATGCCGCGTTCGCCATGCGCGAGGCCGGTTATGAGACCATTATGGTCAACTGTAACCCCGAGACCGTCTCGACCGACTATGACACGTCCGACAAACTGTATTTTGAGCCGGTCACCCTCGAAGACGTGCTCCAAATTTATGAGAACGAGAAGCCCGAAGGCGTGATCGTGCAGTTCGGCGGACAAACCCCGCTCAACATCGCGCGGGAACTGTCCGACGCGGGCGTCAAGATTCTCGGCACCAGCATCGATTCGATCGACATTGCCGAGGACCGCGACTTGTTCCGCCACCGCATGGAACGGCTCGGCATCCCGATGCCCGAATCCGGCATGGCGTCGACCATCGAGGAGGCGATCAAGGTTGCCGAAGGCATCGGATACCCGATCATGATCCGCCCCTCCTTCGTGCTCGGCGGGCGCGGCATGGAAGTCATCTACGACGAACAGATGTTGCGCGAATACGTGGCCAAAGCCGTCGGCGTCACCCCTGACCGCCCCCTTCTTCTCGACCGCTTCCTGCAAGAGGCGCTCGAATGCGAAGCCGATGCGCTCTCCGACGGCAAAGACGTCTATATTCCCGCCGTCATGGAGCATATCGAACTCGCCGGGGTCCATTCCGGCGACTCGGCCTGCGTCATTCCGCCCGTCTCCATCCCCGAGAAACACCTCGACACCATTCTCGCCTACACGCGCAAGATCGCGCAGGAGCTGCATGTGGTCGGTTTGATGAACATGCAGTATGCCATCGAGAAAGACAAGGTATACGTGCTGGAAGCGAATCCCCGTGCCTCGCGCACGGTGCCGCTGGTATCGAAGGTCTGCAACACCCAGATGGCCCGCATTGCGACGCAACTCATGTTAGGCGCGAAGATCGGCGACCTGAACCTCGCGCAGAAAACGATTCCGCACTACGGCGCGAAAGAGGCGGTTTTCCCCTTCGACAAGTTCCAGGAAGTGGATCCCGTCCTGGGGCCCGAGATGCGCTCGACAGGCGAAGTGCTCGGGCTGGCCTCGACCTTCGGGCTCGCTTACTATAAATCGCAGGAAGGGGCCAACGCCAAACTGCCGACGGAGGAAGGCACGATACTCATCAGCCTTTCGGAAAAGACCCCGGCCGCTGCGAGGGCCGCCAAGGAATTCGTCAAACTGGGTTTCAAACTGGTCGGCACTGCGGGGACGATCCAGTGGCTCGCCGAACACGGCGTGAAGGGCGAGGTTGTCAACAAAATCAACGAGGGACGCCCCAACGTCCTGGATGTGATCCTCAACCGCCAAGTCAGCCTCGTGATCAACACCCCGTCCGGCCGGCGCGACGCGCGCGCGGATGACGCGTCGATCCGCAAGGCGGCCCTGAAATACAAAGTGCCTTACCTGACCACCGTTGCCGCGGCCGTGGCCAGTGCCCAAGGCATCCGGGCGGCGCGCGACAGCGCGGGCGGTGTTAAATCCATCCAGGCTTACCACGCCGATATCCGCTAAACGAGGACTCAGGGCGACAAACGCACGGGCGCAGGATTTGTTTCCTGCGCCCGTTTTTCATTTTGAAGAGCAGCACGGAACTCCCGAAAATGGGCGTAGGTGCTTGACTTCCCGCCTATTGTGTCGGATACTGATTATTGTTCTCTGGTGCTTTAATCTGACGTGTGGAGTGATTATGCAAAAACTCATGACAGGCTGCACTTCTCTGACGATCGCTTCGGTTTTGGCGCTGATGACCGCGCTGACGGTTTGCGGGGCACACATTTTCGACGGCGACGGTTCTGATGAGCAGGGCTTTATTCCGCCGCCGCCTCGCAAAGAAACCCCGCCGCCGCCGGCCAACATGGCGGGCGGCGAAACGCTGATCCCCTATCCGCCGCCGCCGGCAACCCCCGCCGCGCGATCCGAGAAAAAAAATCCGCCGAAGCCTCCGACCATGTTTACAAAGCTCACGTCGCAGTACGGCGAACAGGACTGGAACGCGCGCCCCAACGATCTGAACAATCTTCTCAAATCGCTCAAAGGCATGGCCGAAGTGGATTACGACTATGAGGCCAAATCCTTTGCCGAAATTGACCCCGACCCCGACCAAAATCCGATTCTCTACCGTTCCGGACACTACCACTGGAGCCTGAACGACGAGGAGAAGAAAAAGCTGCGCGAATACCTGCTGCGCGGCGGCACCATCATCCTCAACGCAGGCATGGGGTCAAAGCCCTTTTACGATTCGGCGATCAAAGTGCTGAACGAGGTGTTCCCTGAAGCGCCGGTACGCCGCCTCAGCGCCGATCACCCGATCTTTCATGCCTACTACAGCCTCGACAAGGTCAACTACCGCGCTGGCGTGCGTTCGATTTACAGCGGCAATGAACCGTGGCTCGACGGCGTCACCATCGACTGCCGTACGGTCGCTATCGTATCACGCTTCGGAATGGAGGTCGGCTGGGACCCGCTGGAAGACGAGAACATCATCGCCTTTGAGCCGGAGTCTGCGCAGCAACTCGGCATGAACATTTTGAGCTACGCCTGTGCCATGCGGAACTGGACGCTCGAAAACATGAAAAAAACCAAGTTTGAAGACGCCAAACAGGTTTCCGCAGCGGCCGCGATGAACATTGCGCAGGTCATCTATGACGGCGACTGGAAAACGCGTCACGTCGGCCTTTCCGTTCTCCTCTCGCAGTACAATGTTAAGACTGGCGTGCCGGTGAAGTTCACGACCAAAGAAATCCGTCTGACCGACCCCAAACTTTTCGATGCGCCGGTGCTCTACTTGACGGGCCATGAGTCGTTCACGTTCAAGCCCGAAGAGGTCACCGCTCTGCGCAACTACCTCAACCACGGCGGGCTGCTCATCGCCGAAGCCTGCTGCGGACGTAAAGCATTCGATGTCGCTTTCCGCGAGAACATGGCCCGCGTGATGCCGGGCGTGACGTTCAACGCGCTCCGCACGGGGCATCCGCTCTTCCGCCTGCCGAACGACATCACGAGCATGAAGGTCACGCCGGCCTTAGCGAAGTCTTATAACAATGCGCCCGCCATCGCACCGCAGATCCTCACGATCGAAGTCGAAGGCAACCCAGCCGTCATCTACAGCCCGATCGGCATGGCCGGAGCCTGGGAACTCTCCCCCAACAAGTACTGCAACAGCTATCTGGAAGACGACGCCCTCAAACTCGGCGTCAACATCCTGATGTATTCCAGTACGCGATAAGGCTCAGCTGAGGGCTGTGGTCGAATTTCGTTGTGTTCGCCCGGCCCGCCCGCTTTGTTTAGGACCTGAACTCAGAACCTTGTGCCCTTGTGCAAATGCCCGATTCAACTTTCAGCCGTAGTTGCGTTCCGTTTGCGACCACTCTTCTCACGTGCTTTTCGCTTCTTGCCGCGACGCCTCAGGAAGAGGCGTTTCTGCGGGTGTGGGGAACCCATGCCCGAACGCCGCAGGACCACAAAGCCGTCATCGAAGCATGCCAAAGCGTCATGGACAAATCGACGACGCTTGGCGACTTCCTTCCCGTGGTCAAAACGCTTGCGGCTTGGCACTTGCTCGCCGAAGGTAAACAGGTCGACGCCGTCCGCATTTTCGAAAGCGCGTTGACCACGGAAAAGGGCGCGAAACCGATCGTGCGTTATGCCGACACCTTGGCGCGACGCTGGCTCACCCGCATCGACCACGCGCAGGCGGAAAAGGCGCTCAAAATTTACTACGCGGACTCCGTCGAATATCCGGACAGTCTCTCGCCCCTCTTGAATCTGCCAAACGATAAGGCCCCGCCCAAAGCCGACCGTTTCGGCGACCCGTGGGTTTACAAGACCGAGGATTTCAGTAAACTCACAGGGTTGAAGAAACAACGCTATACCCTCTACAGCAAAAACATCGGCAACAAACTCACCAAGCTGAGCGCGCTTCCGCTTGACGTCTACGGGAATAAAAAGAGCGCAACCGTCATTGCCAGAAAAACGGCATCTCCCGTCAGCGTGGAATTTGAGACCGTCACGGACTCCGGCACCCAGCGCGGCGTGGCGACCGAAAGCGGCTTGATTAACGGCATACGGTTCCTGAGGTTGGCCTCGGACAACCGGTTCGCCCTCATGATCGACAGCGAATGCGATTTTTGGATTGTCGCGACGCCCGCAAGGAGCCGCTGATGAGCGATGAAGGAATCGGGGCGTTTCTCAACCCCGCTCAAATGTCTAAACTGAACCGGCTTGTCCTCAACTCGCGCTACGTGGTTGAGGGCACCCTCGCAGGCCGGCACCGCAGCGCCCAGAAAGGCGCCAGCACCGAATTCGCAGACCACCGTTCCTACATGCCCGGCGACGATTTGAAACGCATCGACTGGAAGGTGCTGGGCAGAACCGACAAGTATTACATCCGGCGATATCAGGACGAAACAAATCTGCGCGTCTATCTGCTCGTCGACCGAAGCGGTTCGATGAATTACACCTCGGGAGACCACAAGACAAAATTCAACTACGCATGCACGCTCGCCGCCGCGATTGGTTACGTCGTGCTCAAGGCTCGTGATGCGGTCGGCATGTATATCTACGGCGAGAAGATGGACGCCGCCCTCCCCTGCAAAAACTCTTTCAACGAACTCAACAATTCACTCAAGATTCTCCAGGGATATAAACCAGCAAAGGGCACGGCGGGCGCGGATGTGATGCATCAAATCGCTGAAACGATCAACCGTCGCGCCATGGTGGTTATCATCTCCGACCTGCTGGACGACCAGCCGGAGATCATCAAGGCTATCGCGCACTTCCGGAAGAATCTGCACGACGTGATCGTCTTCCACACCCTCGATCCCGTGGAACTCAACCTCGATCTCCGGCGAGGCGCGGAGTTCGAAGATCTGGAGACCGGCGAGCGGATGATCGCCGACCCGCGCGCCATGGCTAAGGAGTACAAAGATCTGATGGGTGCTTTCATCGAAGATTACCGCAAGGCCTGTTCCGAAATGAAAGTGGACTACCGTCTCGTAAAGACTGACGAACCTGTGGACACTTTTGTCCGCGCCTACCTCGAGGAGCGCAAACGCCTGTCCCGCTAACCCATGACGTGCAATCCCTGTGGTTGCCTTAACCGACACAACCTTCCATGCTTGTATTCGCTAATCCAGCTTTTCTTTGGGCGTTGACGGCGGCCGCGATCCCGTTGATGCTGCACATGTTTCAACGCCGCAGGACTGTGGTCACCCCTTTCCCCACCCTGCGGTTCCTCAAAGCCGCCCAAAAAAGGTCGTCCAGCCGGGTGCGTTTCGAGAACTTTCTGCTGTGGCTGCTTCGCACGCTGCTGCTGCTGACGCTTGGTTTTGCCTTCGCCTTGCCGGTGTTGCGGACGACCACTACGGGGGGCTCTTGGCTCAGCCGTACGCGTCGCGACGTTGCCATTGTGCTTGACGCCTCGTACAGCATGAATTATGAACTCGACCGCGGCAAGGTCTTCGATATCTGCAAAGACGCCGCGGTCGGCGTGATCGAAGGGCTTTTTTCGGGTGACCGCGTCTGCGTCTATGTGGCGGCGGATACGCCGGTCCCGATAATCGAGAAGCCGACCACCGAACATGCGACGGTCATTCAGGCGATCCGGGCTTTGACGTGTCAACCGGGCACGTCCAAACTGGACGAGACGGTGGCGATTGCCCTGCGGGCGCTTGAACAGCAAGACGGACGGCGCGAGCGGGAAGTGTATATCCTGACCGACGGCCAGGCGCTTCCTTGGCAGGGTTTCCGCGATGCAGCCAAGAACGAGGCACAGACGGACGACTCCAAAGTCAAAATCTCTCGCGAACAGCGCGATAAAGTTTCTTTTTTTGCGCTCTTAGGCGGCGCGCAGCAGCCCGACAACGCGTACCCAGCCGACGTGAAAGTGTCGCCTTCTCTGATGCTGTTGGGGCAGACCGCACGTCTAAACGTGCGTGTAGGCGCAATCGGAACCGCCAAACAAATCACCGTCGCGGTCGATGTCGGAGGCCAGGAGCGCGGTCGCCGCAGCGTCTCCGCTGACGCCGGCACCGAAACGTCGGTGGAGTTCGCAATCGGCGGACTCGAACCCGGCATACACATCGCCAAGGTCACGACGCCGCAGGATGCCCTTCCCGAGGACGACGACTTCCAGTTCCTGTTGCGCGTCCGTAAACAGCTGCCCGTGCTCATCGCCGGCCCGCAGGAGGCGACGCGGTATCTAAAGGCGGCACTTGCGCCCGGTGCCACGGATGACAGCGTCAGGCAGATCGATGTGGCAGAACTCGAGTCGATCGACCTGCGTGACTATCAGGCCGTCTTCCTGTGCGACGTCTTTCCTATCTCCGGCCAAGCGGTTATGCGGGTTGAAGAATACGCAAAGAACGGCGGCGTGGTCATCGTCTTCCCCGGCGACCGTGCCGACGTCGCAGCCTATGCCGACATGAAGATTCTGCCCGCCCAACCCAAAGGCACGGAAGAGATCCCCGTCGAACTTGCCGCCCGGCCGCTGAAACGCATTCCCAACCAGAAGGATCAGGTCGTCAACTTCAACCTTTCGTTGCCGCCGGGCAGCGTGCCGACCGTGGCGCTCAAGCGCATTATGACATTCAATGCTCTTCAGGAAAACGCGGCCGTGCTGATCACGGCGGGCGACGACGTGCCATTCATGATCGGGCGTGCGGTCGGTCGCGGACGCGTCCTCATGTTCGGAACCGGTGCCAACCGCGATTGGAGTTCCTTCCCGCTCACGGCCTTTTTCCTTCCTGTCGTTCATCAGCTCATCCGGCAAGGGGCCGGAGCCTCCGTGCAGCCGCCACACTTGGTCTTGGGCGCGACCGTTCCGGTCAACGACGCCGTACCTAATTACCGCGACGACGATGCAATCGCGATGCCCTCCGGCGCGCAGCTGTTGATCAAGGATAACGGCAACCGGGAATTCTTCATCGAGAACTTGGCCGAGCCCGGCATTTACACGCGGACGAAAGCCGGTGCAGGGCAACCCGAGCCGGTGTTGGCCGTCAACACCGACCGCTTCGAGTCGCGCCTGACACCTGCGACAGCCGAGGAGCTGACAGAGTGGACCGGGTTCAAGAAATTCCTGACGGCGAAAGACCCGGAAGAACTGACGCGCCTGATCGATGAATATCGCAATGGCCGGTCTCTTGCAGAGGTTTTCCTCTGGATCGCGCTGTTCTTGGCGCTGTTGGAATGGTGGTTCGCCAACCGTGCCCTCCGGACTCAAACGGGGGCAACGGAGAAGATGACCGTCGACTTGGCCGGAAAGGTTGTCACGTCGTAAACAGAAGGGCGGGCCTGAATGCCCGCCTCAACACCTCGAACTCTGAACACGCCCTATGCCTACCGCCGAATGGATTTTTGAAAACAGCGTCTCGGGCGCCCTGATGGCACTCGCGCTGCTGGTGTCGCTGGCAGTCGTCGCCTATGCCGTGTGGCGGTATTTGCCCCGCACGGCAACGGGCTTCGGGCTCGCCGGACTGCGCATTCTGTTTCTGTTGGGACTTTTTTGGGTTCTGCTGTTGCCGGGCAAGAAAAGCGAATTGACCGAGGTGGTCAAACCCCGGTTCATTGTCCTGCTGGATATTTCGGGCTCCATGAGCCAAACCGCCGACGAGACAGCGGGGCGCACCCGCTGGGAATCCGCCATGGCCATGCTCGACAAATCGTGGGCTAAGGTTCTCCAGGCCAAATGTCTGATGGAGATCTATCCCTTCCATGCCGACTTGGACACGCCGATCGCCTTCAATCAGCTGAAAGGGCTGAAGCCCGAGGGAAAATCGTCGCATCTTAATTTGAGTCTGAACCGCCTGTTTGACCGTCTGCGCGGCCAAGAACTCGCCGGCGTACTTGTGCTCACCGATGCGATCGACACGCGCGAGAAGAAAGACGCCTGGGCCGAAATGAGCTGGCCTGCGCCGCTCTATGTCACGGAGCTCGAAAAGCCGGGCGTTGCCGACGACAAGCCCGACATGCGCGTTGACAACGTGGACACGCCGCGGCGCGCGATCGTCGGATGGGATACCGCCATGTCTGTCACCATTGCGGGACAGGGGGGCAAAGGCGAACCGTTTCCCGTAATACTCCAGAAAGCCGGAAAGGAACTGGAAAAAATCGCAGTTCAATTGCCGCCCAAAGGCGGCAGCCGCGACGTGCAGTTCAAACTGTCCCATCCCGATGTGGCGACCGAAATCTATACCGTGCGCATCCCGGTGCTGACCGGCGAGGTCCAGACCAACGACAACGAGATGGTTGTGGCCGTGGATGTCCTCGACGCCAAGAACCGCGTGCTTTTCCTTGAAGACGTGCCGCGTTTCGAGAGCAAGCATCTCGCCCGGGCCCTCTTTTCGAACAAGGATATCACCCCCTTGGCCTTCTTCCAGATGCCGAGCCGCAAAGTTCCCGGCACCAAGGAGTGGATCGCTTATGGCGACCGCCAAGGGCTGTCGTTCGATCTGACGCTCGACCAGCTCAGGCTGAATAAGATCATCATCCTCGGCGACTTCGATTTCGAGGCGCTCTCGCCGGAACACTGCCGCACCATCCTCGAATTCGTGGAAAAAGGCGGCAGCCTGATCCTGCTCGGAGGACAGAAGCTCTGGGGCGAAAACGGCATCAGCAAGACAGAGCTGAGCAAGCTTCTGCCTTTCACTCGGGCCGGGGCCCCCGCCCTCGAGGGCAAGTTCGCCGTGGCGTGGACTGCGGAAGGACGCGCGCATCCTGCGTTGGCGAACAATCCCGACATGCCCACCGAGTTGCCTCCGGTTCTTTCAGTCTTCACGGGCGTGACCCTTTCCGGTGGCGCCTTCGCTCTTGCCGACACCCAGACCGATTCCGGGCGGCATCCCATCCTCGTCTCCCGTGTTTATGGCCAGGGCAAGGTGCTTGCCGTTCTGACCGACTCCCTTTGGCGTTGGGTGATGCAACCCGGTGACGACAAGCCCTATCCGAAATTCTGGCGTCAGATTATCCAATGGATGTCGCCCTCGGAGAGCGACCTTGATAAGTATCACCTTGAGCTCTTCACCGATGCCGGCACGATTGCTGTCGGAGACCCCGCCATTCTGCAGAGCCGGCTTGTCATCCCGCCCGCCGAGACCCGCAAGTCGTGGAAAGTCGCCTGTGAAATCACGACGCCTTCGGACCGCGTCATCCCCCTCTCGATGGCTGGCCGCAACATTCAAACCGGCGGCGGGTCAGAGATCCCCGGCTATGTGGCTGAATTTGTGCCGAATGAACCCGGCAACTACAAGGCCGTCGCCACCGTGGAAATCGACGGCAAGAAAGTCGAATCTTCACCCTGCCTATTCACCGTGCGGGCCACGTCACAAGAAATGGTGCTCAAGCCCATCAACGAGAAAGTCCTCAAGGCTTTGGCTCGGTCCAGCAGTGGACGCTATGGCACACCGGACGAATTGGACGCCGCGCTTCAAGACTTGCGCGTCAGCGAACGTCGCGAGCGTAAACTCGAGTACCGCTCGCTCTGGCAGACCCCTTTTGTGCTCGCTTGTCTGATCGCCCTGTTAGCGATAGAATGGGTCACAAGAAAACTGAAAAACATGTCGTAGGACAATCTTCACTGGAGAAACCGTGAACGCACTGAATTCTTTTTCAATGGCAGCCGCGCTGATTGGCGTACTCTTGGCGACCGCTCCCGCTTTTGCCCAGAAAAAACAGGACGAGTCCCTCAACCTCATCAAGAACGGCCACTTCGACGACACCGTTGATCCCCTGAATCATTGGATTTACGTGTTCGACACCAACAAGCACTACATGAAGAACCACACGTATGTCTCGGTGGTCGAAGATAAAGCGTCCATGCGGCCACACGTCTTAAGACTTGACGCGACCATCCATGAGGTCTGCATCAACCAAGGCGTACAGGTCTACACGGCCCCCATCCGTTTTGACCCCAAGAAGAAGTATAAGATATCACTCTCGGCCCGCTCGATCGGCACCAAGGGCGGTCCGGGCCCCAAGTGCCGCATTTACCCCATTGGTTACCGCTGGCACCCCAAGGCGGTCAAAAGCAACGACCCTGCATTTGCCGACCTCCGCGAAGCGCATCGTTTTCAAGTCATCTACTTCAACAATGCGGAGACCGGAGAGTTCTCGAATGTGCCGACCCAGTGGAAACGGGTTGAGCGTGTCATCCCGACTCAGGGACGTTCCGAACTGGCGCAGAGTCACCTCGAGAACTGCGAATGGCTGATGCTCAAGATTCTAGCCCTCGACGCGACGGGGGTGGACAAGTGCAACACCGGGTATTTGTACGTCGATGACGTGAAGATCGAAGAGATCGGGCTCGCTGACGAAGTGAAAATCACGTCGGGTGCAGCCACCAAGGGCTTTGACGGGAAATCTTGGGCAGGCCAAGCTGACGGCGCAAAGAAATTCGTTCCGGTCGGAGGCCCTAAGCCCTCCAAGCAGACCCCCAAGACAAAGTAACGCGCACGCGGGACGTGCACTGCGGCAAAACCAGCAAATGCGCTTTATTCCCCCGCCTCCAACGCGGGCGCAACGTCTAGGCGCATTGCAGCCTCACCGCGGATGCCACCGCCCATTCCCGCAAGCCCAGCGATCATCGCCGCGTTGTCACCGCAGAAACGGGGTTCCGCTAACAGCAAGCGCACGCCCGCCTCCGACGTTACCCGCTCCAGCGTTTCGCGCAGCCGCCGGTTGAGCGAGACGCCTCCGCCAACTGCCAAAGCACGGTAGCGTCCGTCCCGCAACGCCAACGCGCAACGCTCCGCCAACGCAGCCACTATGGCCTCTTGATACGCCGCCGCGACCTCCGAGATTTGCGCGTCGTTTTGCGGCGGCTGTTCACGCAGATGATACATCAGCGATGTTTTCAGCCCGCTGAAGCTCACGCAAAGTTCTGCCCGCAGTTGGCCGAGCGCCGGGTTCCCTGGTCGCGGCCGCCCTTTAGGAAACGTGACCGCATCGCGGCGCGATGCCAAGCGCGCCATCCGGTCAATCACCGGTCCGCCAGGATAACCGAGCCCCAAGAGTTTAGCCGCCTTGTCGAACGCCTCTCCCGCCGCATCGTCCAACGTCTGTCCGATAATCCGATAGCGTCCCTGAACCGGGATGTCTATCCAGCACGAGTGCCCGCCCGAAACCACCAGAGCCAGCAACGGTCCGATCTCGTCGGGACTTGGCGCAGTGGGACTCAAAAAAACGGAGTGGATATGCGCCTCGATGTGATTGATCGCGATCAGCGGCTTGCCCAGCCGTAGCGCCAGCCCCTTAGCGGCAGAAAGTCCCACAATCAGCGAACTGGCCAATCCGGGACCATATGTCACCGCCACCGCGTCGATCCGATCCCACCATAAGGGATCGATTTCCGTCCCCCCGCCCTCCGGCGCAAAAGCCCTACACATGGCTTCACGGACCACACCCGAAATTTTCTCGACGTGGCTGCGGGAAGCGATCTCCGGCACCACGCCGCCATACGGCTGGTGCAACGGCACCTGGCTAAACACGGCGCTGGACAGCACGGTCCGCCCGTTCTCTACAACCGCAGCCGCCGACTCGTCACACGAGGTCTCTATTCCTAAAACGACCATGAAACAAATCCATTCTCCGCTCACCCATTGTTCAGTATGCGGGCTCCTATGAGCACTTCTTTAGCCCGCTCAAGCTGCACGTCCTTTACGGCCCCCATCAGCTTCTCCATGCCCCCTGTCGCGGCGCCGGGCATTTCCTCATAAAGGCGCTTCCGCTGCGCTTGCCGCCATTCGGTTTTCGGCACCATCACTTCCACATCAGGTGTAATGCCCGTGCCGTGAATCAGCTTCCCGTCGGGCGTGTAGTAGTAACCGGTTGTCAGTCGCACCGCACAATCCGGACGTAAGGCTAGTTTGATCACGCTCTGCACAGACGCTTTGCCGTACGTGCGCTCTCCCACCAGCACGGCCCGCTTATGCGCCTGTAGTGCACCGGCCACTATTTCGGACGCGCTCGCGCTACCGCCATTCACCAACACCGCGATCGGGAGATCGGTAAACCGGCTCGGGCAAGGCCCCGACTCAAACCGCTGTTGCAGTTTCTCGACGCTGCGTCCGCGTACGGTCACGATCTCCTTTCCTTTGGGCAGGACTTGTTCGGCCACCCCCACCGCAGACTCCAACAATCCACCCGGATTGTCCCTCAGATCAACAATCAGCCCCGTGATTTTCTGTTTTTCGAGCCCAGTCAACACACGCGCGAAGTCTTCGACGACCGGCTCGTTGAACTGCGTAATCCTCAGATAACCGATACCGTCACCCAGATCCCGGACACCCTTTACGCTCGTCAGCTTGATGTCATCGCGCACCATCGCAATATCAGTTTTCTCGCCGTTCGCCCTTTCAACGGTAACCTTCACGGTCGAGCCTTTCTCGCCGCGCATGGCCTTGACCGCAGCATCTAGCGATGCGCCCTCGAGTTTCTTTCCGTCCACCGCCGTGATGGTGTCACCCGCGTGAATACCGGCCTTGAAGGCCGGCGAATCCTCGACAGGCGCGATCACCTTGACACCGGATTTGTCAATCCCCACGCTCAGGCCGATTCCGCTGAACCTGCCACGTGTCTCTTCTTCGAGATCGGCCAACGGCTGAGGCGGCAAAAACGAACTGTTGGGGTCCAGTTCCGTCAACATCCCGTTGATCGCGCCATAAACGACATCCTGAAGAGGTTTCTCCTCAACATAGTTCCGCCGCACGAGCAACATCGCCTCCGTCAACACCGCAATATCGTCAAAGCCCGCTTCGTCGGCGGACTTTTCGGCTGCAGCGGAGTCATGCTTTTCATCCGGTTTCTGAAACGCGACGCAACCGGCTGAAAGCAGGACGCCAAGCACCGTCACCCGAGTCCAAGCCCAACAAAATCCGCTTTCAGTCGATAACTGTCGCATAATCCCTCTCACTTCGCGCACTCAACATGTAGTCTGGCAACACGCCCTTTGTGTGCCCGCTCTTACCAGAACTTCCACCACGACTTCTTTTCATCCTTTTTCTTCTCGTCCGCCATCTCGCCATAAAGCGATTTGACTCTCTGTGAAGCGGAAATTTCAGGATCCAAAAGCGAATTCCGCTCGACCACCTCGACACTGTTCGGCAGAGACCACAGCACGGTCCGAATAAAAGCGTCTTGGGTCGATCGGTGAACAACCGTGATCTCGCCATCCGGAGAGATGTCCAGTTTCGGAGGGGTCATTCGCATCAACGCGCCCAGATCGATTGAATCCCAAATTCTTTCACCCGGCTCGTCCTCAATCCGAAGAAACAGACGGTCCGCTTGATTGCGATGCCAATAGACGAGTTTGAACAGCCGTTTGAGTTCTTGGTTCTTAACAAACATCTGCACGCCCTCTTTGACGGGGATGCCCGGCACCACATCAAAACTTTTCTTTGTGGACTCGTATCGGATGCCGTTATGCACAACCATCAACCGAACAACATACTTCCCTTCTTGAATCAAGGAAAACCACTTGTCCAGTTCCACTTTGTGCTGCGTAGACTGCCCGGGCTTCAGTTGAAACGCGCCGGCAACCGGATCGGAATTGAAGGGCTTCAGATCGTTATACTGTCCACCCTTTGTGATTTCCACCATTATCCGGTCCTTCGAGTCCTTGCCGCCGATATCAATCAAATCGCGCGTGGCGTTCAACATCTCAAGCTGCACCAGTACGGGTTCGCCGATAACGAAGTTGTTATAGGCGAGAGTCAAGCCGACCTCGATCTGCTGTGCCGCCGCAAAACCGGCAACCAGCACCCCAGCCGCCAAGGCCCTCCATACGCTTCTTTTCGTGTCACTCATGCCGTTTTTTCCTTCGCGTTAAACTGTACTTTTGTTTTCAGCATGACCCGCATCCCGTCGTAGCTGACGTGTACGTTGGGGGGCAGTTCCGCTTCTAGTTTGTTGTGGTCCACGTCGTGGCACAAATGGATCAGGTATGAAGACTTCGCGCCGATTTTCGACAACAACGCCAGGCTCTCTTCCACGCTGATGTGCGAGGGGTGCGGCCGATAGCGCAACGCGTCGAGAATCATCACGTCCGCACCTGACAGTTTTGCCACGGTCGATATCGGCATCGAGTGGCAATCCGGCACGTACCCGACTTTCACCTGTTCGTGCTCCATCAGATATCCCGTCATCCTGCGACCGTGTTGCACATCGAGGGGCGTCAGGATCACATCGCCCACCTGAAAGGGGCCATTGATTTCGATGAAATCGACCAAGGGCCGATAAAACCCGTGCGGCGAAGGTTTGTTTCCGATGTAATTGAACACGCGCTTCACATCCTCGAGCGTTTCGGAATCCCCATACGCAGGAATGACACCGCCCTTGAGCGTGTTGAACCTGCGGATATCATCAAAACCGAAAATATGATCCGCATGGGCATGCGTGAATACCACCGCGTCGATCTGCTCGATCCCGAAATCCAGCACCTGCTGCCGGAAGTCGGGAGGCGTATCGATCACAAACGCCACCTGACCCGTTTTCACATACAAACTGCTTCGGCGACGTATGTTATGGGGATCTTCCGAGGCGCACACGGAACAATGGCAACCGATCATCGGAATTCCGACCGAAGTCCCTGTTCCAAGAAAAGTCAATTCAATGGACATTATTTATATTGTACCACCCCCCACCC
>CAZOIS010000092.1:0-16593 GCA_964579865.1 uncultured Lentisphaeraceae bacterium | reverse complement strand
GGCGTGGAGGAGGGGGCACCTTTCCTGGCGGTCGAAGACAGCGGGTGCGGTATGGACGAAGCCGGAATCGCCACCGCGCTCACTCCGTTCGGCCAAGTCGGAGATGCCGAGAGCCGTTCCAAAGGCACCGGCCTTGGACTGCCGCTCAGCAAAACCTTGATGGAACGTCATGGCGGCGAGTTGGTTATAACCAGCACGTTGGGCATTGGTACCCAAATAATGGCGCGTCTGCCATCGGGGCGACTTTTGGATGCCTGATCCACGGCTTCGAGCGACACGCCAAATCCGAAAAAATAAGCGCTTTCCCAACATCGGCTTTTCGCACGTTTCATTCTGACCCAAAGAGTCCGGTTTCGGCCAACGTTGCGTCTTTTTCGGAGCGACCGGAGCGGTGCGAAGTGTAAGCCGAAGGCTCACTTCGCGGCGCTTCGGGCGCAACCTGTTGGACACAGTTTCGTTGCATAACGAAAAAGTGCGCTTTGTTGCACAGCGACGCGCCGTCAAAACGCAACAGGGAGCAGCCTGACCAGACGAGCGTCCCTCGATCTCAAATCCTTATTGGGGCGAAGGGCTCGCAGGCGGCTTCAAGAATTCCACGGGCTCGACATTCAGGGCCTCGGCCAGCCGGCCAAGCACTTTCAAGCTGACGTAAAACTTCCCCTTCTCAATCTGGCTGAGATAGCTGCGGCTCATCTCGGCCTCCAGGGCAAGCTCGTCTTGTGACCAGCCCTTGGCATGGCGCAATCGGCGCAGATTGGTTGCGAACAGCTGCCTGAGATCCATCCCCGCATGGCAACCGGCTTGCTCGGTTCGCGCACCTCGATATATTGAACAAAATGCATTCGACGCTGAAGGGGGCCACCATGAGGAAACTTTTTGCCTGCATCACCGCGCTGACGATTGGAGCGTGTACCTCGACTACAGGCACGACCATCGGTGAAGAACGGCTCGCAGAGTTGAAGCAGCGGAAGGCTTCGATCCAAGACGTTGTCGCTCAATTCGGCCAGCCCAATGCCAGCCAATTAATGCCGAACGGGGAACGCATGCTCGTCTACACCCAGCAGAAGGTGCGCATGGACCCGAAAGCCGCGATTCCCGTGGTGGGACTTTTCGCCAACGACTCCGGCTTTTCGACGGCGAGCGTATCCTTGACTTTCGGGACTGATGGCATCCTGTCCTCCTATTCGAGCCAAAATACGAATTACGGTGGCGGGGCGAGCTACAGCCCAGGAATGAAGTAGGCGCGCCGCCCGCAAGGACACTTCTCGCCAATGACTCCCGGTTGTAGATGTGTCACGATTTCCGCTCCGGTGAACGCTGAAATAGGGGGGTAGTCATGGCACGGCATTTCAATCCGAGCAGTGATTGGCCGCATCGCGCGCTCCAGGCATGGGTGATCCTGGTCGGCATGGCGATGAACCGGCAAACCGCTACTTATACGGGGCTGTCCAGCCTCATGTACGGCAAGGAAGCGGCAGGGGTTCTCGGTAACATTTTGGGGCACATCGCTTACTACTGCGAAGACAACGACCTTCCGCAACTCAACGTCTTGGTCGTTGGTAAGGATCGCGGAACACCGGGAGAGCTAATTCCACTCGCTCCAGCCGAGATAGATGCTATTCGAGAGGCTGTTTACGCCACAGATTGGTATGACATTATTCCCCCGGCGACGGAGGAACTGGCGGCAGCCTTTAATAGCCGGAAGAAGCAAGCGGGGTAGGGTGCTGCTTCAAACCCAAAACATTGAATGGTCGAATTTCCTTCTCCGGCATCCAGTTCGACGCGTAAATGCAAAATGTCTACGCCTTTACAAAGGATGACGAGGTCAGGCACTCTCTCAAAAAGGGGCGGATTCGCCCCCCCCCCTTAATCCTCGTGCATTTACCGAAGGAAGAAGGTATGGCTCGACCCCGCGAACAGCGTCTTGGCTATCTGCGCGGTTCAACAATGGATGGGGTCGAAGTTGTCGTAAGCGTGGCCAAGATAGGCCGCGATTACAAAGTTGGCTTCGCAGATCGGCATCACCTCTGCCACCCTTCAGTCCGTAGCATCGAGGCCGTCAAGCGCGAGGTGTTTCTCGTGTTCGGCATCCGCGCATCCGCGTTCGACCCGCTTTAGGGGCTGGGTGGCATGGCTCGGAAGCCCAAGAAGAACAAGAAAAATTCGGGCGAGGCCGCTGATCAGGCAAAGCGTCAACTCCTACTGGATGCCGGCGGCTACGATTGGGGATGGCCGGCACTCGGTGTTATCTCCGCCAACCCAGAGCTCATTCGCAGATTGGCTGTGGCAGGCTTCGTTGGTTGCGGCTACGGTTTCGTATCGCAAGGAGGGCCTCCGTTCATCGCGTTGGTTGGAGAGGACCTATCCGCGATGAAATCTGTGCTTGCGCTCATGCGCGAGTGGACGGATGTCGTTGGGCCAAATGCCATTGCGGTTGAAATACTTCTCAACGGCCCTGGCTATATCATCGCAATCGCACAGCAGCATGATCTGCTGCGCTGGCGTCTTCGCGGCCTTGATACAACAGATCGTTCGCTTGTAATGACTATGTGCATTAACAAGCGGCTAGATACTCGTCAGCCCTTTTTGGAAGATCTCGCGCATTACTCGCGGCAGCCGATTGCTCCGGTCGTTCTCACAGTTGCAGGGCTGCCGCCGGGAGCGAAGTCGAAGTTCGGTAGTTTGGATACGGCAGGCTTTGCGCCCATGATGGATGGGGCAATTACCCTACCGGGTATCAATGTGTACCTGCGTCCCGAAGATCGGCCTCGTGACTCGATGATTAAGCTGGAATCGGAGATTCCAGACGAGCCACGTCGTGAGTTGCCCGAGCAGGCAAAAGATCCTGCGTCGATGGTACGTGAACGCGAGCGCCGTCTGATGTCGACTTTCCCAAAGACAATGCATGTGCTTCGCCATCGGACGGAGGGCAGAGCCGTCTTCGTACAACCACGTGCTATTGGGTGCGCTGATTGGCAGGTCGAGCAAGGGATCTGCAACTTGAGACTTGCGGAGTACCTCCCTTACCAGCCGCGGAGCGCGTCCAAACGATTGGCGATGCTCGACCAACTTCGTCGGGAGTTCATCGAGCATGCTTCGATTGGGGTTGAGGTCAGCTCCATTGATCCCGCTGCGCTTCTGGCTCAGATTGAACTAGATGCAGCTTACCTTCTGCGCAGAATTGACGAGAAATCTGATCCTCCGGAAAAATTACTAGACAGCAATATTCGCCTCCGGGAGCTCGGCTATGCATGAGCCTTCTCCTCGCTATCCAGTTCCGGACAGGCTACAGGTGTTCATAAGCTCGACGATTAACGAGTGCAAAGTTGAACGTGAGGCCGCTCGAAGGGCAATAGGGAGTCTAAACTTTCAGCCCGTCCAGTTTGAACGGGAAGGCGCTCGGGCTGAAGCGCCGCGAGACTTCTATCTACGAAAACTACATGATTCGCATATCGTTATTGGAATTTATCGCAACTCCTACGGCTGGATTGACGAAGCTAAGGGGATGGCGATCTCCGGTCTTGAGGACGAGTACCGGGAGGCGAAACGCCTGGGAAAAGATTTGTTGGCTTATGTGCTCAAGACTGCGTCCGATCGAGACGCACGTCTGAGCGATATGCTGAACGAGCTTATGGCCAGCCCACATGTTCTGTACTTTTATGATGAAGGCGAAGACCTCGAAACCCGCATTCGAGATGATCTAACGCAGTTGGTGACTGAGAGGGTGGTCCGGTCGCAAGGCCACTCCTCGGGCGGATCCACAGCTGCAGGATTGCTCGAGTCAATTTTCCGTGGGAGTCCGTTCCGAATCCGCCGCGCTGGGCTACTCGCGGGATTGACGAGCGCAACAGTCCTCTCGCGCATTGTATGGGTCACTGGAGCTGCTGGCGCCGGCAAGACAGCACTTCTTGCTGAATGGGCAAGCGAGCGCAGCGCCGCCTACGTGAATGCGCGCGGACTTGACCCTAGGGCGGTTCTTGCTGAATCAGCGAAAGCTCTTGGTCTCGCTGATGAGGCTGGGCTCGTAGTGCCAGTCTTCGATGATGCGAGAACGCTCTTACTTGGTCGTTGGCAGGACGGGCGCAATTGGCCGCTCGTCATTGATGATCCGGACGACGTTGACGCTGTGTGGGCCGTGCTAAGCGAAGGTTTAGGTGGCAGCGGTGCAGGCTCGGTCATCGTTGTCGCACGAGACGTGGACTCCCGGCTCCCCGGTCATCGGTTCGAAGTGGCCGGCTTCTCTGAGGACGAATTGGCCGCACTTCATTTAATCGCTGGCCAGGACGTTTCCGGCATCACCGCAGGCCAGCTTCCCTTGGAGCTGCGTCGGTCTAACAGGGCGGATACGCTCATTCAGCGATTTGAAGCGCTAGATGCACCGTCGCGAGAAGTTCTGGGTTACATGGCCCTTTCCCCAGCGCCTCTTGCGCTTGAGGATTTCTGCACGCTTCTCGGCGGTTCCGTATCCTCAGCTATGGAATTGGCAGATCGATTCAATTCGCTAAGCGACCTGCTGATGGAAAATCCTGCTGGATATTCGTTTGTCCACGACGTCTACCGCGAGGATCTCGCCCAAACACTGTCCTCACGGCCACAGCTCAAAGGTCTTCTAACAGAGCGTCTCGCGAAGCACTTGGCCTCCACCTCGCGTGCCTGGGCGGCATTTGCGTTGCGCCGTGAAGAGGATTCGGCGAATACCGAACAGCTCGCAAACCGCGCCGTCAGAGAGGCGGTCTTCAGCGGTTCCACTCGCCATCTCGTAGATGCGCTGGAGTACCTTGCTGCGTATTACAGGGCACGAGCGGAGAGGGGGCCTCTCGTCTCGGTTCTGATGTCGCTGGCTGAAGCTCGTACCACCCAGGGACGGCTTGACGAAGCTCCACACTTACTCGGTGAGGCGCTTTCGTTGGCTCGGGAGATGGGTGACGATGAGGCTCAATGCGACCTTGAGATACTGCAGGCATCGCTCGATCTCCGGCGGTCCGCCTCATGCCATGCGCTTGAAAGAATCAGAGAGCTTCGAGAGGCTGCTCAGGTAGGCGACCGGCCCTGGGAGGAGGCTCGGCTCCTTATCGAGGAGGGGACGGCGCTGCTGGGCGTCAATGAGGCCGAAACGGCTGTCCCAATCTTTCGGAAGGCGCGGGACATTTTTACGCGGATTGACGATAGCTATGGCGTAGAAACGGCCACTCGCAACCTAATAATGGCGCTTACGTCGATACCGGATGGTATCGCTGAGTCAGAACGCCTACGGGCGGAGCTGAGCGGGCGAGAAGCACAGAGCCCAAGATACCGCGCTTGGCTCTGCAATTTGCTAGTGCCCAGACTCCGGCGAGATAAGCGGTTCGCGGAAGCCGAGGCGATGGCCCGCGAGGCTATTGGTATCGGCGAGAGTTTGGGGGACAGGTACCTCATCGCCATCAACACCTTAATCCTTGCAAATGTCCTGCGTGAGGCTGGACAAACGGTCGAGGCAATAGAGGCGTACTCGACCGCAGGTCGGATCGCGCAAGGTATCGGCCGCCCGGATATTGAAGGAAAAACATCGCGTTTGCTGGCTTTGACGGAGAATGGAGAGGCTGAGGCGTCCTCCGGAGCGGCGCGGCGCGAGCACGCTGGACGTGCAGAACAATACGCGACCCACGCAATCGGCCTTCTCGCAGGCAGCTTTGGTTGGTCAGAGTACGCTCTGGCGCTTGAAGAACGCGGAGATGCCAGAAAACACCTCAATCGCGAAGATGACGCGATCAATGATTATGCGGACGCTGTTGCCTCGTTCCTTCAAGCTGAAGATGAGGATGAGGCGGAGCGGCTGCTGCGATACCTAATAAGGCTGTTGGAAGAAAGGAAGGATTCGGCGGTAGTTATCGCTCGGGCATTTGGAAAAACGCTTGATTCGGCTGATGCTGGCCGAAGCGGAGTGTGGGTGGGGGCCCTCGTTGCTGCCTTGAACAGGTGCCCACGAAGCATAGCCCCACGTGTTCTCGGTGTACTCGTACGATCCTTTTATCCTGCCGCGGACGGGGAATGGTGGTTTGACTGCCTCGTTCGTTGTCTGCTCAAGGTGGACGTCGAACGGAGTCGAGGGGCGCGCGAAGCCATTGGTTCCCTGTTGCTTCTTGCGGTTCTAGGATTTGGTCGTCACCGCGCGTTCACTGTACAGCAACTCTTGGTTCTCGCCGGCCTTTGCATCGGAGAGACGGACTCAATTGTAATGCGGCATAGGCCTGGAGCGGACCTAACCCAGATAATTCACCTGGGTGAAAGACGCATTCTCTTCACTGTTAGAGACGAAGCTAAACGACCAGAAGCTACATTCGTAGCGTTGATTATTGGGGCCTTTCTTGATGCGTTTGGGGATGAACTCAGCACGATCCTATTCGGTAATGGTTTTACTGAAGGTGTTGCCCTGGACGTCATCATCTTCAGCCAAGTTGGGGAGTCTCCAACTGTCTCCGAATTCATCGCAGAAGGCCTGAAGGACAAGCCAGTAGCTACCGCTCGAATTGAAGGCGAGAAAGGGGCGCCGATAGTCGTTTTCGCGCGAACTGATGCAATTGAACTTCTAAGGGCAACACCGAACCGCGGTGGCGAGCTTGAGGTCATGCTCGCCAGATTTTTGCATGAGGTTCTGTACGCCACCGTCGGCGCAAGCATCGATGATGAAATTTATAGTTCAAAAATACGCGATCTATTGATGAGCGTATTAGGCTAATTCTGACATTATATTGAAAATCGCAATTTCATTGTTATTTTCTTTCACACCACAAAAGACATACTCCAGATCTGTAAGAAATTTTTCTATGTGAGGGAAATGCGCCCGATTATCCACAAGGACATGCTGAGGCAGCACTGTCGTGCCCTGGTGTTGACCAAGGAATGCGACGATGCCCGCATGAACAGGGCCGGTCCCCGCGGCCCAATCGGTATCGCCTCTGCGACCTGGCCTAACACCTGGCTGCTGATCCAGCTAGGCCTTTGGAACTGGTGGGCGCGCGGAGGCGCATCGACGGAAACCGCGGTCGGCGAGGCTCCCGAACCCGTCGATCCCTGGCAGGTGGCCTCGGGAACGGTCGCCAGCCACAAATCCTACTACGACGATGCCGCGATCACCGTCGAAACAGCGATGAAGATCAACCACGTCGAGCACCACGACCGGGCCCGCTACACCCAACTGCACCCGCTGCCGCTGTACTGGGCCGGGGAAGGGAAAAACCGCGTTTTCCTGTTTCGCATGGTCGATATGCCCATTCAGGCCGACGTGAAGCGCCTCCATCTTCCACGGCCTGATGAGATGGCCATAGGCAGCATCGGAGTGGGCAGTCTGAAGCTATGGATACTAGACGCCGGCGGATTCCTGGACGTGATCCACGGCCCCAGGCATGTCTTGCCGATTTGGGAGAGCTACGGAGTAAGCCGCCGCTTCAAATTCCCTCTCCGGCGTGCCAGGGAGGCACTGGGCCGGTGGCGCGAACAGCGCGACCGTCTTCGAAATGAGATTCTTTTCGACTAATCAGGTGCGTTTGTCGATCATGGCGGCCACTAGGCGCTCGATCAGGCTGTGTGAAGGCGGACATTTGAACGGCGGGGGAACAGGGGCAATGGCAGCAGACAACTGATTGGTCACTCAGCATACATGCAATAAAATGCAGATATGATCACCGCCACGGAGTGGGCGATGGGACGCGTTAAGGACCTGCATATCGACCAAATGAACCTCGAGCAAGCATGGATCGAGCTGCTGGCTGCGCTCTTTGAGAAGCAAGGCTTCACCATTGTGTCGGGGAACGACCGCATATGTTCCCGTCCCGCTCCAGATCTTCTGATAATGGGAGAGGACGAGGGGGTTGTAGTCGAATTGAAGCTCCATCGCTCGGAGCGCGTGCCGTTAGCGCTGGTGCGCAACGCCTTTGCGCAACTCGACCGGATGCTGGGCATGACGAGTGCCAAACGGGGCATCCTCATCATCCCGCAGCCTCTCGTGGAATCCCATTATATGACTGTTCAGTCAGGGCAGCATGAGCTGTGGGACCTCGATCGGCTAATCGATGCGGCCCGGCCGTTCCCGGAGATCGCGGCCGATCTTGCCGAGCTGCTCCGGGCATTGCGGGTTGGCGCCGAGCGGCCACCGGAGGGATCCGCCGCAATCACCGAGCTCGGAGAAATAACCACTGAACTACCGCCGCTTGGGGCCGGAACCCGGCTAGCCGAGCAACTTGAGGCGCTGCCGGCTGGTAGGAAGGATGGCGCCGCACAGAAGTTCGAACATCTGTGCGAGGCGGCCTTGCGTCTATTGTTCGACAAGGACCTGCTGAGCTGGCGAAGCCAGTCCGACATAGAACAGGGTTTCCAGCGTGTGGACGTGATTGCGCGGCTCCAGCCAACCACAAGTGCTTTCTGGTCGACACTTTCGGCTGATTTCCGGTCACGCTATGTCGTATTCGAGTTCAAGAACTACACAGATCCCATCACCCAGGATCAGGTCTACACTACTGAGAAATATCTTTTCACCTCCGCTTTGCGGTCCATCGCGATTATCATAGCCAAGAGCGGCACGACGGAGAGTGCAAACCGTGCGATGCGTGGGGCTTTACGCGAACAGGGGAAGCTCATTCTGTGCTTAAGCATGAATGAGTTCTGCGGGTTGCTGCGCGGCTTTGACAATGGCGATAATCCTGAGGAGGTCCTAATTCGCAAGGTCGATGATCTACTGATGGCCATTGCGCGATGAGCCAACGTGCTGGGGAACGGTCAAAGGACGCAAGCCATTTTCGTAGGCCTTACTTAGGTTTTCCCGCCAGACATTGACTGCTTGTGGCGAAGCTGAACATCTGTGAACAGGGATCTGAGCTCGTCCCCGAACAGATGGTAGTTCACTTTACGCATCTCGGCAGGGAAATGCTCAATCACAGCTGGTGCGAACGACCAAGTGCCGACCTTTGGGATCTTCTTGGTGTCCATGACCCTGGCAATCCCCACTTGCGCAATCACCTGCGCGAGAACCTCGAACTCGGCGGCAGAGGTAACAGTGTATGGCATGTCGCCGAGGACCTGCTCTGGGATGTTCGCCACGGCGAGCCGGCGACGGACGTGGTCGGCCAGCATTTCCTGGGCCCCCGGCGCGAAAAGAAGCCAGTCCTCCAGGGTGAGCACAATGGTATAAACGGGCAGCGAGTCCGGGTGCCACTGAGTTCGGCCGGCCAATGCGTCTTGCACGTTGCGATAGTGCTGGACGATCGCACCAGCGAGGATATCGACATCCTTGCTAAGCGCGGTGGTGTCCGATTGGGTCCGGGCGTTCACCGTCAGCCGTTTGGCCTTTGCTTCGATGAACAGATGGCCTGAGGCATCTGACAGGATCCAGTCGACGCCGTGCATTTTGTTGTCACCGACTTGATAAGAGGCCTCCGCTGTAATCGTGAATCGAGGCGGTTTGCAGGTGGCGTCGATCACCTCGCCAACGTAGCTTTGGAAGGAGTGCCCGAATGAGTTGTCGAAATCCGACGCCCGCACCAAGTCGTAAAATAGGCCGGCGGACGCGCGGCGCGCTAAATATCGCGGAATTGGACAGCACACCCGCTCAGGATGCCCCGGATCGAACGCGACCAACGGCGTGGCTTCGAGCGGATTCCAAGTGTACAGCCAGTCGTTGTCGTAGGACTGCAGGCTTTGCATCTGCACGCGCAACTCTCCGATCGGTTTAGATATCCGTTCCAGGAACCGCCGGGTCGCTTCCTTCGGAGCACCGATGACCGAATAATCGCAGTCGATCGCCAATCCCCATTGTTTCTCAAAATGGCCGCGCAAGGCCATGCCGAGTAGCAGAAACTGGTCCATTGTCATGCCCAGTTCGCGCTGTACGATGGCCTCGACAGCGGCTTGCCCGAAGACCTTGAATACCCTCATCATCTCGTTGACGGTTATCGCGGTCTGCCACGGAAATTGCCGATGGACGATCCTGTGGAATTCAAACTCGATATCGGTCGGCCCACCAGGAGCCGCCATGTAGGATTTCTCATCGAGGCGGCGCACATGATTCATCACCCGGGCGAGATCGCGCCAATTAACCAGGCGGCACTCGCCGCCGTGGCCGCAGTTAAGGATGAACTCACGGGACAGAATGTCTAAATCGCAGGGAAACAGCAGGTTTTTTAATTGCGTGAGGTCATGGCGCGGCCGATCGGCAAGATAGCCTCCGGGCAGCGGACGATTCCCCATCACATACATGGAATAGGCCCAGATATCGACTAGGCCCTCCAGGCAATCAAACCGGCGGAGCAGGTTCCTGAAAGGTTTGTATTCGCCGTAGAAACTCAAGTGTTCTCGTGCCACGACCGCTTTCCGCAATTCACCGCCCCGAATAGCTGGCCTCAATGGGCCTTGCCGCTTTGTTGATCTGGGAACAGGGTGCTCTCAAGGATGGCTATAATACCGATGCTGAGCAACGTGTGCAGCGCCTGTCCACGGAACGACCGCCCTGGGCGCAAAGCGGGCACGGATTCGTCCGCTTTGGGGTATGTGCGGTCATTTGCTTGGCATTCGGGCGGTTGTACAGTGCCAGGATCATCCTAGTTTTGTTTAGGCGTCTTCGACCTCCGGCACTGGCTGCGGCAGAGAGAGAACGGAGACACTGGCGCTCGGCATAGCTCCCAAAGCCTCAAGTTCCTCCACGCAGGCCTGATAGCGCTCAAAAAAGCGAAGCCAAGCCTTTCGGCCACCCATTTCGCTGACGGCTAGGATCATGGCTTTATGGGAGGCGATAAGAATATCTCGTTGGCGTATCAGAACCTCGATCTCCCGGTTTTTCCGCTCGATAACCTGAGAGAGATTGGCCTTTGACTGCTTGTTCGTCTTCTCCATCAGCGAGCGTAGCGCTGTCTGGCGTTCCTGGTGGGCCTCCAACGCTCGGCGCCGTTCGGCGTGCCGAGTGATGTCCGACGCGTGCTTGAAAGTGTCAGGAAGGCGGCGGACGACGCCGCGGGCTGAGATATCCTCGTCGTCCTGGAGCATGGCGTCCAGGGCGGCGATCAGCTTGGCCATTTTGTCGTCAGGCGAGTTCATCGGCTGCATTCCTGGTCGTATCGAAGACCGTGGTGCCCAGTTTGTCCTCCATCGGCCTGAAGAGGTCTGGTCCGTCAGGGAACGGCCGTGAGCCTGGCTCGGCGGCTAGGACTTTCTCGATATTGGCTAGGTGTTCCCGGGCATGGCGCAGTTGGTTCTCGCGGCCAATGCCACCGGGCGGGCTCGCCTCGATCTTCGCAATCGCCCGCTTGGTGCGGTCGCGCAGGGATTCTAGGTTTTGCCGTTCCTCTGGCACATCGGACCGCGTCAGATGGCCGCAGCCATTGAAGCACTCCAGGTGCTTTGGACAGGGATCGACGGTGAAGGAATTTAGGCAAAAGCCATAGGGAGTGACGTGCAGGCCGTCAGCCTCAGCATCAAGGTAGTCGAATGCGGCGTTGTCGCCGTGCTCGCGCTGGATTCGCCGGAACTCTTCGACAATCGGGCCACTCACCTTGTTCGCAATGATCATCCGCATGGCTTCCTGGGCACGAGGCCCCAGCTTTTCCGCGGCCAAGGGCGGGACGTCAATGTCCTGCAGATCCTCGGCCAAACTGCGGTGGTCGTAGTTTTTCAGCTGCTTCGGATTTCGCCGGTTGGAGCGCAAGTTCACGATCGTGTCAGCGACACCGAGGCGAATGAGTTCAGTGTTCTGCAGGTGGCGCAAACTGTGGGTATTGAGGGTATGGCCCCGATCTTCCTCGGTCTCACCGTAGCGGGCGAACAAGTTGTCAGCTTGACCGCCAAGATGCATATGGAGGTCGACGCTACTGATCCGGCCATTCGCAAAATACCAATTAACGTCGGTCAGACCTTCATTGCGATTTTCGGCCAACGCCCGTATCGGCATCAGGAACATAAGCTCGTAAGGATAGAGCTTTCTTCCATCAGCCAGTGTGAACGGTTCCACATCGGGCAATTTTGTCGGCATGCAGCGCCGAACTAAGTCCTCTACATCGCCTACTCGAAAATAAGCATCCCGCCAACTAGGCACCCGATCAGCAAGCACACGACCATATTCATCACGGGCAAAAATTTCCCCCTGTTTGATGTAGTAATTCCAGTAGCTCTTCATCACGTTGATAAAAAGGCGACGCTGCGCCCTCAGTTCCGCGGCTCTCAGTTCATCCAGGACGGCCGGACCGTACTCCGTCCGATAAGTCTGCAGCGTTTGTTGAGTCCAGGCGTCGCTTCCCAACGGGAGTGAACCAGATGCCCTGATGTACATTTCAATGGCTGGGAGGAGGTCATCGGGCGCGAACTCGGGAAACAGCCGCCCGGTCTCGGTCTGGCGCCGGAGACGCTCGCGCATGGGCCGCGTGATCTCGGCGGTGTGGTGCAGGATATCGAGTACTTCCTGCTCAAATATCTGCGGGACGTGCTGTGCCGTCTCATAAAGCACGACCCCCTCAGGGCCTTCATCATCGGGCTGCTTCTCGGCGAAATGGCGCAGCATTAGCGAGCGTGAGATGCCGCCGCGTTCGCCGGCTGGCCGCCCCTGGACATCGACATATTCCCGCCAACGCTCCCAATCGAACGGGATGGTGGCGTTCTCTCCAACCCGGAAGCCGGTCATTACAGCGATCTTCGCCTGAGCAAAGCGGATGTGGTCGGCGAGGGTCAGAGGCTTCTCGGTCCACAGGATGCGGATCAATTCCCAGAAGGCCTTCGCCTCCGGCAGTTTTTCCGAACTCTTGCGCTGGCTGAGTTCGTTCCGGACTTTGTCAAGGTCCTGATAGGTGTTTTCCTTTCGCAGCCGATCGTCGACCCGGGCCTGCGCTGACCGCGCACCTTCCGTCGGGTAGGGAACGCAGAAGCGGGCGAGGGGGCTGCGATCGGCGAGATGCTGGCCGTCGATGACGATCCGCACCATCATGGCAAAGTTGGCTGCAACCTTGCCGGACGCGCCAATAGCGAGGGCGGCGTTGTAGGCGAGTTGCACGTCTTCGCCCGTAATGTCCCACGGATCGTGGCCGCCGGCGCAGGCGGCGAGGAGACGGATGTGGCGGCCGATGTTGTCGAGCGCATGCCGGGGCTTGTTCTTCTTGATCAACACCTCGGTCAGCACCACCGCCTGGAAGAGATCGCGCCACCGCGACGGCATCGCAGTAGCAGGCACCGGAGTGAGGCCGTTCCGCTCTTTGATCTCATTCACGGCCGCCAGCCCGGAGGCGTCAAAACCGAGATCCGTCACCCGGAAGAACGGCGGCGGTACCATGCCGGCGAGCGCAGCGAGGTCCCACGCCTGGTCCTTGGGGACTTTTCCGCCACCATCAGACGGCAAGGCCCATTGTAGGCCGCGCTCGGTGGCCAACGATTGCGCGGTCTCAATGAATGACTGATAGAATTCATTCATAGGCGCCGGTCTCCTCAATGTCTGCCGCGACAGCTTCGATTGCCGTCAGCATGCGACGCAATTGGGTATAGGCCGGCGTTTCGATGTTGCCCCGGGATGCTCGGGCGAATTCCAGCACCACCGGCCGGAGTTCTTCCGCCACGTGACGATGAATAGCCGCGTCGCTGACCGGCATGAATTTGCGGCAGGTATAGCAATTGAGAACCGGATTTTTGACGCAGAGGGACTGCCCGGCCGAGCAGCCACCGATGCCGGCAATCGGGATGCCGTGGGGGACGCCGCCGATCTGCTTGTCTGGCGGCAGCCGGAGCAATGCCGCTTTATCGATCGTCCTGGTCCGGGCCACCTTGATCACCTCGGAATAGATGGGCGAGATGGCCAGCGCCTGGTTGACGCGTTGAGCCTGCGTCGGCGAGGTGTCGATGTAGACGCCCGCCGTTCCGAGGCTGGAATGGCCGAGGAATTCCGAGACGACGATGTGGGAGGCTCCGGCGTCGACCAGTCGCTGTGCGGCGGTATGGCGCAGATCGGTGGCCGCCCATACCTCGCCGATAATCCGCTTTGTGCTCCTAATGATTGACCGGCTGATACCATCGGGGGTCAGGCCGAAATAGCTGTCAAATGGCACGTCAGTGGGAAGCGCCATCTGCCTGCGCCGTCGGCTGTATTCGATGAACAGCGAGCACCATTCCCGCTTGATCCGGCGACTCACACGGCGGCCGCGATCCCGAGACCGCTTCTTGATCAGAAGTGCGCTGAAATGCACAGCCCCAGTGCTGTAGAGCCGAACGTCGGCAGTCTTGATGCGAGCGATCTGTCCAGGTCGGAAGGCGTGCTGGAAAACGATCGCCAGAATGCAGGCATCTCGCAGTTCTTCGTCCCCGATGGCAGTGAGGTCGTGGAGGGAAAGTTCGTCGAAATAGTCGATCAGCAACGATTGTTGATCGAGAGGGACAAAGCATTCTCCAGTCCGAACGACTCGGTATTTATCTTTCTGGGGCAGAGGCAACAGGGCAATGTAATCGCTGTGCTCACTGGTCCAGTTGCCAATCCTCAGCGCACTGATGCCAAAGAGAAATGATTTGAGCGTTGCAGCCTGAACCTCTGTCATTTGAGCTATTTGCCTGACCCAAAAAGCGCGGAATTCAAACGGCTTGAGGGTGAGAGCAGCCCCAAAAAACTCCTCCTGCTGACTCTGAGATAGCCCGCGAAAAGTTTGATAGCGCAGACAAACGGTTGTCGGATCGAGATTGAGCAACTGCCAAAGCACCAAATGCTTGGCCAGCAGTTCCCAAGCCCCAAAAACAGCGAAGTCCACGACGTGTGTCTTCCCATCGGTGGCGATCGACCACTGGCCAAGGGCCCCGGGGTGACGGATCGACCGGTAAGTGTCGAAGAAGTCGTCGTAATAGCGTATGGAGGAGGGAAGGGGTGGGAGGTCCGCCAGAAGAGCGGTCACCTGCGGATGCTGGAGTGCCTCAAAGTTCACGACGCACCCTTTCCGAAACTCTCCTGCCACTCCTCACCAGCCAGGTCTCGCAGCGCGTCGACGAAGCAGTCGAAGGACTCGTTCCAAACCTCAGCCAGCCGTGTCTCGAAATAGGCGGCGGCATAATGCCTCGGCATTTTTGAGTCCACCGACCAGCCGAAGAAGCGACGCAATTTCCCCATAGCCGTGTTCGGGTCGTTCCCATGTTCCATGTAACGAGTCAGGCGGACGACCGCCGCGGTGTGGCGGAGGTCGTGGCCGTCCACGCCTTCCTTGCCTCTATCTGACAGAGCTTTGCGAGCCCGCGGGGAAAGACACGCGGTCACTGAGGTAAAGACGTCGTCGAGCGACTGAGCCGCCAGGGGGGCCTGCTTCTGGGAGTTGAACAGGAAGGAATGCGCCGGTTTTCCTCGGTAATTCTGGACGTAGAGATCGGTGAGACGAACGAGTTCCTGTGGCAGCGGCAACTGCCGGCGCGATGGCTTGGTCTTTATGCCTGGCGCTTGGGACCGAGGATCTTCGTCGGCGTAGGGATTCTCGGTGATATTGATCCAATAGCGGACTTCGTTGGTCGCAGGATCGAAATCGTCCTTAACCGCATCGGCCGGTAGGATCAGCGCCTCACTGCGACGCAGCCCCATGTGCAACATCAGCAGAAAAATCAGATAATTCCGCCAGCGGGCCGGCTCCGAGCGAAAAGGGTTCCGGGCCGAATTCGGAGAAAAAATCTCATAGAGATCTTCGACGACCAGCGCCGGCAGCGCTCGGATGGGAGCAGGCGGCCGATCAGCTTTTGGTGCCAGCTGACCGTAGAGAACGTTCAGGCGCAGGAGCCGCGCCTGGACCTCAGCGAATGCAGCGCCGTCGGCACGGCCGATATGATTCATAATGTCGCTGACGAATCGAAGCGCCGTTTGCCAGGTCTGCTCACGGTCGATGCCCTCGATGGCGCTCTCATTACGCAATTTGGCGAGGAAACCTCCGAGCACGGCTTCCAGTTCATCGAAATCGAGCGCGGCAATTACAGCGTCGAGGCAGTCGTCGCCGGCCTGTTCGGCAGCGGACTGATAGAGCTTCTCGACGGCAGCCAAATGGCTGCCACGCGTCGTCTCGGCCACACGACACAGGAGAATGTCAGCCCATACAGTGGCCCAAAGCCTCGGTACACCGAGATCATTGACGGTTATCCAGCCGATCAGGGATTTTGGGAGTTCAGCGTGACGGAGACGAATGCGCGGCATGCGCAACTATCGAACGGAATAACCCGTGCGACAACCAGCCCAAACCGGATAATACCGGCTAAGCCGCTTCAGAGCGTTGCGTTGACTGGCTGGTTCTAACCCACGAGAATGCAACAGGTCCGAAACCGGACTTGAGACCCATAATATGCATTATGCGACAAATGCATGCGGGGGAAAACACCCCTAACCCGCTGTGACCCACAATAATGAATTGAAATAAATAGATATTTCTTGGATAGCCCTCGTCACGAACCGACACTGGTCGTTCGTGGATTGTCGCCCGTGGCCTGAACGTTTTCACTGTACATGGGCCCGACACTGCGCATGCGGGGCGATCACCTGTTCCCGTTTAAACGGCGGCTGCCACTTTTTCGCCACAATCGTAAAATCAAATATATCTAATCGAAAATGCAGATTACGCACCAGCCTGTCCACTGATATGCTGG
>CAZOIS010000091.1:0-16778 GCA_964579865.1 uncultured Lentisphaeraceae bacterium | reverse complement strand
CGCCCAATCTTGGTTTGCCTCATGCGGCTACACTTTAAATTAATATGCTCTAGCCCGCTAATGCGGTAAGGAGTCAGGGATGAAATACGGGGTTCTTTGCGGTTTGACGGCGCTCGCCTGCGCATTCGCTTCGGCGGCGTCGGTGAAGGTCGATTGTTCGCGAACGGTCGGGGCTGTGAAGCCGGTGAACGGCGTGGGGCAGCCGCCGACGCTCGGCTGGACCAACTACGGCCTGTTCCATTACCTGAAAGAGGCGGGCATCCCGTTCTCGCGTCTGCACGACGTCGGCGGGCCGTTCGGCAAGAACGTTTACGTCGACATCCCGAACCTGTTCCGCAATTTCGACGCCGATCCCGACGATCCCGCGTCCTACGATTTCGCGTTCACCGACAAGCTGATGGCCGCGCTCGTGAAGAACGGCGTTGAGCCGTTCTTCCGTCTCGGCGTCACGATCGAGAACAGCGTCGAGATCAAAGCCTACCGCGTCGACCCGCCGAAGGATTACCTCAAGTGGGCGAAAATCTGCGAACACGTGATCCGCCACTACACCGAGGGCTGGGCGGACGGTTACCGTTACAAAATCACCTACTGGGAAATCTGGAACGAGCCCGAAAACCACCCCGACCCCGCGCACAATCCGATGTGGAACGGGCCGTTCGAAAGCTACATGAAGCTCTACGGCGTCTCGGCTTCCCACCTGAAAGCCAAGTTCCCGCACCTGAAGATCGGCGGGTACGGCAGCTGCGGCTTTTACGCCGCAACGAAGGGCCAGTCCGTGGCGGCGGCGAATTCCTCGCCGCGTACGGAGCATTTCGTGACGTGCTTCACGAACTTCCTCGCGCAGGCGAAGGCGAACGCCTGGCCGCTCGACTTCTTCTCGCTCCATTCCTACTCGATGCCCGCCGAAGCGCTCCGGCAGGTGGCGTGGTGCCGCGAAACGTTGGACGCCTGCGGCTTCAAAGATGTGGAAATGTCCTTCAACGAATGGCTGCCTGCGCCGGACCTGAAATCCCGCGGCTCGATGCGCCAGGCCGCGCTCATCGCCGCCGAGCTGATCGGGCTTCAGAACGGCCCCTGCGCGACGGCGATGATCTACGACGCCCGCTGCGGCGGCGGCAACTATTCTCCGCTCTTCAATCCGCTCACAGAAACGCCGCACAAGGCTTACTGGGATTTCGTGGCGTTCAACGAGCTGAGGAAGCTCGGCACGGCTGTGGCCTGCGCGTGCGACGACGGGGAGGTCTACGCCTGCGCGGCGGCGAAGGACAACGCGTTGGCCGTGATGATTTCGAACATTTCCGGCAAAGGCGTGCCGCTCACGCTAGACCTCGGCCAAGGGAAGGTCTCGTCCTGCCGCGTGATCGACGCCACCCGCACCTGGGAGGAAATCCCGCTTCCGTCCGTCCTCGCGCCTGACACCGTCCTCTTCGTTTCCGCCGTCCGCAAGTAGGAAGAAAAACGCGGAAGGCGGAAAGAGGCGTTGGGAATTCCAACACCTTGAAGGTGAAGAGATGGTACGACAGGAGGCGCTGTTTCCGGCCGTTACCGCGCGTACAACTTCCTTGCTCCTCCTTGGGTGTGGTTCCGCTTCAACTCAACTGACTCGCACGACGTTTCCGAGGTGCTTGAAAGAAGCTTGCGGTTAGCTTCTGTCCACGCTATGGTATTTCATGTTGTCGATTCAAATACGGGGACAACTTTGAACGCGATGGCAAACGGTGTTCACGTAAACACAATCGACAGGGCCTGTTTCCCGAATTATGCGGGCGGCACGGTTGTAAGCGAAACACGGCACGATCGGATACGCGAAAACGCCGCCGAACCGGGATTGGAAAGTTCGCCGGATTGACCGACGGAACGGGTGTGTTATGAAAAGGATTCCGCTTCCCACATCGCCGGCCACGCTCTTGTGTTGCCTGCTCGGGGCGCTCTTGGGCGCGGGCGGTTATACCTTCCGCGAAGGCGAGGGGCTCGCCTATCTGGGCAGCGAGTCAAAAGCTTGCGCCAACTGCCACATCATGCGCGACCAGTATGACGGGTGGCAAAAGTCCAGCCATCATGCGGCGGCCACCTGCAACGATTGCCACGTGCCCCAAGGCCTTATTCCCAAATATCTCACCAAAGGCGAGAACGGCTTCGAACACTCGAAAGCCTTCACGCTCCAGAACTTCCACGAGCCGATCCTGATCAAACCGAAGAGCGCCCGGATCGTGCAGAAAAACTGCATGCGCTGCCACGGCGCGTTGGTGAGTGAAATGCTCACGAAGGAGCAAGGCTCCGTTGAGCCGTTCAAATGCGCACGTTGCCATGATCGCGTCGGCCACGGCCCGACACGCTAACCGAAAGAGGTCCCGCCATGTTACAGAGAATGCCTTCGTCCCATCCGTCCCGCGTCAGCGCGGCCTACCTCGTCACGGTCATCCTCATGGCTGCCGCCACAGTCGGCGCGATGGCGCTCTGGCGCAACATCATGGAGCGTAAAGCTGAGGCGCGTCAGCACGTCTTTCAGGTCGTGGAGCTCAACGAGAACACGATCAATCCGGCCGAGTGGGGCAAGAACTATCCGCGCCAGTACGATAGTTACCGCCGCACCGTGGACACCGAGCGCACACGCCATGGCGGCAGCGAAGCCTTCCAGAAGCTCGACGCCGACCCGCTCTGGCGCGTCCTCTTTCACGGGTACGCTTTCGCCGTGGATTACCGCGAGGACCGCGGCCATGCCTTCATGCTTTCGGACCAGGAGGAAACCGCGCGCGTCAAACAGTTCCCGCAGCCCGGAGCCTGCCTTCACTGCCACGCCTCTATTATTCCCGCGTACCGCGAAATGGGCCGTCAGGCGGGTTTGCCCGACGGGCGGCCGCAGGACCAGATCATGAAGGGGTTCGAGGTCGTCTGTGCCCTGCCCTATAGCAAAGCGCGCGACTTGACCGACAGCAAAGGAGATAAGCTGATCCAGCATCCCGTTGCCTGCATCGACTGCCACGACCCTGCCTCCATGGGCTTGCGGGTGACGCGCCCCGGGCTCCTCAACGGCCTGCGCGAACTGGCCAGAGCCGAAACCCCGCAGCCCCATCTGCCCAGCATCATGCGCTGGCGGGCTGGCAACCGCGTGCGCGATTATGACGTGAATGCCGACGCATCGAGACAGGAACTGCGCTCCCTCGTCTGCGCCCAGTGCCATGTGGAATATTACTTCAAGGGGCCGGAAAAAAAACTGACCTACCCGTGGAGCAAAGGCATCCGCATGGACGAGATCGAGGCCTATTATGATGCCGCGGAGATCGCCGACTGGACCCACGGGACCAGCGGGGCCAAGATGCTCAAAGGCCAGCACCCTGAATTCGAGACGTGGAGCCAGGGCATCCACGCGCGTAGCGGCGTCGCGTGCGCGGACTGCCACATGCCCTATGTGCGCGAAGGCGCGGTCAAAGTCAGCGACCACCACGTGCGCAGCCCGCTGTTGAGCCCCTCGCGTTCATGCCAAACCTGCCATCGCTATTCCGAAAAGGAGATCAGGGCCCGCGCCGAGGCGATCCAAGACCGGACGATGGCGTTGATGCTCCGCGCCGAACAGGCCACCGTAGGGCTGATCCAAGAACTGGCCGATGCCCGAAAAAGCGGCGCGACAGACGACTCGCTACACGGGGCCCGCGCGCTGCACCGCCAGGCACAATGGCGGCTGGACTTCGTGGCGGCCGAGAATTCGATGGGGTTCCATGCGCCGCAGGAATCCGCACGCATCCTGGCTGAAGCCATCGACCTCGCCCACCGCGGGCGGCTCGAACTTTTGAAACCCGGAAGGGCAGAATGATGAAATCGGGGCGTTTCTCCGCCACGGCATCTCCGCGGAGACGGCGGTATGGCGCCGCGGGGGACAAGGGCGCTGTCGTCTCGCGGCCGCCGGTGTCGGCCGGTTCAGGGCAGGGGCTGAGGCAACGTCCCGCCGCTGTGCGATGAGGTGGCCGGCCAAACGACGAGGCGGAAGTAACGGCGCGGATAATCGTCCATCTCGTCAGGCGGCAGATTGAAAGACCAGAGATATTCCTCGGCGATGCGTTCGACGCACAGATACGCGCTGTCCGTGTCGTACCATTCGCGGAGGTCTTCAGATTCCTGCAGCGAGGCCCACACGTCGGGACGGTTGCCGGCTTGGTGGTAAGAGATGTGGACGCCGTCTTCGCCCGCAACAAAGCCTCGCAGATCCGACAGACCGTGATCCGACGGGTCGAGCGGATCCGCCCCCGTGTAGTATTCAACCAGATTCGCCACGCCGTCACCGTCGTCGTCGCCGTCGAACGTGGTGATCCCGCGAAGGCCGAACCATTCCGAATAGCCACCCCGACCCGGTGTGGGAATAGCGGCGTGCCAAAGGCCTGTCGGATAAGGGGCGAATGCGGCGCGGTTCAGGGAATCGCCGTCGCCGTCTGCGGTTTTGGGCCATGCGCCGGAAGTCTTGTAGCTGACCGAGTCGAGCAACGCGCCGTCGGCGTTGAGGAGCGTGATGGTCTCGCCGCTGTCGCTGAGCCCGCCGTACAGCCAATAGGCGACGGGCGTGATATCCGAACCGTAACGTTGGGCGAACGCCTCGCTGTGGCGTGCGACCACGGCATGCTCGCCGGGTTTGAGGATGGGGCCGCCGAGTGTGAGGGCATCGGCCGGTTGACCTTCTGGGAAACGGCAGCCCGCGAGGCTGATGTCGCAGTCTGAAACGTTCAGGAGCTCGACGAACTCGTAGCAGCGGTCGATCAGTTCCGGCAGCGGATTGACCTCGCCCTGATACGGGTGGTAATGGATCTCGCTGATCAGGACGTCACCCGGCTTGGCGCGATGTCCTCCGATCAGATATTCGCAGCGGGTCGCGAGGCTCCATTTGCCGTTGGACGTGTTGTAAGCGCGTACGAAAAGGTCTGCGGATGAGGTGAGCTGGATCGATACGCCGGAGGTGCACGAACGGGCCAAGGGGCTGGGCTGGTTGTTCCAGAGCGCGGGGTCGCTGCCGTCCTGCGTGTAGTAGAGAACGTCGCCCTCGGTCGCCGTAAAGGTGACGGTCAGGACCGCTCCCGCCGGGAGGGTGCAGGGCGCAGGGGAGACGTTCGGGGGCCTGATGAGAGCGCATTTGGAGTACAGGTTCTGGTCGATCCACGTGGCGTGGTTTGTGGCGAACCACGTGAGCCAGTTCACCTCGCCAGAATGGGTGCGGCCGAAGACGTCGTTGGTTGGCCATTGTCCCCATTTCGTGTAGTCGCGGGTGGCGGCGGCTTCGGGCAGGCCTGACTTGAGGCGGGCGATGGTGGTCGCAAGGTTGGTGTTGGAAAGCGCACCTTTGCGCAACTCGGCCCACCGGTCCCAGTAGAGACGCTGAAAGGCGGGCTGGGCGTGCAGTTTGCCCCAGAAATCGGCGCGGATGAAGGGCTCCGAGGCGAAGGTCCAGACGTCCCAGCGTTTGACGTTGGGGTTTGTGGCATAATCATTCCCGTAGGGGCCGAGCGAGCGGTCGAAATCCCAGACCGGCCCCGCCATGATCTTGCCGCTGCGGTCTTTGTGGAACCAGGAGCTGAGCGTAAAGATGTCGACGTCCATGGAGTACATCTTCATCATGTGGAAATCGGCCCAGGAGAGCAGGTCGATGTGTCGGCCGACGCCGGTTGCGGGATTCAAGGGGTCGCTGCCGAAGAGCGTGTTCTCGAAATCGTTGAACGCGTTGACGAGATAGAGCCGCTGCTCGGGCTGGAGCGTGTCCAGCTTGGGATACGCCATGACCATGTAGCGACCGCTGCTGTTCGGGAAGTTATGCGCGGTCCTCCAGCTGTACTCGTCATAGTCTACGCGGTCGGCTTTAAAGAGATAGCTGCCGGAAAGGGCGGGCTGAGCGGTGTCGCCCGGCGAGACGACGTCGTCGACCGGGACGCGCCCGTTGCCGGCCTTGATGCGTTCTTCCAGCACATAGAGACCTTGGTACCGGGATGCGGAAAGGGCGTTCGTCTCGTTGCCGATCAGATAGAGTTCTACCCAGCGCGTGCACGGGGCCCACCGCCCGATTTGCCGGGAGAGGTCGAACATCAGAGCATCGTGCATATAGGTGCGGTCGTAATGGTAGGACGCGATGAGCGCGAAATCGGAGCCGTCCGGGAAACCGGCGATGGCGACCTTCCGGTCGTCGTTGTCTTCGCCCCAGAAGGTGAGCGTGAAAGGTTTTTTTGCCCAACCGGAAGAGGATGAGCCGCGGATGTGGATGCCGGCGCGGGCGGTCAGAGCGGCCGGACTGGTGAGGCATGCCGTTCCGCCGAGAGGTTCAATGAGGTGCGCCGTACACGCGGTGTAATTGGTGGATTCAGCCGTCGGAATGCCGTTCAGCACGGGGTCGTTTTCCCTCAACACGAGGATGGGGAGTGCAGTCGCGAAATTGAGCGTGGCAGAATCGGTGGCGTAGAACGTGTATTGTGCGGTGGACGTCGTGCCGCTGCGCCCGGCTGCGTCGAAGACGCGTGCGCGCAGGTGACAGGAGGCCGAGACGTCGAAGGGGCCAGTGTAGAGCGTGCTGTTGGCCAGGGTCGGATCGGCGCCGTTGGTCGTGTAGCGGATGGTCTGGCCGGCGGCGTTGCCGCTGAGGGTGAGGGGAATGGCCGTGGCGATGATGCCGGCAGGCCGGGAGAAGGTGACGATTTGCGGCAATCGCTGGGTTGCGGCGTCGCCGTTGAGGGTGCCGGGCGTGGCGGTGATGAGGAAGCCGGGGTCGTTCGTGGCATAGAGCGTTTTGCTGACCGCAATCAGGCGGGGTTTAAGGAAGAGGTCGCTGCTCGACGCGTTGCAGTTCATCAGGTGGACCGCCAGCATGTTCACGCCGCCGGTCAGACGGTTGGTGGCGTTGCTGATGTCGGCGGAGGTCAACGTGGCGGGATCGCCGAGGATCGCGGCGGAATAGTTGGTGTAGCTCAGGGTTTCGTAGGGTGGGGCGTTCACGCCGCACGCGAAGCCGCCGTTGACGTAGGCAGCCACTCCGTCGTCGTAGGTCATCGTCAGGCTGAGCGACTGGACGGCGGGCGCATCGTTGACCGTGAACGGAATTCGCAGGTAAACGCCCGGCTTGCCTTGCGCGATCGGGAGTAGGCTGAGGTTGACCTGCGAGACCCAGGATGGGTTTTTGGTGCCGTAACCGGCGGGGAGGATGCCGTTGGTCCAGCCGCTGTCATCGAAGGCCTGGTCGCGCCAGATTGCATCGAGCGCATCGTTGGTCGGGCAGCAGGCTCTGACGGGCGAAACGGTCGAGACCAGTTCCGTCACCTCTTGGACCAGCGAGACGGCGAGTCCGTATGAGATGTTTTCGTACTGCGGCGGATAGCTGGCGCCGAAGTCGTGGACCAGCATGTGGTCGGCGTCATAGAGCCCGAGATATTCGCCGTTTTTGCTGAGCGCGAAGTTGGTGTGGAGCTCGCCTGCAGGGTCGGTACAGTCGGCGTTCGAAGCCCACAACAGGAGAGAGCCCCAAGGCGGCAGGGTGACGTCGGGCAAGACCCATTTTGTCGGAGTACTGGCATTGTCGGTCAGTGACCAGTCGGCCAGTCTGATGGCGCGACTGGTTGTGTTCTGCAGCTCGATCCAGTCGGAGGCTTTTCCGAACGAGTCGTAACGGATGCCGCTGTTCTCGGCCATGAATTCGGAAATGATAACAGAAGGGGCAGCCATGCAGAAACGCGCGGCGAGTAAGGCACAGCCCCAAACGTTTTTTATACCTGTCACCATTCAAAAACAGTATAGGACATGCGGAGTATGGTATCCAGCAGGAATGGGCGCCGATGCGAATAACGCGGAGTGACCGTTTTGTCGCGATGTGTTACCATTTAAACTTCAATTTTCAGGACGGGGAACATGAAATGATGCGAAACAGACACGGACTTCTTAAGGGGGCGGCGTGGGCTGCGGTTTTAGCCGCATGCTCGGCGTTCGGGGCTGAGACCTTATGGAAACAGGATTGGCTAGAAGCTTTCAGGGCGGAAGGGTTCGATCCTGCGGCCCACGGTAGCAGCGTCTTTGTGGTGTGCGGTGACGTGCACGATCCCGAATACAGCCAGCATTTCCTCGCGCAGATCGCCGATTGGAACGCGATGCGGCCCGCCCCGCGTTTCGTCGCGCTTTTGGGCGACAACGGCTGCAGCGTCTCGCGCAGCTTCGGCCACACGCCTGACGGAAAAGGCAAAAGCCGCGCGCGTCAGGAGCTAGAAGGGTTACGCGAGAAGCTTGAGAAGCTGCGCAAGGATATTCCTCTCAAACTGGTGGTCGGCAACCACGACACCATGCCGCGCGAGGTCGGCGCCGCTTTTTTCCGGACGGTTTTCAAATCGTGTCTGCCGTATCAGACCTTTGAAGATTCGGGCATTAGGTTCATGGTCTGGAACGGCGGACACGACGGCGGGATCGATGCGCAGCAGCGGATATGGATCCGAGAACAGTGTGCCGCCTTGCCGGAGCGCCAAACCGCGGTGGTGCTTGTCCACCAGCCATCGCTGGGCATGACGGAACGGGAACGCGGCATACCGGCGATGGTCCGAGAGGCTTTCGCGAACCATTCGGGACCGCTTTGGCTGCTGGCAGGACACGTGCACGGCAACGCCACCTCGGTCTTCGCGCTGCCGAAAACAAAAATCGTCCAGTCGTCGCACGTCAAGAGCGTCGACGGTTACTGGATCTACGGCATGCGCGATGGCCGCATCACGGCGCGCGTGTTCTGCGACGTGGCGCAGGGGTTCCGCGCCGAGACGATGCCTGATCTCTCTCGTCCCTCTCCTCCCATTGCCTTGCCGTTCGAGGGCCGCAAGGACGTCGTGTGGCACTTTCAGATCGGCGATGACCCGGAAGCGGCAAGCGCGGCGTTCGTGAGCGGTAAGGGCGGCGACTGTGGCACGTGGTGGTTTTATGTGGACGAGTTGGTCTGCCGGCTGCCGCTGGCGGAGAAGGGACGAGGCGCGACGCGTTTCGCCGTGCTGGCCGCGCTGAGCAAGCAGCGCAAGACCGGCGAGCCGGTCCACGTCTTCGCGTCGGTGGACGGAGCCGCATGGACGGAGACCCCGCTGTTGGAGACGCGGTTTTCGGTCAACGTGTTCATGGTCCCCGAGTCGATGCGCAGCAGCCGTGATTTGTTTGTAAAGGTTAAGAGCTACGGTTTCGGCGCGGACACCTGCGTGGGCGGTTTTGCGCTTTGCAGGTAACTGCCGGGAACCCTGTTGCCGAGGACTCGTCTGGCCGCTACCGGGCGGATCAGGCCTTGAGGCGCTTCATAAATTCATCGACCGAAAAATCGGCCAGGTCCTTCAGCACCCAGTCAGCCGCCGTGAGATCTTGCGGATGCGCGCAGGAGCGATCAAGCGCGACGCACCACATGCCCGCAGCCTTGGCCGCGGTGACGCCCGCGTGCGAGTCCTCGAAGACGAGGCACTTCCGGGGCGAGATGCCGAGCCGTTTTGCGCCCGCCAGAAATCCGGCCGGCGAAGGCTTTCCGGGCGAATAATCTTCCGCTCCGAGCACAAAGCGGACATGACGGGCCGCATCAAGAAGTTTTACGGCCTCTTCGACATCGATGCGCGGGGACCCGGAAACAATGATGACAGGCCACTGTTCCGCCAATTTCTTGAGCAGGGCGGAAGACGAGTGGATGATGATGTTATTCCCTTGGCTGCGCAGCTGCAAGTAATACTCACGCAAACCTTCGGCCATGACATGCGCCGGCGTGTTGGCAAGCATCGGAAACCGGTCCGTAATGTCGCGGTAGATGTCAGTCCATGAGCGGCCGAAAACGATATGCAACAATGTTTCTTTTTGACAATGGCAATGCCGGTCGGCAAGAAACGCACACATCGCGTCGGCCCAGATTAACTCCGTATCGAGCAGCGTGCCATCGAGATCAAAAATGAATGCCTCAGGTGTCATGCCGCGACTCTTGACTGCAACACTTCTTATACTTTTTTCCGCTGCCGCAGGGGCAAGGATCGTTGCGCCCGATCTTCGGCTGTTCCCGCCGAAGCGGATTGGGGCCAAAGATCTTGCCGTCTATGAAACGCCATTCGCCGTCGATCTTTGCGAATTCAGCCCGCTCGTGGTGGTTGAAGTCTGTGTCGTTGATCGAGTAGTGGGCAATGAACTCGATGGCCGCGCTCTCGTCTTTTGCGCCCCCTCCCTCTTCGGAGGAAATCTCGATCCCGGTCCATTTGGCGGACTCAGCCCACTTCCGGCTGCTCTCGGCGTCAAACTCTTTGCGAACCTTCGGCCCCGACGTTTTATACAGATAATCGACCGAGCCCATCGCATAGGCACAGTAACGCGATCGCATGAGTGCGGCGGCAGTTTTCGGCTTTGCGCGTTCGATCAGATAAGGTTCGCAGCACTCCTCGTAGGAATGACCGCTTCCACAGGGACACAAGTCGCTCATCAAAAAAATCCTCCGGTATCGCGGTGCCGACGGCTTCTTAATTTCGCCGGCACATTTAAATAATTTAGCAGGAAGAGCATGCCGGTCGCAATGCCGAAATGCGTTTCGTCCGTTTCAGGCGAACGTGCGCGCCATGTCAGAAGAGTTCTTGTTGATGGTACGGCACAGAAATGGGTGACGGCGACGACGGGACCGTTGGGGATGCCGTCGGCGGGACGGGGGCGTTGCCAGAGAGGAACGCAAGTAGTTCGGCCTCATCGAGAACGCGGGTGCCGAGTTTCCTGGCCTTGTTGATTTTCGTTGCTCCGGCGTCGCGGCCCGTCACCAAATAGCGTGTCGTCGTGCTGACGGCTTCCTGCACAATGCCGCCGGCAGTTTTGATGCGTTCAGCGATCTCGCTACGCGGTTGTGAAAGGATTCCCGTCAGGACGAACGTGGCTCCCGCAAGCGGCGCATCTGCGGCGACGGTCTGCTTGTCTTTTGCTTTGGGGTCGATGCCCAGCGCACGCAGGCGCTCGAGATAGCGTTTGCCGTAGTCCGCGGCGAAAAACGCCAGCACAGACTTGGCCGCTTCTGTTTTGATGACACAGCTGTAGAGTGGAGGAAGCGTGGTGTTCGGTGTTTTTTCGGCCACACCGGCAGCGACAAGGAAATCGCCGGCAACGCCGATTTCGCCGCAAATTCGGTTGAAGCGCGCTTGGCGCTCTTCTCGTTCGGCGTCATCTTTGGGCCGGAACAGCGTAGAGCGAGGGTTGACCGAGGTCGCCTGATCGTACAGGTCGTTGAGCTTCACAACTGCGGTGAGGATAGGCGAATCTGCGAGCTCGGAAAAACGTGTGTGAGCCGCGGCAATCTGGTCGGCTACGGTGACGCCGATGTTGGGAATCCCCGTGGCGAAGAGCCAGCGGTCAAGCGTCCGCGTTCGTGCCGCCTCAAGCGCTTCTATCGCGGTTTGCGCGTTTTTGCCGAACTTGCGCGTGCCTGTGGTTTCGTCGCCGATTCGGAAAGCTTCGAGTTGGGGCAAGGTGAGCGAGAAAAGGTCCAGGGGCTCCTTGACCCATTCCTGCGCGACGAGGGCCTCGGCGACCTTTCCGCCGATGGCGCGAATGTCGAGCGCGTCGCGTGACGCGAAGTGTTCGAGGCGACCCACGCGCTGAGCGGGACAAGCGGGGTTGGTGCAGCGGTGCGCCACTTCATCGGCGATGCGCGCAACCGCGCCGCCGCATTCAGGGCAGGTGTCCGGCATGGCGAAAACGGTCTCGCCGCCGCCGCGTTTCTCCGTGAGCACGCTCTCGATGGCAGGGATGACGTCGCCGGCCTTGACGACCCAGACGCGGTCCCCGACGCGGATATCCTTGCGGGCGATCTCGTCAGCGTTATGCAGCGTCGCGCGGGAGATCTCGGATCCGGCGAGCAGCACCGGGTCAAGTTCCGCGACGGGCGTAAGAACGCCGGTCCGACCGACCTGGACGGTGATTTTCCAGATGCGGGTCTCGGCGCGCTCCGGCTCGTATTTAAACGCGCGCGCCCAGCGCGGCGATTTGGCAGTGCTTCCGAGTTTCTGGTACAGATCGCGTCGGTTGACTTTGACGACCGCGCCGTCGATTTCGAAGGGGAAGCTGTGCCGCATGGCTTCGAGTTCGTCGATGGCCGCCAACACGGCAGGCATGTCCACGCAGAGCCGTTGCCACGGCGGTGTCCTGAAGCCCCAGTCGGCAAACTGCTTGAGCATGCCGCCGTGCGTGGGGAAATCGACGCCTTTGACCACGCCCGCCGCGTAAATGACGGCATCGAGGGGACGGCGCGCCACTTCGCGGGGGTCGAGCTGTTTGAGCGAGCCTGCGGCGGCGTTGCGGGGGTTCATGAAAGGCTCACGGCCGGCTTCCTCTTCGCGCCGGTTGAGCTCCGCAAAACCAGCGCGTGTCATGTACACTTCGCCGCGCACTTCGAGGAGATCCCCCGCCTCCGCAATCGAAAGGGGAACAGACCGGATGGTCCTGATGTTGGCGGTGATGTCATCGCCGATATCGCCATTGCCGCGCGTTGCGGCGCGGGTAAGGATCCCTTTCTGGTAAAGCAGGGAAAAAGCCACGCCATCGACCTTGGGCTCGACAACGTAATCCCAGACCTCGTCGGGAAGCTGGCGACGCAGAAAAGTGTCAAAATCGATCAGATCGTCGCGGGAATGAGTCTTGTCGAGGCTCATCATGGGCGGGTCATGGCGGACTTGCTTAAAGGCAGAAAGCGGGGCGCCCCCGACGCGCTGGGTCGGAGAGTCGGGCGTAATCCATTCGGGATGCGTTCCCTCGAGGTCTTCGAGTTCACGGTAGAGCGCGTCATAATCGGCGTCGCCGATTGCGGGCCTGGCCTCCACATAGTAGAGGCGGTCGTGTCGGCGGATTTCGTTCCGGAGGAATTCGAGACGGCTAAGCGGCATGGCATTCTCTAAGGTGTCAGGGTTCATATCCGAATGAGCGGTTGAAGGAGGGGCAATACCTCGTCGACGGCGGCTCTGCCCGCAGAGATGGCCTCGGGGCCCCGATGGAACTCCAGCGTCATGATGTCACCCACGGCCGGTTGGATCAGGATGTCAGGCGGGTTGAGGGCGATTTCACGACGGGTGATCTGGTTCTCGACGAGACGGAATGAGCGGGTCAGCACGTCGAAGATGGAAAGGTCGTCCGCTTCTTTTTTCGCATTGGCCCAGCTGTAAGCCATGCTTGAGGCCCGAGCCGGCCGCTGAGGAATGAATTTCCCGAGGGACTCGATCAGTTTTGAGATGCGCGGGGACGGGGCGGGTAGCTTAATCTTTTTCTCGTTCTTGGGCTTTTCGCAAGAGGCCCTCAGGTTGACGTCGACCGCGATCACGAAATCGGCCCCCATGGCACGGCAGACCGAAACGGGGAGCGGGTTGACGAGTCCGCCATCGACAAGGTGCCGGCCGTCGCAGCGGGACGTTGTGAAGATGCCGGGTATCCCGATGCTGGCCCGGATGGCTTCATACAAATTCCCGGATTGGAAGATGACCTCTTTTTCAGTTTCAAGGTCGGTGGCGACCGCGGCGAACGGGATGCGCAGACTCGATATCGCACGGACCCCAATCACGTTTCTCAGCAAGCGCATCACGTTCTTTCCGGTCAGGAGCCCGGAGCGGGGGAAGCTGACTTCGAGGAAAAGCTGCGCAACCTGCTTCCAATCCAGATGGGTGGCCAAATCTTCCATGGTCGCAAGGTTGTCTGAGGCGTAGAGCGCCGCGGCAATGGCGCCTGCGCTCGTCCCTGCGACGCAATGGGCTGTGATGCCCAGTTCTTCCAAACGCCGCAACACGCCGAGGTGTGCCCAGCCGCGTGCGCCGCCGCTGCCGAACGCGATTCCGATTTTGTGCGGGGGGCTGTGGTGGGCATGGGCCATACGTTCTATTTCTTCGGCACGACAGCGCTGGCTTTGCGGTTTTTGACAAAGATCGTACGCGTGTAGCCGTTGCGGACAAGTTCGCCGGAAACGGCTTTCATGATTGAACGGTCCGGTTTGTCCGGAATCAGGATGTTGACTTCCTGCGTGTGCTCAAAACCGGCAGACTTGATGACGGATGCGATTTTGGCAACCTCGATGCGCTCGTCGTTAAAGGTGATTGCGCCGGATTCGGTGATGACAATCTCTGGCACGCGTGTGTTTTCGATAACGCGCGAGCTCGCACATCCGGTCCAGCATGAAAGGGCGGCGGAAAAAGCGGTCAGGAACAAAATCTCACGAGTGTTCATACAATCTCCATTGATGTTTGGAATTTTATCATAACCCATGATGGGTGCCACAAAAAATCTCAAAGGCCTGAGCGTTTCTCGAAACGGCAATCCGGACAGGCGAAAACCGGTCCGTTGCATCGGTTGCATTTTGTGCGCCCAAACCTGTCCGGGCGACGCCGTCGTTTTCACAGCCGTTGGCGTGCGTCGTGATTCGACACAGCCTCTGTATCCGGTGCGGCGTCCGCCGTCTGGCATGCCTGGAAAAAGCCATTGAAATCACGGATGTGAATCAGGATAATGTAGGCGAACTTAAAGGAGCATCTCATGAGTCGCATGAAGCGCGAGCTAAAAGGCGTGACCCTGCTGGGGCGACGGAAGACGGTCTACGCGGAACGGTATGACCCTTCGGTCTTGGAAACGTTTGTAAACAAACACCAAGATGTCGACTACTGGGTGACGTTCACGTGTCCCGAGTTCACCTCGCTCTGCCCGGTGACGGGACAGCCCGACTTCGCGACGATTACGATCCAATATGTGCCCGGCGTACGGATGGTGGAAAGTAAATCCCTCAAACTCTATCTGTTCAGTTTCAGGAATCACGGCGACTTCCACGAAGACTGCGTGAACGTCATTCTCAAGGATCTGCGTGCGCTGATGGAGCCGAAGTACATTGAGGTGTGGGGCAAATTTGTGCCGCGGGGGGGCATTTCGATCGATCCCTACGTGAATTTCGGACGTCCGGGGACGGCCTATGCGGCCTTGGCGGAGGAGCGTTTCCGCTCGCATGACGGAATGAGAGGATAGGTGTCAGGAATGAGGGGCGAACAAGCGCTGGTTGTTTTGTCTGGCGGCCAGGACAGCACGACATGTCTGGCACAGGCGACGCGCGATTACGGCCGCGGAAATGTGGCTTGCATCACGTTCCGATATGGCCAGCGGCATGGGCTGGAAGTGGATGTCGCCAAGAGGATCGCCGCGCACTTCGGCGTGACCGACCATCCGGTTATCGATTTGGACTGGTATGGCCAAGTGACCACCAACGCGCTGCTGAATCATGATCTGGCCATCACGAAAGCGGAGGCGGACGCATGTCCCAACACGGTTGTGGATGGCCGCAACATGTTGTTTTTGCTGGTCGCCTCGATTTATGCCAAAAGCCGGAAGATTCGCGACATCATCATTGGCGTTTGCGAGACGGACTTCAGCGGTTATCCCGACTGCCGGGATGTTTTCATCAAGTCATGCAACGTGACATTGAACCTCGCGATGGACTACGGATTCCGTTTGATCACGCCGCTGATGGAGATGACCAAAGCGGAAACCTGGGCGATGGCCGACAGTCTTGGGGTTTTAGACTATGTCGCTGAGCATACGTTGACCTGTTACAACGGCGTCATCGGGCACGGTTGCGGAACCTGTCCAAGTTGCGTATTGAGGCGGCGCGGATACGAAGCTTATCTCAAAAGCAAGAGGAAGTGATGTTAACGGTTTCTAAACAGTGTCAATTCGATGCGGCGCATGTCCTGACCAATCACGCCGGTCAGTGCAAGAACCTGCACGGGCACACGTATCGGGTGATCGTGCAGGTGGCGGACACGTCGGACGGCAACGACATGGTGATTGATTTTAAGGATCTGAAGCAGGTCATGCGCGTGACGATTCTTGACCGGTTCGATCATGCGTTCATTTTTGATCAGTCCAGCGCGAGCGAATGTGAGATCGCTGCGGTGATCGCCAAGCACGGCATGAAAAGCGTGGGGCTGCCTTTCCGCTCGACGGCTGAGAATCTTGCACGGCATTTCTTCCGTGAGTTGGAGGGGCGGGTCAACGTGGTGTCCGTCAAGGTTTACGAGACACCCGAATCATGTGCGGAATTCCGTGAGGACTGAGCCTGCATGCTGGACGATCAGACATATCCGGTAGTTGAGATTTTTCAGTCGTTGCAGGGCGAAGGGTACAACACCGGCAAAGAGGTCGTTTTTTTGCGCTTCGGACGGTGCAATCTGGACTGCCCGTGGTGCGATACCGATTTCGCCACGCACGAGTCGCTCGGCATTGATGCGGTAGTCGCTCGGGTGGCCGCGTTCCGTTCCAAGGCGCTGATTCTCACGGGGGGAGAGCCGTTCATTCAAGAGGGCCTTGAAGACCTTCTGGCAACATTCAAAGATCTGGGCTATTGGATCGGCGCCGAGACAAACGGCCTCGTCGCGCCGCCTCAGGAATGTTTGCGCAAAATCGATTACCTGTCGGTTTCGCCCAAAGCGCTCTATGCGTTTTTATACGAGGATGAGCGCATGGTGACGCGTGCTGACGAGGTGCGTGTCGTGGTGGATGGCGATGTCCGCTCGTTCTGCGAAGAGATGCGCAACCGCATTGAGGCCCTTCATTATTTTCTGTCGCCATGCGAACGGGCGGGGGTGATAAACATAGAAGAGACGGTCCGGCTGCTGGGCGAACTCAATCGAGGAAGACGCCAGGGCAAGTGGCTGCTTTCGTTGCAGACGCACAAACTCGCGGGGTTCAGATAAACGGCAAGGGGGGAGAGCGCGATGGCCCGCGGGCGGGGCGACTTGCAAGATCAAATGAACGTTTTTAGGCTGCGAGTTTATTGAGTT
>CAZOIS010000090.1:0-17055 GCA_964579865.1 uncultured Lentisphaeraceae bacterium | reverse complement strand
TCCTCGCCGCACACCCACTCCGGCGAATCGGTCGAGCGCATCATGCTGGACGTGGTCATCGCGCTCCTGCCGGCATTCGCGGCCGCCCTCTGGTTCTTCAGGCTGGACGCCCTGCGCCTGACCGCCGTGTGCGTGGCGACGTGCCTGCTGGTCGAGTGGCTCTGCCGCAAAACCATGAAGCGGGAATCATCCCTTTCCGATTTCAGCGCCGTGGTCACCGGCCTCCTGCTGGCCTTCAACCTGCCGCCCGGCCTCCCCTCCTGGATGGCCGCGGCGGGCTCGATCTTCGCCATCGCCATCGCTAAACAGGTCTACGGCGGACTCGGCTACAACCCCTTCAATCCGGCGCTCGCGGGCCGCGCCTTCATGCTGATCTCCTTCACCGGCGCGATGACGACATGGAGCCAGTCGCCATGGGTCCAGAAGATCTCCTACGCGGTCACAAACACGGTGACCCAAGCCACCGCCGCCGTCGACGCCACCACCACCGCGACGCCCCTCGGCTTCGCTAAAGAAGCGCTGAAGTCAGGCCAGCCGCTCCCGGTTTTCGACACGCACCTGCTCGCCGACTTCTTCTTCGGCAACATGAACGGCTGCATCGGCGAAACTTCGGCGTTGGCCCTGTTGATCGGCGCGGCCTATCTGCTCTATCGCAAGGTCATCACCTGGCACGTCCCGGCCGCCTATCTGCTGACCGTGTTCGCCTATGCCGCAGTCCTGCATCTCGTCTCGCCGGCCACCTCGATTCCACCGCTTTTGCATGTGGTCTCCGGCGGCCTGATTCTCGGCGCGTTCTTCATGGCCACGGACATGGTGACCACCCCGGTCACCAAGCGCGGCATGCTGATCTTCGGCGTCGGCTGCGGCATCATCACCATGTTGATCCGCACGATCAAAACCGGCGCCTACCCTGAAGGCGTCAGTTTCGCCATCCTGATCATGAACGCTTTCACGCCGCTCATTAACCGCGCCACCCGCAACCGCGTTTTCGGCTCGAAGAAGTAGGGTGAACCAATCCATGAAAGAAACGATCCAACTCATTCTCGTTCTCACGGTTATCTGCGCGGTCAGCTCCGCCTTGCTGGCCGCGGTCTACAGCAAAACCAAGGACCCCATCGCGGCCGCGCTGGAATTGCGCACCGCCAATGCGGCGGCCAAGGTGCTGCCCGAGGGGGTCGCCACGCCGGAAAAGAAAGTCGTCGACGGCGTGACTTTTTTCGTCGCCAAAAAAGAGGACCGGTTTGCGGGCATCGCGCTGGAAGGGCGCTCCAAGAACGGCTATGGCGGCGAGATTGTCCTGATGGTCGGCCTCAGCGCGGACGGCAAGCTGGTGAACTATCAGAAGCTCGTCGCCAACGAGACCCCCGGCCTCGGCACCAAGATGGAATCCGAAAAATTCCGCAACCCCCTGCTGGGCCGCCCCATCAAGGCCGACTGGCACGTGAAGAAAGACGGCGGCGACGTCGACGCCATCACCGCGGCCACAATCTCTTCCCGCGCCGTCATGGAATGCCTCCGCGACGCCTTCGCCAAGTACGAGAAAGCCGCACTTCAGTTGGGAGTCCGCAATTAGTCCCCACGCCCAAGCGGTTCTTTTCATGTGCGATCAGTTGACCGCCGCGGACCAGACGGTGATTTCGGCCAACACGGACGAAAAAGGCGAGCCGCAGATCTTTGCGCAGAACAGCGCGGGCAAGCTGGCCTTCTACTTCGTGCGCGCCGACGCGCCGGAGCCATCTTCCGCAGACATCGAGCGCTTCCGCGCCCTCGCGTCCCAGCATGAGGTCGCCGCCTATTACGCGCCCGTCACCCTCGCACCCTCGCCTCAGAGCCTGGGCCTGAGAGCGCTCTAGCGCACGGCCGCGTCCCGGGCGTCACTCGCAGACGAGTACGCGCGGCTTCGCGCCGCACGCGGGAATCGCGGCCGTCAGCGTCCCCGCCGCAGCATTCCAGGTTGAATTCGTCACCGACACGCCGTCGAGCGTGACGGACTTCGGGCGCGCCGCCAACGTGAGCGTCGCCGTGAAGTCGCGCGTTGCGGGCATGCCGTCGTAGCGTCCCTCGCGCCCGCCCACCCTCAGCGTGACCGCCTTTCCGTTAGTTCCGCACGTCAGACGTGTACGAGCCGACATCCCGGCGCGGTAGCCGAGGCTGACGCCGTCGTCTTCGTAAAGCGTAAACGCGCCCGGCGCGTCGGGATAAACGAGGAGGCCGACCTCCTCGTTCCAGCCTTTTGCCACATGGCTCTTGGGCGGCCACGTGGGGATGATCGCACCGGCCTTGACCAGCAGCGCACCGCCGTGCGCGTCCGTCACCTTGACCGGCAGAACCGCCGGCCCCTCCACCTTCTCCCCGGTCCAGAAGTCGGTCCACCGCCCAGTCGGGACACGGACCTCCTTGGCATAGGCGGAGACGAGCAGGGCATCACCCAGCATGTACTGTCCCAGGCAGCCGTCCCAGGCCGGATCATCGGGGTACGCCAGCGACATCGCGCGCATCACCGGATAGCCCGTCTGCGCCGCTTCCGCCGCGCTGGAGTAGAGGTAGGGCAGGAGTTTGTAGCGCAACTGCCCGTAAGCGCGGAACACAGGAATCAGCTTCTCGTGATTGAGCCAGGGCTGATACCAGTAGTCCCAGTTGTTCTGCTGCGCCCAAGTCTGCAGGAAACCGAAGTGGATTCCCGCAACGCTATTGATGTCCATATCGCAGGAGTGGTTAGAGTGCCCCGAGAAACCGAGGTTCAGCATGGAGGCCAGCGGCTTGGCGCCGCCGCCTGTATCGCCCGCCCACGTGGCGACATACTGCTGCACGCCCGCGTATCCGCCCGCGGAATACACCATCGAGCGACGCTTGGTGTGGCCCTCGAACCCGCGCGACATCTGCTTGGCATAGATCACGGGGAAGAGGTTGTGCATCTCGCCGTCGGACATGCCGTTACCCCACTGGCGCTTCGGATGTTCGACCACTTGGTTCGCACCGTCCAGCTTGAATGCCGAGGCCCCTTGATCGACAAAAAACTTCAGATGCTCAAACCACGGCTCCGTTCCTTCCGGCGCTTGCTCCTGCTCTTTTGCTGCAGACTTGGCCTTGTCTTTCGCCGTGCCGGTCAGATGCTCGTCGTGGAAAACCTCTGGTACGCCGTCCGGCACAGCGGACTTCGCGGTTGAGAGCTGCGGTTTCCGACCGGCCGCACACTGCTCTTCGTACACGCTCAGGTCGTAATCACAGCAGAGCCAGAGGCTGAGTTTGAAGCCCTTTCGCGCCAATGCACTGACGAACGTGTGGCCGCCCTTCGGCGCCCAATACGGAAAATAAAACCGTTGCGGATGCCATTTCTTTCCGGTCGAAAAATCGTAGAACTTCGACATCCACCCCGGCTCGAGGCCCATCACGTCGCAGGGCATGTCTTGGCGCCGGAACTCCAGCGCCTCGTTCACCAGATTGAAAGCGTCGATATTCTGGTTGCACACGTAGGTGAAGGCGTAGCCCCAGATCGGCAGCAGAGCCGGACGTCCGGTCAGGCCCGTATAGGTGTCGAGCAGACTCCGATAGCCAGCCCCGCAGAACAGGTAGTAGTCGAGATCGCTTTGCGCCGCGGCGCAGATCAGCGCGTCGGGATCGCTCTTGCCCACATCAAAGGTGTTGCGCCACGTCGTGTTCATCAGCAGGCCCCAGCCGCGCTGGCTCAGGATCATGGGGACCGGAATATACGAAGTCACATTGAGCACCCAGAAGTCGTACACGCCGCCGCGCCGCATGACGTTGTCGCGGTTGACGTCACCCAGCCCGTACAGGCGCTCGTCCTTTTCAAGGCCGAACCGCACCTCGTAGCCGTTTGAAGCCGTGAGCTGCGGCGCAGCCGTCTGGCGCGTCAGACGTTTGCCGTCGGCCGAGACCAGCGAAACCGCGCCGCTCTTACGAGCCACCGAGAGTTTCGCTTGCGACGTGGTGAACGTGTACAGGCCCTCCACCTCCGCACGCCGGAAAGCGGCCGCCGGGAACGCCTGGGTCAGGATGCCGTACCGATTGAGAGCGGACTCCCTCCACTGCGGGGTCCTTGCGTGACGGATCCGGAACAGCCGTTCGCCCAGCACATCCACGCGCACGAACGTCCCGTCCTCGAGCGCGAGCACCACATTCTGAGCCGTCAGCGGCGCGGTGTCGGCCCATACGGGCACCGCATTCGATTCCGCCGCGCACACCGCACCGGCCCCTGCGAAAAAAGCAACCGCCACCCTCCATGCCGACAACGTCTTCATTCCATGCTCCCCCCCCCCTCTTGAGTTAAAGCATACGGTCCGGAGGGATGCCTGTCAATGCGCACAGCGGAGCGGACCGCATTGACATTCGGCCCGGCAGCCTATACGGTAAAGCAGAACGTCGGACAAGGCGACGGAAGGTGCAACGGTGCAGGAGGGGAAAAACGATGGACGGAAAACGAGGCCATGTTCGGAAATGCCGGAACGCGGGAGCGCACAAAACCGCGCTGCTGGGCGCACTGCTGCTGGGGAACGCCCTCGGCGTCTGGGCGCAGGCCGACACGGGCTCCAGCCTGCTCGCCGCAAATGGCGTCGCCTGCGAGAAGGGGACACTCCGGCTCGCCTGGGCCAGCCGGACGCTGCTGGAGGAAACGTTCCCAAACGGCTCTGGCAACTGGGTGACGGAAAACTATGCGAACGCGCTGACGTTCGAGCGGCAGCAGGAAGCCGGCGCGGCATATCTTTCAATCCGCCGCAAAGGGGAAAAATGCGACACCGCGTTCAGCCTTTGCTCCCGCGCGATCGCCGTCACACCGGGCACGCTCTTCGAGCTGCGCATCACCGCGCGCGGCGATGTCGTCTTCGCCCGGGCGAACGGCCATCAAGGCAAGTATTCGATGTGCGTCCAATGGCTCGCGGCGGACGGCCGTGAGGCCGGCGCCCAGCCGTTCGGACTGAACTGCACGGACGGCGCGTGGCAGGAGACCCTTGTCGCCGGCACCGTGCCAACCGGAGCCGCCAGTGCGACCGTCCGCATCGGCGCAGACACGCCCAACATTGAGTCCGGCCTGCCGCTGGATATCCGCCACGTGGTCTTCACCGCCCAGACGCGCGGCGAACACGTGCCCGTCGGCACGGCGGTCTCGCGCCCGTTCCCGTGCGCGGCATCCTCGGCCAAACTGATGTGGAATGCCACCTGCCCGGCAGGCACAAAGGCGACGTTCCAGATTTCCGCGGCGCCCGATGACCACGACGCCCCAGGCGAGTGGACACCCTTCATCGGGCCGGACGGCACGCCGACCTCCGCGTTCGACACGTCAGAACAGCGCCTGCCGCCATTGCCAGACCAGGCCCGCTGGCTGCGCTACCGCGTCAAGCTGCAGTCCGGCAGCGCCAAACTGAGCCCGGTCATCACGCGGGTGAAAATCGGGGAAATCACGGACGAGGCGTGGAATGGCGTAGATGACACGCCGCCCACGCTGGAAGTTTTATCCCCAAAGCTGACAAACGATGCCCGGGCCCCGATCCTGTTTCGCGTGTCGGACCCGGCATCCATCAACGCCGCCACGCTCCGGTTCTGGGTGGACGACGACGAGGAGACCGCACGCCTCCAGCAAAAAGGCGGCGCGTTCATTTTCACGCCTGCGGCGCCGCTCACCCCCACCGGGAAAGCGCGTGACCCGTCTGACGTTCCGCCCAATCTGCACCTTATCCGCATGGTCATCGAGGACCAGGCCGCCAACCGCCTGGACGCCCGCTGGCCGTTACTCATCGGCGGACAGAACACGCGCGCCCCGGTCACGCTCAGAAACGACGGCGCCGTTCTCATCGACAAAGAGCCGTTTTTTCCGATCGGCATCTACGCGGTCTGGAAAAAGGAGTTCAACAGCAACAGCTTCGACCGCGCCTTCGCGGAACTGAAAGCAAACGGGTTCAACGTCGCCCACACGTATCAATCAGGCCGCACGGCCGATTTCCGCGATTTCATGGACGCTGCCACCCGCCACAATCTACGCTTGTTCCTCGCCTCTGGCCAGGGCGCGAATTGCATGAAGATTCGCGAGGTCCTTGAGGATGTCGCGCGCGAGCGGTCGCACCCCGCCGTGCTCGCTTGGTATCTGGCCGATGACACCGCCATGCATGTCATGCCCCGGCATCTGACGGACCTCTCCGAAGCCATCCGCGCGATCGACCCGGATCACATCACCGTCCAGGCCGACGGCGTCGGGGCCCCGCCCCGGTCGAATTATTCCGCGTTCGTCGGCGCGACCGACGGATTCCTGCCGGAGCTCTACCCCATCCGGACCGACGACAACGTGCCTCAGATCATCACGGACATGCAAACCCTGCGCGCCGACATCCGGGCCGCAGGCAACCCGGTCAAAACCGTCTGGCCGATCATCCAATATTTCGAGGGGTGGGGCTGGCCGCGTTTTCCCACGGCGGATGAACTGCGGGCCATGAGCTACCTCGCGCTGATCCACGGCGCAAACGGCATCACGTGGTACACGTACGGCGGACACGGCCAGAACCACGGCGCGACGCACTCAGCCGAGACATGGCGCACGTTGTGCGGCGTCGCCAAAGAGATCCGTGACCTGCAGACGGTCCTGCTGTCTGAAACCGGACCTGTGCCGCACGTGACGGTCGCCTCAGGCCCCGCGAAAGACAGCCAAGGCCATCCTTCACTCAACGTCATGGAAAAGCGTTATATGGGGAAGCGGTATCTGCTCTGCGCCAACTCGGCGAAGGCGGAAATCACCGCGGCACTCGTCCTCGGGGATGCCAAGAAGGTCTCGGAGCACCAGACTCCCGCCCGGGCGCTCGATTTCGCGCAGGGCGTTCTGACCGACACGTTCCCGCCCTACGGCGTCCGCGTTTATGTCGCGGAATAACGCGTAACGCCGCCCCACCCCGCCCTTCGGCACGAGCTTGACCTGCCCTCACAATCCATGTAACGTTCCGTCCCAACAGGTACCACTATGAACGAAAAAAAACTTTGCCGGTTCAGCGTATCGATGGACGGCGATCTGGCGGACCAACTCGACGACATGGCCAAGGCCAAAGGCTATGCCAACCGTTCTCAGGCCATTGCCGCCGTCGTCCGCGACAGCCTTGTTGAGCATTACGGGCAACAGGGGAAGCATGAGATCGCCGGTACGATCACGCTCGTCTATGATCATCACAAACGCAACATCCAGTCGCTCCTGACGGACATCCAGCACGATCACGGCGACGTCATCATCTCGGCCATGCATGTGCACCTGGACCACCACAACTGCATGGAAGTGCTGGCCGTCCGCGGCCGGGCCGACAGCGTGAAGGAAGTCGCGGACAAGCTCATCGCCGCGAAAGGCGTCAAACACGGGCGGCTCACCGTCACTACGACAGGCAAAGAGTTCCACAAATAGAAGACCGACCGCCTTCGCGAACCGCGCCAACCGAATGCCGCATGGCCCAGTGTCGGGCCGTGCGGTTTTTTTCGTCAAACTTTCGCGGACTGCTTGACGCCGTCGCCGGATGTGTGTTACCTTTTTTGAAAATGTTAACACCACTGCGCAACCATTCCGAAGGCGTCCGGAGTCTGAGTAAGATTCCGAGCATTGCAGCTTCAGGGCTCCTTTTATCCGCCGCGATGTCCTTTGCCGGACGTCCGCTCATGGTCGACGATGCCGACCCTGTCGAACCCCGGAAATTCGAAGCCGAAGTCGGGTCCGCCTATTACCGCGACTCTTCCTGCCGGCACTGGGATGTTCCGCTGGGGCTGACCTATGGGCTGTTTAACAATATTGAAGCGGGCCTCGGATTCGGGGGACAATTCGAACGGCGGACGGAAACCGTTGAGAGCATCTCGGGGAAAGACTGCATCCGGGAGAATGGGATCGGCGATCTGACCATCGGCGCGAAATGGCAGTACGTCGGCGAAACGGCTTGGTGCCCGCGGCAGGCGGTCGCGCCGTCTGTCAAATTTCCGACGGCCGACGAAGACGAAGGGCTCGGCAGCGGCGAGACCGATTACGATCTGGCCTGGATCGCATCGAAGACCCTGACGGAACGAATGGGCGCACATTTCAATGCGGGCTATTCTTTCATGGGCGAGCCGTCCGGCGAAGAAATCGGCGACGTGGTCCACTACGGGATAGCGCTGGATTATCAACTCACGGAGCCGCTCCAATGGGTTGGCGAGGTGTTTGCCGAGAAGGCGATGGAGCACGGGGGCGGAACCGCCATCCAGTACAATTCGGGGTTCCGCTGGAGCCTGTCGGACGCGTTGGCCTGCGACATCGCCGCGGGGTCGCGCATCTGTGGCGACGGAACGCCGGACTTCACGGCGACGGCAGGCCTGACCTGGACGTTCGGCCTTCCCGGACAGAAATCGGAATAACAACAAGGGACTCAGACCATGCATATGGCAGACGCGTTGATTTCACCTGCGGTGGGAGGCACGATGTGGGCCGTCTCGGGAGGACTCATCGCCTATTGCGCACGGAGGGTGCAAGAATCCATACGAGACAATCTTGTCCCGCTGATGGGCGTGCTCGGCGCCTTTATTTTCACGGCGCAGATGATCAACTTCTCGATCCCCGGCACGGGATCAAGCGGCCATTTGGGCGGCGGGCTGATCCTGGCCGTGCTGCTGGGACCGCATGCGGCCTTCCTGGTCATCGCATCGGTGTTGACCGTTCAGGCGTTCTTTTTCGCGGACGGAGGGCTGCTGGCGCTGGGATGCAATATTTTCAACCTCGGGTTCTATCCGTCTTTCATTGCCTACCCGTTCCTCTATCGGGTCATTGCGAACGGCCGATACGTGTCGCCGCGCGCGGTGGTCGCGGCGATTGCCGCCGCCGTCGTGGGACTGCAGCTCGGCGCGTTCAGCGTCGTGCTTGAAACGAAGGCGTCCGGCCTATCCGATCTGCCGTTCGGAACCTTCGTGCTGCTGATGCAACCGATCCACTTGGCGATCGGACTCGTGGAAGGCCTGACGACCGCGGCCGTGGTTTCTTTCGTAGCCCGCGCAAGGCCGGAGGTCATGCCGAGCGCGAGCCCCGCCGCCGGCGTAGCCGTCAACATGCGGCCGGTCCTGCTGGGGCTGCTGGCAGCCGCCGTTGCGGTCGGCGGAGCGCTCAGCTGGTTTGCATCCACGCACCCGGACGGGCTGGAGTGGTCGATCGCCAAAATCACGGGCAAGGAAGAAATCGCCGGGACGGAAAGCGGCTTGCGCAGACGCTTGTCCGAGTTACAGGAAACCACCGCGGTGCTGCCCGATTACGGTTTCAAGGCACCGGCAGACAATGCTTCAGGCGAAGCGGCATCCGCAAGCGAGGAGCCCCCCGCCGCGTGGCCGACGGTCAGCGCAGGCACGTCCGTTGCGGGACTTGCGGGTGGTGCCGCCACGCTGGTTCTGGTAAGCTTGATCGGGTTTGTGCTGAAAAGACGGCACGTCCGCGCGACGCGCTGTCGCGGGGAGGATAGCCAGAAGGCGCGTTGAATGGGATTGGAAACGTGGATCGAGGTCAGCCGCATGGATGAACTGGGGCGGCAGGATACACCCGTGCATCGGCTCGATGCGCGGGTGAAAACTGTCACGACGCTCCTCTTCATCGTCTTCGTCATGTCGTTTTCACGCGATGAGGTGTCCGCGCTGACCCCCTTTTTCCTTTACCCCGTCACGCTCATGTTCCTCGGTCAGATTCCGCCGCGCAGCCTGTTCAGAAAGCTTCTCGTGGCGGCGCCTTTTGCCGTTGCGGTCGGCATTTTTAATCCGCTCCTCGACCATCGGACGGTGGCGGTCATCGGTGCAACACCTGTTTCGGGCGGATGGTTTTCGTTCGCGTCGATCATGTTGCGTTTCGTGCTGACGGTCAGCGCGGCGCTTGTGCTGGTGGCGTGCACCGGCATGCACCGGCTGTGCGCGGGACTTGAGCGCATGGGCGTGCCGCGCGTCTTCGCGGTCCAACTGCTCTTCCTTTACCGCTACCTGTTCATCATCGCAGATGAAGGCTCACGCATGCTCAGGAGCATCGAACTCCGCTCCACCGGAACAAAGAAAGTGCGCTTCCGCGTTTACGTTTCGCTGGTGGGCCATCTTCTGCTGAGATCGATGGCACGGGCAGACCGGGTCTATCGCTCCATGCTGGCGCGCGGCTTTGACGGCCAGGTGCGGGTGCTACGCCCGGCCCCGCTCCGGTGGGCCGATCCGGCATTCTTATTCGGCTGGACCGCCTTCTTTGTTGTGGCGCGGACGTGGAATCTGGCCGACATGCTGGGGGGCCTGTTTATGAAAGGCGCATCGTGAGTCAACCCGTTGTAGAGATCCGCAATCTGAATTTCGCCTACCCGGACGGAACCGAGGCGCTGAAGAACATTTCCCTCAGCATCGGGCCGGGCGAAGCCGTCGCGCTGGTCGGCGCAAACGGCGCGGGGAAATCCACGCTGCTTCTGCACCTGAACGGATACCTGCGGCCCACCTCGGGTGAAATCCTCATCGGAGGCACACGCCTGACGCGAGAGACCGCGGCGGCGGTGCGCCGGGCCGTCGGCATGGTTTTCCAAGATCCGGACGACCAGCTTTTCATGCCGACCGTCGGCGAAGATGTCGCCTTCGGCCCGCTGAACGCGGGCCTGCCGCCGGACGAGATCGAACGGCGGGTCGCGTCCGCGCTGGAACGTGTCGGAAAAAGCCATTTGGAGAATCGCCCACCCTATAAATTGTCGGCCGGCGAGAAGCGCGCGGTGGCGATCGCGACGGTTCTGGCGCTGTCGCCGGACGTGCTGGTCATGGACGAGCCGTCCTCCAATCTCGACCCGCGCGGACGCCGCCGCCTGATCGAACAGCTCCGCTCGTTTGAACACACGAGGATCATTGCCACGCACGATCTGGAGCTGGTCGTCGAGGTCTGTTCGCGCGTCGTCGTGCTGGACGGCGGGAGCGTGGTGGCGGAAGGTCCCGCCACCACGCTGTTGAACGATGAGGCGCTCATGCTGGCCCACGGCCTGGAGCGTCCGCACATTCTGCGCCACCTGCATCCGCACTGAGCCTCGGCGCTGCCGCGCCGTTGCCGGACAAGGAGAAGAACACATGTCGACGTCCCTAAATACAGCAGAGATCGCCCACCTGTTGAGCGACGTGCGGGAAAAGAAACCGCTCGTGCACAACCTCACCAACTACGTCACGGTCAACGACTGTGCGAACGCGCTGCTCGCCGTGGGCGCGTCGCCGGTGATGGCCGACGACCCCGACGACGCGCAGGACATCGCCGCGCTCGCGGATGCGGTCGTGATCAACATCGGCACGCTCAACGCGCGGACGATTTCCTCCATGTTCGCGGCCGGCAAGAAAGCCGCCGCGCTCGGCCGGCCCGTGATCCTCGACCCCGTCGGAGCCGGTGCCTCCCGCCTCCGCACCGGCACCGCTCTGGATCTGATGCGGGAGATTCCGTTCGCGGTGATCCGCGGCAACGTCTCGGAAATCAAGACGCTCCTCGGCGGAAGCGGCGCCACACGGGGCGTTGACGCCAGCGACTCGGACTTGAGCGCGGACGGGCTGGCAGGGACAGCCGCGGCCGCCAAGGCGCTGGCGGACCGGACCGGCGCGGTTGTGGCGGTGACCGGCGCGACGGACATTCTGACGGACGGGGCCCAAACGCTGGCGGTGAATAACGGCCATCCGCTGATGTCCCGCATCACCGGCAGCGGATGCATGCTTTCAGCGGTGACCGGCGCCTTCTGCGGCGCGGCGCAGGGACGCATGCTCATGGCCGTCGCCGCGGCGCTCTGCACCCTGGGCCTCGCCGGCGAACAGGCGGCCGCACGCACGCTGAAAGAAAATGCCGGAACAGGAAGCTTTCGCACCTATCTGATCGACTGCCTCTCGCTGATGGACGAGGCAACGCTTGCCGGAGGGATGAAGATTGAACGGTTTGCGTGAATCGCTGTTGCTTTACGCGGTGACTGACCGGGCGTGGCTCTCTGCCGCGCCCGCCGGGTGCGACACGCTCGAACGGCAGGTCGAGGAAGCGATCCTCGGCGGGGCCACGATCGTCCAGCTCCGCGAGAAAGATCTGGACGATGGCCCCTTCATCGAGCTGGCCCGGAGGATCAAGCGGGTGACCGACGCCCTCACGGTTCCGCTGATCATCAACGACAACCTTCCCGTGGCCGTCGCGTCGGACGCCGCCGGACTCCACATCGGGCAGGACGACGGAAACGTGCGGCAGATCCGCGGCCGCCTCGGGAAAAACAAGATCCTCGGCGTTTCGGCACAAACGGTCGAGCAGGCGCTCGCCGCGGAAGCGGACGGCGCGGACTACCTCGGCGTCGGCGCGGTCTTTCCGACGTCGACCAAGCAGGATGCGGCGGACGTGCCGCTAACGACCCTGGCCGGCATCTGCGCGGCGGTCCGCATCCCCGTCGTGGCCATCGGCGGCATCCACGCGGACAACGTGCGCTCGCTGGCCGGGAGCGGCATCGCCGGCATCTCGGTGATTTCCGCCCTCTTTGCCCGTCCAGACCGCGTCCGCGAAGCGGCGCACGGCTTGAAAGCCCTCGCGGCAGCCGTCTGCAAAAAATGACTTTTCTTGAGCGTTCCTGCGTCAGGCATCCGCGCGCGGCGTCACCGCCCGGAGGATCGCTTCGGCGAGGACCTGGTCGATACCGGGGACGGCCACGATCTCCTCGGGCGTGGCGCGGGCAAGGCGATAGACCGAGCCGAAGTGTTTCAGCAGCGCCGCTTTCTTCGCGGGGCCGATGCCCGGAATCTCGTCGAGCGCGGATTCGCGGATGAGGCGGTTGCGCAGGCGGCGGTGATAATCGATCGCGAAACGGTGCGCTTCATCGCGCAGGCGGATGAGCACGCGCAGGGCATCCGACTCGCGCGGCAGCAGCAGCGGCGGGCGGCCGTCGTCCAGCACGATCTCCTCCATCTCCTTGGCCAGGCCGACGGCCGGCACCTGTCTGAGCCCGAGCGCCGCGAGCGCTTCGCGCGCGGCGCGAAGCTGCGTGACGCCGCCGTCGATGAGAATCAGGTCCGGAAAGGGCTTTCCCTCGTCGCGGACGCGGCTATAACGGCGGCCGATGACCTCCGCCATCGAACGCGGGTCATCCGCACCTTCCACCGTGCGGATGCGGAAGCGGCGGTAGAGGCGGCGGTCCGGCAATCCGTCCGAGGCGGCGACCATGCTGGCGACCGAATACGTGCCGAACAGGTTGGAGATGTCGAAACCCTCGATGAGCGCCGGGACGGCCGGCAGGCCGATGAGGCGCTGAAGCTCGCGGATGCCGGCGAGCGCGTCGGCCGCGTGCATCTCGGGCGAGGCCACCACACGCACGCGCTGTTTGACCATCTCGCGCAGCGCGATCCACGTGTCGCGCAGCGCGGCGGCCTTCTCGTAGTCGTGCGCATCCGCGGCCGCCCGCATCTGGGCCTTCACCTCTTCGATCACGCCCAAGCGCTCGCCCCGCAGGAAGGCGCAGGCCTCGTCGAAACGCAACCGGTACTCCGCCTGCGTGACGCGGCCGACGCAAGGCGCAGAACAGAAACGCACAATATCGTTGATGCAGTGCTTGTACGTTTCGGCGTCGGGTTGGATGGGTGTGCACTTGCGCAAGCCGTACTTCTTTTCGGTGAAGTCCAGCACGGTGCACACTATGGCGGCAGACGGGAAGGGCCCGAAATAGCGCGCGCTGTCGTCGCGCAGGATACGGCACGTGGCGAGGCGCGGCACGGGGTCGCGCGGGTCGGCGCGCAGGGCGAGGTAGCGCTTGTCGTCGCGCAGGACGATGTTGAAGCGCGGCCGATACTGCTTGATCAAGTTGCTTTCCGTCAGCAGCGCCTCCGCCTCATTGCGGACCGTGATGATCTCGAGATCGGCGACGCACTTCACCATGCTGCGCAACTTCGGCGGCGCGTCGCGCAATGTGGATGGCCGGAAATAGCTTTGCACGCGGCGGCGCAACGACACGGCCTTGCCGACGTAAATGATCGTCCCCTTGCGGTCGCGCAGGATATAGCAGCCCGGCTTCTCAGGCAGCGCGGCAAGCTTTTCACGAAGTGTTTGGGTCATGGCCATAGCGGTTATCGGGCAATCAGTCGGGCGGGTCCCCGTGTCCGTCCGCCATTAAAGCGGCCGATCAGCAGCGATGGCCCCGTCTTCCAAGACCAGCAGGCGGTCAGCCATTCCGGGACCCAGGTCGCGGTGGCTGGTGAACAACGCGATTTTGCCGCGGCTCAGGCGCGCGAGCGCCTCGAAGGTCTCGCGCTGCGCCGTGCTGTCGAGAGCGCTGGCGGGCTCGTCGAGGATGTAGAGCAGCGCCGGCCGCACGAACGCGCGGGCGATCGCGATCTTCTGCCACTGGCCGATGCTGGGCTCGATGCCGTCATGGAGCCAGCGGCCGAGAAGCGTCTTGAGCCCCTGCGGCCATGCGGCCAGAAGCGGCTTCATGCCGGCATCGGCGGCGGCGCGTTCGACGGCAGGGGAATCGGGCGGCAGCCGGGTGTGCCCGATCCAGATGTTCTCGGCTGCCGAAAGCTGGTAGTGGTTGAAGTCTTGGAAGACCGCGCCGATCCGGCTGCGCCAAGCGGCGGGATCCAACTCGCGCAGGTCGATGCCATCCACGAGGATACGTCCCTGGTCAGGGTCGTAGAGCCGGCAGAGAAGCTTGACGAGGGTCGACTTGCCCGCGCCGTTGGCGCCGGCGAGCACCACGCGCTCGCCGGGACGCAGCGTGAACGAGAGATCGCGAAGGACTGCCCGCGACGCGCCGGGATAGGCGAACGAGACCTGTTCGAAGGTGATCCCGTGTGCGATGGGATCAGGGACACCCTTGGTGTTTGCTGGAGCAAGCACCCGCGTCGGCAGGCGCAGCAGCTCCTCGAAACTCTGGAGAAACAGCGCGTCTTCAAAGAGTGCGGCAACCGCATTCAGAAGCGACGTGACGGCGTTTTGGCCGCGCTGGACGGCCTGCACGCAGAGGACAAGCGAACCGACGGTCACGGCACCGGCCAGCAGGCGCCCGGTCATCCACAGCAGAATCAGGCCCGTGATCAGCAGGCCGAGAAACAGCCCGGCCGCCTCACGCGAAAGCACGTAGCGGCGCCACGCGACCCGCTCCTCCCGCAACTTGGCGCGCGCGGCCGCGAAGCGCGTGCGGCAGAAGCCGCCGTGCCCGTACAGCCGGATCTCTTTGGCACCGGCGTCGTCGGTCATGACCGAATGGAAATAGGCGGCCTGCCGCTCAAGCGGCGTGAGGCTCTTGCGCCACTCGTAGAATCGGCGCGTGCGGTCGAGCTTGAAGAAGAACACCGGCAGCGCGGCGAACGCGAGGCAGAGCGGCAGCCACGGGCTGAACGAGGCCAGAATGAACAGTACGCCGACGAGGCCCACAAGGCTGTAAAGAATCTGGCCGAACCCGGCGAGCACGCGCGCAGGGCGCGAGAGCGCCTCCTCGCGGGCCATGTAGAGACGGTTCTGGTCGTCCGGGTTCTCGAAAAAGGCGTAGTCGGCCCGCAACAGGGTGTCGTGCAGCAGATCGTAGACGCGGTCGGTGACGGCCAGCGAGTGGAACTCCGCCACCCACGTGATCAGCAGCCGGGCCAGGGCCACCAAGACCAGGCAGAGCGCTCCGAAAAAGGCCCACGCCGTCAGTTGGCGGAAGTCGGGATCCGAGGCGAAACGTTCAGCCGCAGCGGAGAAAGAAAACGGTGAAAAGCGCTCCGAATTCTGAAACAGACGTGACGCGATATCGATCACCTGTTTCAGCGCGAAGAGCGTGCCCAAAGGCAGGAGGGCTTGAATCGCCGTCAGGGCCGTGTGCCAGAAAGCCAAACGGCGGTCGCTGAGCCAGACGAGGCGGACGGCGCGTAAAAGAGTTGCGGGCAGAATGGAGAGGCGGCGGGTCACGGCAGACCGCCGCACTTAGGCCTTGGGGCCTTCGACCTTCTCGGGCTCTTCCTTCTTGATGTCATCGACGATCTCCTTGACCTTCTCGTTGGCCAGTTTCTCGCCTTCATCCTTGCCCTTCTTGAATTCGCCCAGACTGCGCCCGAGCGAACGTGCCAGGTCGGGCAGCTTCTTGCCGCCGAACAGCACCAGAATAATCGCCAACACGACCAACAGCTCCGTCGGCCCGATGTTCATGCCCAAGAATCCGAGTGGCAACGTCATACGAATCTCCTCCTGAAAAAAATCAGCCCCTGTAGTGTTTCGCGACGGCCCGGCGGGCCTCGAGGTCCGCATCGCGCCGCTTAATGGTTTCGCGCTTGTCTTCCTGGGCCTTGCCGCGGCAGACCCCGATCTCCACTTTGACCATCCCCTTCGGCGTCAGGTACATCCTCAGCGGTATGAGCGACAATCCCTTCTGCTCGGACTGCGCCTGCAGCTTGAGGATCTCGCGCTTGTGCATCAGCAATCGCCTCGTCCGCAGCGAATCGTGATTGAAGCGGTTGCCGAACGCGTACGGAGGAATCATCACCTGATTCAGGAACAGCTGCCCGTCCTTCACTTGGGCGTAGGCGCCGGTCAACCCGGCCTCGCCGTTGCGCACCACCTTTACTTCGGTGCCCACCAGTTCGATTCCCGCCTCGACCCTCTCGAGAACAAAATAATCGTGCGTCGCCCTGCGGTTGACCGTCAGATTGCCGCCGTTCCGTTTTTTGTTCTCCCCGCTCATGACCCTTTCAAGCCGCGCCCGCCGCGCGACGCCGGATTACTCCGACCACCGTGTATGGGCCGCTTCGGCCCGGGCGATAGCGCCGAAATCGACTTCCGAAATCAGCACGCCGTCCGCGATCTCGCGCAGCGCGATGTCCGACTTGTCCTCGTCCGCCGACAACGGCTTCACGAAAGGTCTCTCGCCCATATTGAGCTGACGCACGCGTTTGGAAACAAGATTCACGAGCACAGGAACGCTGGGAACCCGGGCTCTCGCCTTCTCAATCAGTTCAACATTCACGAAAATGCCTCCAATGGTTAAACGCAGTAGTATAGGGGTTCCCCCCCGCATTGGTCAACGCGGAGTTTTCGGGTGGACTATCCCCAGTTTTCAGCCTGACGCGAACAGGGGCAGTTCCGGCTGCATG
>CAZOIS010000089.1:0-17094 GCA_964579865.1 uncultured Lentisphaeraceae bacterium | reverse complement strand
GCGCCTTCTCGACCGTCGGCGACATGCGGCTGTTCGCGGCCGACCTGCTGCACCGTCGTCGTTTCCCCAAGGCGTACTACGACCTACTCTTCACCCCGAGCTTCGAGAAGGGCGGGGTCCGCCGTTCGTTCGGCTGGGATATGCTGGCCGAGCGTTCCAAAACGCAGATGACGCCCGACACGGGTTTCTCCCCGGCCGCCATCGCCCATTCGGGATGGACCGGACCGGCGGTTGTCGTGGACCCGGAGAACGGCCGCGCCGGCGTGTTCCTCGGAAACAGGACGGGCGACTATCTCGGTTCGATGCGGGGCAGGATGAAGGTGCTCGCGCTGCTGCGGGGCTGACCGGCGGAAAAGGGGGTCTGAAAAAGAGGGGCAGGCTTCTCCATCGGCCGTCCGCATCTTCCTTGTGCGGGGCCGGCATTTTTTACAGTTTTTTGGACGGCATTTACAAGATGCCGCTTCCGTGTTTTACAACAATACCATCAACTGTTGCGGAGGCATTTGTATGGACGTCACGAGGCGAGATTTCATGGGCAGTGCGGCGATGTTCACGGCGGCCGCGGGGTTGCGCGGTGAAAACGTGCCGGCAGCGACGGCGTTCGATCCGCCGACTTACGCGGCGCTGCGCAAGCAGTTGCGGGCGTTCTACCCCGACGAATGCCACGGCGTGGTGAAGGATCCGCGCCAGCCGGCGAGCGAAAAGCGGATCGCCGCCGAGGTTCGGGCATGGGCGGACGCGCACCCCGGGTTCGACGCGCTCGACGTCCGGCGCGAAAGCTACCGGGCGATGTCGCACCACTTCGTGCCGTTCCTCTTCACCGAGTCGCCGTTCTATTTCGAGGCCGGCGTCAACGGCGGCTGGAGCGGGGCGCGTCCGGCCCGCGTGGTGAACGCCGTCTGCGGCCGCTTCTACAAGGAGAAGAGCCTGATCCCCGGCGAGGCGTTCCGCGTGCTGCACAAACGCAACGGCGAGCGTCTCGCGCTCTGCTGCGGGCCGTTCGTGGATGACATGCACCACGTGCCGCCGATCCGCGCCGTCCTCGCCAAGGGTTTCGGCGGCATCCGCGCCGACGTCGCGGCCGCACTGGAAACCTGTCCCAAAGACGATCCTTACGGACGGAAGCTGCTCGAGACGGCTCTGGCCGGATTCGACACCCTGCGCGATCTCCAACTCGCGTTCGCCAAAGAGGCGCAAACGCGGCTGGACGATCCCGCGCTCGACGCGACAGGCCGCCGCCATTTCACGCGCATCGCCGAGAGCGCGCAACGCTGCCCCTGGGAGCCGCCGAAGACGTTTTTCGAGGGACTCAACACGCTCTGGTTCATCCGTGAAATCCTCGGTTACACCGACGGACTGATGATTTATTCGCTGGGGCGTCCCGACGCGTGGCTGTACGGTCTCTACCGCGCCGACCTCGCCGCCGGGCGGCTCACGGAAGCGGAGGCGGCCGATCTGGTGGCCCGTTTTCTGATCACAGCCGACTGCCATCACGACGGGATGATTCCGGTCAATTCCTACTCTGACCACGAGATGGAGATACCGATGTCCCTCGGCGGCTGCGACAAAGACGGTAAGCCGGTCTACAACGAGCTGACGCGCCTCTTTCTCGACGCGCACATCGGCACGGACTGCGTCTTCCCGAAGCTCCACTGCCGCATCGCGTCGGACGCCCCGCAGGACTATCTGGCCAAGATCGGCGACATGCTCATGAAAGGTCACGCCGTCTTTGCGCTCCTGAACGACGACCGCTACATCCCCCAGTATGTCAGGCAGGGGTTCCCCGTGGAAGACGCCCGCGCGTACACCGGCGCCGGTTGTTGGAACGGCTACATCGATTCGGTCATGGACGTGGACGGCGCGAACTATGTCTCGGTCATGCGCACCTTCGAGCTGGCGATCCACCGCGACCCGAAGGCGGAGAAGGAGGCCCGGATCCGCATCGACCCCTTCGATGACGCGACGAGTTTCGAGCAGGTGCGCCGCATCGCCTACCGCAACTTCATCCGCTTCTTCCGCGACGTGATGAGCGAGTACACGCGCTACGGCGCCCAGAACGCGAAGGTCTTCCCGCACCCGGTCTACACGATGTGCCTGCGGGGCGGCATCCAGAGCCGCCGCGACACCACCGAGGGCGGCATCCCCGCGCGGCCGCGCGTGGTCACACTCGGTTTCATCGGCAACGTGGTCGATTCGCTCCTCGCGATCAGGCATCTCTGCTTCGACACGAAAACCTGCACGTTGCCGGAGCTGCTCGCGGCGGTGCGGAGCAATTGGTCCGGCGCGCGCGGCGAGGAACTCCGCAAGGCGGCGCTGGCCGCCCCGTACTGGGGCGACGGCTCGGCGGAGACGTGCGGCGAGATGTCCTGGTGGATGCGCCAGGTCCATGACGACGTCGAGGGCTTCGCCAACGACCAGGGTGACGCCTACCGTCTGGCGGTCTACACCTACCGCGAGTTCATGTACTGGGGCAACGCCACCCAGGCGACGCCGGACGGGCGCAGGAACGGCGACCGTCTGGCGCAGGGCTTCTCCCCGAGCGAATACCGCTGCAAAGAAGGCGCGACCACGGTTCTCAACGCCATCGGCATGCTGCCGCATGAATGCCTGTTCGCCTCCAATGCCAACCTCACGTTCGACAAGACCGCCATGAGCCCGGAGACGTTCGCCGCCGTGTTCCGCGTGTACGCCAAGAAGTGCGGGCACCTCCTGCAGCCCAACTGCAACTCGGTGGAGCAACTTCTCGAGGCGCAGAAGCATCCCGAACGCCACCAGAATCTCATCGTGAAAGTGTGCGGGTTCTCGGCGCGCTTCGTGGCGCTCTCCAAACGCTGGCAGGACGAGGTGATCCTGCGTCACCGGCTGAAATGAAGGGGCGCCAGATGGAACACGCAATCGTCTTCGGCATCGAGAAGTTCGCCACGCACGACGGCCCCGGCATCCGCACCGTCGTTTTCCTCAAGGGTTGCGCCCTGCGATGCAAATGGTGCCACAGCCCCGAAAGCTGGAACTTCGAGGCGGAACGTTATCCGGACGGCGAGGTCATCGGGCGGGACCTGTCGTCGGACGACGTGCTCGCCGAGGTGCTCAAGGACAAGGACTTCTACGACGCGTCCGGCGGCGGGCTGACCGTCTCCGGCGGCGAGCCGCTGGCCCGGCCCGCCTTTCTGGCGGAGCTTCTGCGCAAGGCCAAGGCTGCGGGGCTCCACACGGCGGTGGAGACGAGCGGGGCCGCGACGGAAAGAGCCCTTTCCCCCCTGCTGCCACTCGTGGATCTGTGGCTCTGGGACGTGAAGGAGCTGGACGAGGAAAAGCACTTCACCTACACCAAGTGGCGGCTCGCGCCGATTCTGGCGAATCTGCGCCGCGTCAACGACGCGATCGCCGCGGAACCCGCGCGAACGCGCTCAATCGTGCTGCGCTGCCCGATGATCCCCGGCGTCAACGACGGGACGCAGGAACTCGAAGCCATCGGCCGGCTGGCGGATTCGCTGTCCGCCGTCACCGAAGTGCACATCGAGCCCTACATCCCCTACGGCATCGACAAGGCGCGCCGGCTGGGACTCAAGGTTTACGAGGCGCCGCCGCCGCCGCCCGAGTACGGTCCCGGAATCGCCGCCGCCCTCGCAAAACTCACGCGCAAAAAGGTGCGCCTCCCCTGATCGAAATGCCGCAATTGAAAAGGCCCGGCGGGAAGACGTCGTTTTGGAGATCGCCGCCTGACCGGCCCTGTTTGAGAGGTGTGATGAAGACTTTACTCATTTCCTTTTCCGTGCTGTCCGCCTGCGCGGCGTTCGCCGCGGGAGACGTGCGCAGCCCGTTGATGAAGCGTGTCTTTGCCTGCGACGAGGCGGCCGACGCCGCCGTGGCGGCGATCCGCACGCTGGAGGAACTGGCGGCGAAGCAGGCGACGTGGCGCGCGGCGTGGCTGGAGAGCCTCGGCGGCATGCCGGAGCGGACGCCGCTCGAAGACCGCACGACGGACGTGATCCAATGCGACGGCTACCGGATCGAGAAGGTCGTATTCCAGTCCCAGCCGGGCGTGTACGTGACGGCGCTCCTGTATCTGCCGGCCGATCCGAAGTTCAAGGCGCCGTATCCGGGGCTGCTGATCGTGCACGGCCACTCGAACGAGGGCAAGCTTCGCGACGGCTACCGCCGCATGGCGACCCTCGCGGTGAAGGCGGGGTTCGGCGTGTTCGCCCCGGACCCGATCAGCCAAGGCGAGCGGCGGCAGTGCCACCCCGCCTGCGACCGCGACTGCGCCGAGGAACACGCCTCGCTGGGCGCGCGGGCGTGGCTGGTGGGCTGGAACTTCGCGCGCTTCCGCCTCTGGGACGCCGTGCGGTCGATCGACTACATGGCGTCACGCAAGGAACTCGACCTCTCGAAGCTCGCGGTCGCGGGCAACTCCGGCGGCGGCACGATGAGCGCGTACCTCCAGGCGTTCGACGAACGGGTCAAGGTCGCGTGCCCGAACTGCTACGTCTCCTCCCTGCGCGAGGTGATCCGCGAGCGGGGCTGCCACGACTCGGAACAGTTTTTCTTCGGACAGCTGGCGAAAGGGTTCAATCACGCCGCGCTCGTCGCGCTCGGCCAGCCGCGCGTGGACCTGCTGATCGGTGCGCGCCACGCGGACTACTTCCCGATCGCGGGCGTGCGTTCGACGTTCGGCGCCCTCCAGGGGCTCCACGACCGCCTCGGCGCGCCCAGCGACGTGGGACTCTACAGCTGCGACGGCCCGCACGGCTGGTCTGAATCGTCGCGCAAGGCGGCGCTGGCCTGGCTCCGCTACCACGTGAAAAACGAGGAGACGCCGTACTGCGGCAAAAAAGACGGCAAGCTCTTCTTCGACGTGGAGGGCCTCCGCAAGATCCCCGGCGAGTTCGAGTATGGCGCGGCGGAACTGCCGTTCCCGTTGGAGAAGGGGTTGGTGACGAAGACCGGGCAGGTGCGCGATCTGCCGGGGTTCAAGTCGGTCTACGCGCTCATCGCCGATGAGGCAGACCGGCAGGCCAAAGCCCGCGTTCCGAAGACGCGCGACTTCCGCGAGATCGTCCGGCGGCGAGCCGGCATCAGGCCGCTCGCCGAGCTGCCGCCGGCAGACGAAACGGCGTTCGACCATGCCTTCAAATGGTGGTATCTGAAAGGGCGCGAAGGCGCACTCGCCGAGAACCACGCCGCGATCCTCGCGACGCTCGGTCGCTCGCGCGTAGGCGTGAAAGCAGAAGCGATGATCCGCAAAGCGGCGGCCGAGATGCAGGTGAACGGCGGGAAGCCCGTACCGCTCGTCGCCAAGGGGGCCGACTGCATTGCTGCCGCGCATGCGTTCGCGGCCGAGCCGCCGCTCTTCTCCGTCCTCAGCCTTGAAGACGCGCCGCCGTCCTGGACCGAGATGCTGATGAACCCAGATCCGCGGAAAGACTCCTACGCGACCGCCGTGTGGGGTGCGCTGAAGGAGTACGACTGGACAGAACTGGTGCCGCCGGGAACGCTGCCAGTCAAAACCGCCATGTTTACGTCTGACGGCGAGACGCTGTCCGGACAAGGTGTCGAACGGCTGACCGACGGCGAAATCAATCCCACCTGCGCGTGGCGCTGGCAGAAGAAGCCCATCACTGTGGAATTCGATTTCGGCGAGGAGCGCGAAATCGGCGGCGTCCGCATCATGGCCGGCCGCTCGTGGGTCAACTGCGGCGTGAAGACGGCCTCGTTCTACGCCCTTCCACACTTCGCGGAGCCGGGCGGTCCCGCCACGCCCCTGGCTGAACACGTGGAGTTCCGTCCGTCGCACACCTACAAGGAGAATGTCGCCACGTGGAAGCCCGTGACGTGCCGCAAGGTCAGGATGCTGATCGAGGACACATACGACTTCAAGCCGAACTACTATTCGGGTTACACGCATACGGCGACGCCGCTGCTGCCGAAACTCTTCGAGACGCCGCCGTATCCCGAGTTCTCGGGGAAGTTCCCCACTGTGCAGATCGCCGAAATGTCGTTCTTCGGCGCGGATCTGCCGGAGGACCTGCCGTTGCCGAACAGCGACGGCACGGTGGCTTATCCCGATTCCAGGCTCGTCCGCGACTGGATGTATCAGAGTTGCGCCGTCTCCAACATCTCGCACTGCGCGAACGTGGAGCCCGACACCACCAAGCCCGATCCGCTGGGCCAGGATGTCTCGGTCATCATGCGCGCGACCGGCAACGGCCGCGATCCTGAATGGCGCGGCGGGCGCGCGGCAAAGCGGCAGGCGTTCCTCGCGGACTTTCGCAAGGACTTCACGCAGTTCGTCTACGTGAAGCACATCGTGATGGGCAATTCCATCATGCACGCCACGGACGACCTGTCGGACGCGTCATACCAGGAGTGGAAGAGCGTGCCCGACTACCGGTTCGGCTCCTCGCAGCTGCTCCTCGCGACCATCGCAGCCGACGGCTCCGTTTCGCAGGAGGTGCTGCTAAGCGAGCCCGACGGGATAATTCGCGACCCGAACCTTTCGTTCGACGCGAAGACGCTCGTGTTCGCCAAGCGGCGCAACCTCGAGAAGGACGACTACCACCTCTGGACGCTGAACCTGGAGACGCGGGCGCTGCGGCAGATCACCTTCAACGGCGTGGTAAAGAAAGAAGACGTGGCGGGCCAGACGGCCGATTTCGACATGCCGTGCAGCGACATCGAGCCGTGCTGGCTGCCGGACGGCTCGATCGTCTTCCAGTCCACGCGCTGCAGCCATTCGGTGGACTGCTGGCCGCTGCCGGTCTCGAACCTGTTCCGCTGCGACGCGGACGGAAAGAACATCCGCCGCATCGGATTCGACCAGGTGCAGACCTTCTACCCGCAGCTGATGGACGACGGCCGCGTCTGCTACACGCGCTGGGAGTACAACGACCGCAGCGCCTCCGGCCTGCAGCAGCTCTACGCGATGAACCCGGACGGCACCAAGCAGACGGGCCTCTTCGCGAACAACAGCGAGTTCCCGATGTCGCTCATGCACACGCGCGGCATTCCCGGCACGAGCGACATCATGATGCTCTCCTGCGGGCACCACGTGGGGCAGAAGGGCCGCCTGGCGATGGCGCGCCTGGCCGAGGCCGATGACTATGCGAACTCCACCTACGACCCAGCGAAGAGCGTGTGGGGCATGGACACGAACCCCGTCGTCATGTGGTTTCCCGGCAACCGCAAGATGACGATCCCGTGGTCGCCGTGGGACAACCCGTGCGGCCCCGCCGTTACGAACATGCCGGGCATGTACTACGTGGCCGGCGCAGCGATGGACGCCGCTCCCGGCGTGCAGCCCGTGAAGATGCCGCACGACTACCACTACAACGTCTTCGACATGCACACGCAGTACGGTCCGCAGTGGGCGTACCCGTTCCCGCTCGGCAGCGGGCGCTTCCTCGTCTCGTTCATGCCGGAGGGGTGTCGCTACTACCGCGGGCCGTACTCCTCGCGGTTCGGCGTCTACGCCATGGACGAAACGGGTCGCCGCGAGCTGCTCGCGTTCGACTGGGGCCAGCACTGCATGCAGCCGCTCCCTGTGAAGCGGCGCGCTCCGCCGCCGCGGCAAGTGCCGAAAATCGACTACACCCAGGGATTCGGCACCTACTACGTGCAGAACGTCTACGAGGGCGCGGCGATGCAGGGCGCGTCGAAGGGCTGCGTCAAGCGGCTGCGCGTGATCGGCCTCGAGTACCGTCCCGTCCACATCGGCTGGAACTGGCAGTTCGGCTGGCACTCCACACAGGGCAAGATCGGCACGCCCATCGCAGTGGGCAACGGCGCGTATGACGTGAAGCACGTTCTCGGCGAAGCGGACGTCGAGGCCGACGGCAGCTGCAGCTTCCGGGCTCCGGCGCGCACGTCGCTCTACTTCCAGTTGATCGACCAGGAGGGCTGCTGCATCCAGACCATGCGCAGCTGGTCCACGCTGCAGCCCGGCGAGATCAACGGCTGCGTCGGCTGCCACGAGCATCCGCACCGCGCGGGCGTGGAGTACGCGAAGGCGCTCGCCCTGCGCCGACCGCCGCAGGCGCTGAAGCCGCCTCTGCCCGGCGGCGGCGCGCACCCGTTTCTCGCGGCGCTGGAGCAGGAGGGCCCGCTGGCGAGCCTGGACAACTGGATGGGCCTCAACCGGACGAAGGCGGTTGAGGACACGGACAAGAACGACGGCTTCAGCTTCACGCGCCTGATCCAGCCGATCCTCGACGCGAAGTGCGTCGCCTGCCACGACGGCTCGGGCGCCAAGGCGCCGGCGGCGATGGACCTGCGCGGCACGCGCGGCCAGCTGCCGCCGTCGGACGACCAGTCGAAGCGCGCGTACACGACCTCCTACCTGGCGCTCACGTACAGGGGCCAGTGCAACGAAAAGATCAACTTCGCGCACGGCCTCGGCTTCGCGCCGTTCAAGCCGCCGTACTCCTTCGGCGCGGCCAGAAGCTCAGTGTGGCGGATGCTCGCGAAGGGGCACCACGACGTGCGGCTGACGGACGCCGAGCTGCGCACGCTCGCCTGCTGGATCGACCTCGCCGTGCCGTTCTGCGGCTCGTACGTGGAGCGCCACGACTGGAATGACTGGTACCGGCAGCGCTACGAGTACACGTGCAACAAGCGCGCCGCGTTCGCGTGGCTGGAGCTGAACGACATCCGGAAAGGGCTTAATCTGCCGCCCGTGCCGCTGACCGGCTTTATCCCGGACGTTGCCGAACCCCGCCGCCAGAAATACTGGAGCGAGTAGATGCGCATGCACATAAAAAAACGAAGCCTTGGGATCACTTCTCTACTGGTGGCGTCAACCCTGACCCTTGCATCGGCATCCGGAGGCGACAACGACGGTTCTCCGGCAACCGGCGCGCTTGAACGCTTGGACGCCCGTTTTGACGAGATCGTGCCGCATGATGCCGTTTTGGAAAAACTGGCCAAGGGTTTTCTTTGGGCGGAAGGCCCCGTTTGGGTCAAAACCCCTTCAGACGCGGGTCATTTACTGTTTTCAGATATTCCCGACAACGCCGTCTTAAAATGGAAAGACGGTGAAGACATTCAACTCTTTCTTAAACCCAGCGGGTATACCGGCAAAATGCCTCGTGGCGGACTGATGGGAGCAAACGGGTTGACCACCGATGCCGCCGGGCGATTGGTGTTGTTCCAGCACGGCGACCGTCGTGTCGTGCGGCAAGAACCGGATGGCCGCTGGACGACGTTGGCCGAACGCTACGAGGGCAAACGATTCAACAGCCCGAATGATGGGGTATTCAAATCGAACGGAGACTTGTATTTCACCGATCCCATCTATGGCCTTCCCAAAGGCCGAGATGATCCCGCGAGAGAAATGGACTATTGCGGCGTTTATCGCCTTTCGGCCTCCGACGGCAAGCTGCTGTTGCTGACGAAAGCGCTGACGCTGCCGAACGGAATCGCTTTTTCGCCCGACGAAAAACGCTTTACGTGGCGCAATCCGACCCGAAAAAGGCCGTTTGGTTCGCATTTCCCGTCAAGGGCGATGGGACGCTCGGTGATGCGCATGTCTTTGCCGATGCTACGCATTGGACAGCGAAACCTCGCGGAAACCCTGATGGATTAAAGGTTGACCGATACGGCAACGTGTTTGCCACAGGGCCGGGCGGCGTCAACGTCATTTCGCCGGATGGTGTGCTGCTGGGCCGGATTCATACCGAGCGGACGGCCGCCAACTGCACGTTTGGCGGAGACGGCGCCACCCTGTATATTACGGCTACGGACCGCCTTTATCGCATCAAAACAAAGACCAAGGCGGCGCGATTTTAATTGCATCCCGCCAGCCAGCAGCCAGTGCAACACTGGCTGCTGGCTGGCGGGGTTGATTGAAGAAGAGGGGGGAGAGATAATGAAAACGACAGTGATGTTTATTGTCTGCGCCGCCGCTTTTGCCTCGCAGGCCCAGCAATGGGAGAAGCCCGCGCCTATACCACGCGAAAAGGGACTGTTCCGCAGCCAGATCCACCGCGGGGGTGGCCGGGCAGCGCGTCCCGACAATGCGCTCGAAACGTTCCTCTGGTGCTGGGGGCTCGGCTTCGCACCGGAGGCCGATGCGCGTCTCACGAAAGACGGCGTGGCGATCGCCATGCACGACGACACCTTCAAGCGCATCGGCCGCGGCATCACGCCCGAGATTGCTGCCAGAAAAGTCGGCCATCTCACGTGGGCCGAAATCCGCGACGTGGACACCGGCTCTTACCTCGGCAAGGAACACGCCACCACGCGAGTCGCGACCATGGAAACCGTCTTCGCCGCCATGCGCGGACGCCCAGAGCGTCTCCTCTACGTAGACGAGAAGGGGGCGCCGCCGGAGCTGATCGCGAAGCTCGCTGAGCAGTTCGGCGTGATCGGGCAGACCTATTACTGTTCCCCAAATTGGCGCAAGGTGGTGGAGTGGCGCAAGGTCGCGCCCCAAGGACGTTCGATGGTGTGGCTCGGAAACTTCCCGAAGAACAACAGTCCCGAATCAGTGGCGAAGACCGAGGCGTTCGTGCAGCAGCGCCTCGACGAAATGGCCGCCACGGGATTCGACGGCATCGACCAAGTGCAGATCCACGTGCGCACCGACCTCTTGAAGCCGGACCCCTTCTGCCCTTCGTCGGCATTCATCCGCCGTGCGATCGAAAGGATGCACAAGCACGGCGTCACCGTCAACGGCGTCACGTGGACGGAGGGCGAGAACGCCGATGTCCACCGCAAACTATGGGATCTTGGCTTCGACCACTTCACCTCCGATTATCCCGTTTTCTTCAGCAGGTTCACCGCGACCATTCGAGGGAACTGCCCATAGACAGCCTGTTTAACCTGTCCGCCCGTGGGGGGACGGTGATACGATAAAATTAGGCTGTACGGCCCGAGCGCGCGTTCATTACCGCGTTCGGTCTTTTCCACCCCAAACACTTCCACAGTCAGAACGCGCGCATGGACAACTACACACTTAACGTGCGCAAGATCTATCCGCTGCAGGGAACCATGATCGAGGTGCAGTAGAGGAGAGGACAGAAAGAGGTAATAATTAACGGGAGTTCGCCGCAGCCGAGATCCGCGTGTTCGCAATTTCACCGCGTCCGGTGGAACGTCCGTCGCCGTTCACGTCTTCGAAAACGGTGGCATGCACGAGCTCCGCAGGAACGACGCCCGTCGATTCGAGGTTCTCCACGACGACTTTGCCCACGCGGCAACTGACATACGGATCGAACACCTCGCGCGGCTCCCCATTCTTTCCCGTCACGCGCGCAGACTTCGGACCGACGACCGCGAGGTGCGAAAGCGGATACCGGTCAGCGTGGAACTTCACCTTCAGGTTTTTGAAGTGAATGCTGGTGAGATTCGCGCCGAACTCGAACGCGCCGAAATGTCCGCGCACAGGGTCGGAGCCGGTGTAGGCATCGAGCATGTCGACCGGGCGGTCGAGATCGATTTCGATGTCCTCGAAGTGCAGGTTGCCGCCGGAACCGATCTTCGACCATTCGGGCTCGGTGCCGATCACGTAGGCCGGGGTTTGCACATACATTTTGAAACACTTGATCCCTTTCACGCGACGGAAGACCACGTCGCTGATCGAACAGTCAACTTCGGCTCCGTCCTTGTAACGGTAGGTCGCCGGCAGGATGCGGATGGCCGGATATCCGCCGAGCAGTTCTAAATCTTCACAGAGGATCGTATTCTGCGGACCGAACGTCACCGACGAATTGAGCCAGTCGTAGGCGTTCAAGGCGACGAGATCGTCCCCCACCTGTCCGCGCGCGTTCCGGACGTGTACCCGCGAAAGGTTGCCGTTCAGATGGTAGCCGTCAGCCATGCAATGGTCGAACAGCGTGTCCGTGAAGTGGAGGTCGCTGCCGTTGCCGCCCTGAAAGGCGAAGGCGCTCGCATACGCGAAGGTCACGCCCTTGAAACTGATGTGATTGCAACAGTTGAAGAGCATCAGCGCCGAGATGCCATAATAGTTGCCGACCTTACGTGCGGACATATCCCAGCGGCCGCTTTTGCCGTAACCGGCGCGCGCGCGCCGCCAGTCTTCCCACCGTCCGCCGACGATCGCGACGTTGTTGTCGCGGACCTGCTGATGCATCGGCGCAAGTGTGCCGTCCGAGGCCTTCTCATTGCGGAGCATCACCACGTCCGTGCCCGGCAACAGCGCGATCGTGGCCCCGTTCGCTTCGATACGGCGATTGGAGGGCATCCTGACCGTTCCGTCGACATAGTAACTCGCCTCCCGCGCGGGAATCACGACGATCTCATGCTCGTCGAGCGCCCGTTGAAGAGCCGCCGTCCATACGTTCGTGCCGTTGACCGCCGTGACCCCCGCCGCGTAATCGGCGAGCGAGACGCGATCGGAAAGCCTTGCCTGCAACGCTGCGGTTTCCGCCGCGGAAACGGCAATGGCGCTTTCGATTTCAGCGACCGTCGGCTCCGCCGCAGAAACGGTGGATGACATCACAAGTACGGCGAACGCGAATATACAGTCCTTCATGACAACCTCTTTCATGCGTTTCTCATTCTCAGTGCCGCACCGGCTGGCGGTGCGTTCCAGCCGTGACGGCGGCGCCAGTCCGTCATCGAGAGACCGAAACGTTTCGCGAAGCGGAAGGAAAGATGGCTTTCGCAGGAAAAGCCGCAGCGGTCTGCGATTTCGGAGACGGGGAGGTTCGTTTCCCTGAGCAGCGCTTTTACGCGGTCGAATTTCACGCGGTCGATCTCTTCCTTGACGGTGCGGCCGATCCTCTCCGCGAAAAGCATTTCTGCAAGACGGCGCGAACACCCCATTTCGGCGACGACGTCCGAAACGGAACAACGCTCGGACCCTGCATGGGCCCAGATGAAAACAAGCGCCTTGGCAAGAAGAGGATTACGCATGGCGTCATGCCCGGTGGACTCACGTGTGACAACAGCGAACGGCTCAACATACTTATGGGTTTCGGGGATCGACGCGCCCGACATCAGTGCGGCGAGCACTCCGGCTGCCTGCTCGCCGCGACGGAAGCCGCCGGTGCGTATGGAGGAGAGGCTCGGATAGGAGGTTTCGCAGATAAGGGGGTCGTTGTCCACACCGAGAACGGCGATCTCGTTCGGGACGACGACGCCGGCTTCCGCGCAGGCGTCCAGGACGAGTCGGGCGCGTCCATCCATCGCGGCGAAAATGGCCGTGGGCTTCGGGAGCGCGCCCAGCCATCGCATCATGCGGGGACGCTCCACCAGCCAGTTCTGTTTTTCGCGCTTGGAGAAGCCATCGTATGTTGTACAGGTGAAACCCGCTTCCGCGAGCCGTCCCGTAAAACCGTCTCGCCGTTCGGCCGACCAGGAAAGCGCAGAAGTCTCGGCCACGTAGGCAAAGGACGCGTATTTCCGTTCGAGAAAGTATTCCGCCGCGAGGACGCCTACGGCGCGCGAATCCATCTTCACCGACGGCACGTCACGGAGCGTGCCCAGCTTGCTGAGATCAGACGGGAACGGATCGCAGAGCACGATCGGCACGCCCTTCGCGTGCAGTTTCCGCAGGGACGCGAGATCGTCGCAGCAGGCGATCACGCCGTCCAGGCCGAACCTCAGCGGATCGAACCTCTGTTCGCCCGGACGGCCTTCGCGTACCATCAACCGCCAATGGGCGTGCCGCTTCGCCCAGTTCGCCACACCGCTTAGAAATGTGCGCGCCCCATGTAGCGTGGAACTGGTGAGCACCGCGATTTTTTTCGATTCGCTGTTCACAGCTTACTCCGATCACGCCAAGAAACATATCACATCCTGTGCGCAAAAAAGAAAAACTTTTTGCGTGATTTGCAATCGTACGGGTTTTTTCGGAGGGATACAATAAAGGCTCGTAGTGGCAACAATCGAAAGCGGAGTCTGGCAATGATCACAAAACCCCTGTTCCGTCTATACGCTGCATGCCTGTCCAGTGTGCTCGCCGCGCGTGCGGCGGACTACTATGTCGCGGTCGGCGGCACGGGCGATTATACGCAGGGAAACCCCGGCAGCAACGTGGTGTACGCCACGAAAGCGCTGGCGACCAATTCGGGCGACGTCGTCCATCTCGCGACGGGAACGTACAATCTGACTGGCAACTACTTCGACCAGTATCGGCACATCGACCTCAAGGGCGGCGTGACGCTGATCGGCGGCAGCGACAACCCCGCAGAGACGCGGCTCGTGGGCGACAAAACGACGCGTGTCATCTACATGCCTACGGCCGGCGCGACGATCCGTAATCTGACGGTGGCGAACGGTTATACGGCATGGCAGGCTGCCGGCATCTGCGGAAACGCGATCGACTACGTCGTTTCCAACTGTGTGGTGGAGGGATGCACGGCGAAGTACCGCGGCGGCGGCGCATGCTGCGGCACCTGGTACGATTCGGTGATCCGGAACTGCAGCTCGATCAACGCCCTGGGGGAGAGCGGTGGTCAGGACGGCTCCGGCGGCGGAATCTACGGCGGCACGCTCTACAACTGCGTGATCACGAACAATAGCGCGGCTTACCTGGGCGGCGGCGTTGCGGGCGGCTCGGGGAACGCAAAGTTCTATGTGAAGGCCTACAACTGCACGATCGGCCGGAACACCGCGCCCTACGGCGGCGGCGCCGGCGCGTATACGGGCTACCATTCCACCTGCCAGCTCATCGACTGCACCCTTGTGAGCAATACCGCCACGTCCGTCTCCGGTCTGACCTGGGGCGGCCGCGGCGGCGGCGCGTGGAGCGTTTTCGCAACGAACTGCGTCTTCACCGGCAACGTGGCACAGTATCCGAACGCCACCGGGACCGATCCGCGCGGCGGCGGCGGTCTCGCCGAGTCGCGGGCGTTCGACTGCGACATCGTCGGGAACCAGACTACGCAGAAGGCCGGCGGCGGCGGCAATGTGAGCGGTGGCGGCGTGGACGGCGGGTACTGCGAGAACTGCCGGATTCTGAACAACTCGTCCTGGAGCTACGGCGGCGGCTGCATCTACAACACGAACGTCAACTGTGTGGTCGCGGGCAATTCAGCGACGATCGGCGGCGGCAGACTTCACTGTGAGTTCCGCGACTGCATCATCAGCAACAACGTGGCCCGAGATGTCGAAGGTGGCGCAACTTATGGCGGGGCGACCTACAACTGCACCGTCATGTTCAACAAAGCGAAATCGGGTGCCGCCCTGTTTAAAGGGTTCCACCAAGGCAACATCGTGGCGAGCAACGTCGTCACCACTGCGACGACCCGCGGCAGCGGGATTTCCTCAAGCTCTACGACGCCGGACGCGACAGCCGTGAACTGCACGGTCGTGGGCAACACCGGTGGCGAATGCCAGGTCTACGCCATGTACGTCACCAATATGATCGTCGTCGGCACGGCAACGGACGTCAAGAGCTGCACGGCTGTGAACTCGCTGATCGGCACGCGCAGCGGCGGGACGGTCGAGGCGTGCCTGGAAGGCGTCGACCCAAAGTTTGTGACAGAACCGCAGGAGGGCGCGCGCGCGTATTCGCTTCGTCGCAGTTCGCCGTGCCGCGACAAAGGCCTGCACCTGCCGTGGATGGCCGCCGCGACGGACCTTCTGGGCAATCCCCGCGTGAAGTTCGGCACCGTCGATCTCGGCGCGCTCGAGTGCCTGGAGGCGGGCGGAACGATGGTTGTCGTCAATTAACCGGATATAACGAAACTTAAAAACGAAAAGGATAAGCTGATGACCGTCACGCGCAGAGGATTTTTCGGGGGGACGATCGCCGCCGCGGCGGCGTACGGGCTCAAAGGCGAGGTGCCTTCGCCGGTGGGGAAGCTGCAGGGGTTCGACGAATCGCCGGAGGCGAAAACGGAAGGTCCGTGGGAGCCGTTTTCGGACAAGAAGGTGCGCGTGGGCATCGCCGGCTACGGCGTGTGCACGTTCGGCGCGACGTTTTTTTTCCAGGACCACCCGAACGTGGAGGTGGTGGCGGCGGCCGATCTTTTCAAAGACCGGGCCGAGATGCTCGCGAAGGTGACGGGGGCGAAGCGCACGTATCTCTCCTGCGAGGAGATGGTCGACAAAGAGGGGAAGAACATGGACGCCGTGTTCATCGCGACCGACGCGCCGAGCCACGTGCGCCTCGCGATCCAGGCGTTGAACCGCGGGTACCACGTCGCGTCCGCCGTGCCGGCGGTCTTCGGCCAGGACCAGCTCGCTCTCGCTGACGAGCTTTTCGCGGCCGTGAAAAAGACGGGGCTCGTTTACGCGCTTTACGAAACGACGGCGTTCCGCCCGCAGTGTTTCGCGATGCGCAACATCTACGAGGCGGGCGGGTTCGGAGAGATGGTCTACACGGAGGGCGAGTATTTCCACTTCTCATCGCCGGGGACTCCGCTCGACTCTTACAAAGGCTGGCGCCTCGGCTTGCCGCCGCAGTACTACCCCACGCATTCAAACGGGTTTTACACCTGCGTGACGCACAAGGCGTTCACGGAAGTGACGTGCATCGGGAAGCCGAGCATCCAACCGCTGTTTCAACCCGGGGCCAATGCCTACAAGAATCCCTACGCGAGCGAAATCGCGCTTTTCAAGACGGCGGAAGGCGGGTCGGCGCGCATGGCCGTCGCGTGGGACCTCCAGGGGTACTCCGGCGAAGTGGGACGCTGCTACGGGCAGAAGGGCGGCTTCCGGGAACGCTACGTGGGGGACAACCGACTGATCAAGGGCGCGAAGCTGGTCCGCACGGCACTGCCGCCCGGCATGGTGAACAACGGCCACCACGGCGGCTCGCACCCCTACCTCACGGACGACTTCATCCGGTCGATCCTGCTTAAGCGCAACCCCTGCGTTGACGTGGCCACGGCGCTCAACACCACGGTCTCCGGCATCTATGCGCACATGAGCGCGATGAAGGGCGGCGAGACGCTCAAGATCCCTGTGTACAAACTCTGAGCGATCCGCTCGTCACGGAAACGGACAGCGTGACAGACAAGAGATAAGCGGAAGTCGACGTCAAGCAGCGGGTTCAGCCATTCGGGCGGGTGCTATTAAAGCATCGCTGCCATCGCTTCGAAAAACCGCTGGGCGATGCGTTGCATGCCCTTGTCGTTGGGGTGGTTGAAGCGGCCGTGGACGTCGCTGCCGCGGCGGAAGTCATCG
>CAZOIS010000088.1:0-17362 GCA_964579865.1 uncultured Lentisphaeraceae bacterium | reverse complement strand
ACTTCCGTCCGACGCGGTGACGGCCGAAGACAACGTCGCGCCGTCGGCGTCGCGCAGGGTCACCGTCACGCCGATCAGTCCCGGCTCGCCAGCGTCCTGCACGCCATCGGCGTCTGCATCCACCCAGACACGGTCGCCCAGCGCGGCACCTGCCGAGGGCAGCACCTGCACGACGGCGTCATCGCTGTCGGACACGTCCTCCAATCCGGCAATCGGATCGTCCTGCGGCGTCACCGGAGTCCCGGTCACCGTGCCCACATTCGTCACATCGGCGGACAGGGCCGCATCCGCAGTCAGCCTCGCCTCGGCCCCCGGCGCCAACGATTCGCCGATGACGCCGATGAACCCGAGCTTGTCGTCGGTCACGACCAGATTATTGAGATACGTGTTGCCGCTGTTCTTCACGACATAAGTGTACGTCACGGTTCCCGGTCCGATGATCGTGCAAGTGGCGCCATCCGTCGCGGTTCCCGCAGTCTTGACCAACATGACCGCCGGTTGCGGCAGCCACAAGCCGGCATCCAGAGTCATGTTCGAGGTGCCCTCGGACACGGTGACGGCGGGCGTCAGCCCGGTCGCGGGATCCGCGTCGCTGTCGACGGCGGTGTCGTCGCCCTCGAAGGTCGCACTCAGCAGATACCCGGACGGGGCCGTAAACCTCACACGATAGGCGCCCGGCAACACATTCTGGAACCGGTATCCGCCGTCCGCATCGGTCACCGTATTCGCCCCCAACGCGTTCCCGTCCACATCGCACAGCTGCACGGCCACACCCGCGAGGCCGGCTTCGCCCGCTTCCTGAATGCCGTTCGCGTTCGCGTCAAGCCACACGAAATCGCCCAGCGCGGACAACGCTTTCAGCCTGACGACGGCATCATCCGTGCCGGTGACGTCGGCGAGGCCCAGCGTCTCTCCGCCCTGATTGCATGGCGTCGCCACGACCGTCCCCACATTTGTCACCGTTGCGGACACTTCGACCGTCTTGTTCAACGCCACCGTTGCGGACGGGGCCAGCGGACCGTCCACGGTTCCGACGGCGCCGAGCTTATCGTCCGTCACGGTCAGATTTTTCAGCCAGGTGTTGCCGACGTTCTGAACTTGATACGTGTAGGTCACAGAACCGGCGCCGTTCAGCGCGAGGACATCGCCGTCCAACGCGGTTCCCGCCGTCTTGATCAGGCGGACGCCCGGAACAGGCGCGGGCAGAGCCTGGTTTTTGACCGTGTGCGTCGCGCTTTCGCCGTTGCTCACGAATGTGCCGAGGCCTGACGTGCACGTCCAGCCTTCCGGCAGTCCGATTTCCGTGACGACATACGAAACGCCGTTTGAGACCATCAGCGCCGGCGCGACATACGAGCCGAACCCGGGGCCATCGCCGCTGGCGTTATCCCCCGATTTGATCCAAACGCCGATCACTGTCTTGCCGGCGTTCGCGCCGGTTCCGGCGAACGTCTGGCCGTATCCGGTCAGGCCGTCGAACTTCTGCTCGGCGCCGTCCGCGAACTTCAGCACCACATTGGACAGATTTTTTGTCGAATACGCCGTCACGGCCTGTGAAATGCCGTCGAACGTCGCGCTGACCAGATCAGGCCAATTCGCGCCCGCCCATTCCGGCTTCAGCACGGCCGAGGTGATCGACGGCGGGTTCGTGTCGCCTGCTGAAAAAGCGAGCGCCACCCACGCATAGTTGTTTGAGGCGATCACCGTCACGTTGGACACGAGTGCGGGCGTCGAAGCCAACAGGTTCGCTTCGGCGTCGTACCACTGTTTGACAATCGTCACAGCGCCGTGGCTCACGCCGTCCAGCACGGACACGACCGCCTGGTCCGTATCGGACACCGGCGACAGGCCGGGAATCGCGCCGCCGGCTTGGGTGCACGGCGTCGCGACAACCGTCCCCTCGTTCGTCACGGTCGACGACACGGTCGCGTCCAACGTCAGAATGGCCGAAGCGCCCGGCGCGACGGGACCGGGCACGATCCCGACCGCGCCGAGTTTATCGTCCGTCACGGTCAGATCTTTCAGCCAGGTGTAGCCGGTGTTTGTCACCGCATACGTATAGGTTACAAGATGTGCGCCGCAAATCGAGTAGACCTCGCCGTCCAGAGCCGTCCCCGCCGTCTTCACCAGACTGACGGCAGGAGCTTGGCTCTGGGCGGCCTGGTTCTTGACCGCATGCGTGGCGCAACCTCCGGGGCTCGTGAACGTGCCGAGGCCCGCAGCGCAAGCCCAGCCGCCCGGCAGCCCGGTTTCCGTCACCGTATACGTATCGCCGCCGGCGATCATCAGGGCGCGCCCGACATAAGTCCCATACCCGGAGCCGTCGCCGCTCTTGTTGTTTCCCGATTTGATCCAAACGCCGATCACCGTCTTGCCGGCGTTCGACCCTGTGCCCGCGAACGTCTGCGAGTAACCGGTCAGGCCGTCGAACTTCTGCTCGGAGCAATCGGCAAAAAGCAAGACCACGTTGGACAGATTTTTCGTGGAGTTCGCGGTCACGCTTGTGTCGCTGTTGAACGTGGCGCTGATTTCGGCCGGCCAGGACGAGCCCGCGCCATCGGGCTTCTGCACTGCAGAAGTCAGGATGGGGCGCGACGTGTCCCCCGCGGGATAGATGACCCGCATCCACGCTTTGGAGCCGGACAGCGTGATCGTCACGGTTTGCGAAAGCGCGGGAGGCGCGGACAATTCGGAACCGTCGGCCGCACACCACGTTTTGACGAGGGTCACGGACTCGTGTGACGCGCTCTTCGAACAAAACGTTTGCGGGTTGCCATCGGCCAACCCGTTTGAGGCCATCGACAAGATGCCCGCGAGCGTCAATGCCTTAAAGGCTGTTTTGAATACAAGGTCTAATGTGCGCATTTGTTTCATGATCAGGCCTCAGTCGGTACATGCTTTGACCGCCCGAAGATCGACGGAACCACCGATATGGTCAAAAATGGATAAATAATGTATCAAAACGGCGAAGTTATGTCACCCCATGCAGACACATGTTTATTTCACCATTTAAAGGCCGAGGGGAGCAGCCGGGATCAGCCCGGTTCCACGCGCCTGCACCGGAACAAGAAGTTCCGACGCGTTTTCCGGCACAAACAAGGCGGAAACGGTGGTCTGGAACACCGCAGACAAGGTGTCCAGACAGGCTGTGGTGTGCGGCTCTACGTTGTTGCAAATCGTTGTCATTAAAATCTTTACTGCCATGACGCTGGGGCGTTTCAGGTCTGCGCGGTGGAATTAATAACAATAATAACAACGGGGCGCACGCCTGGCCAGTCGGCCGGGAGGCGCGGGGGCTGTCGCTGATGCCGGGTCGGATCATGGTTGTCTTCCTTCGCAAGTGAGAGGGCGAACACCGCCTCTACACTACGCGGAAAATCAACAAAATCAGGTCATCCTCCGCGAGGGATGAGGAAAGGCAGCGTTCCCGTTCCGGCGTGACATCATGCCCATCTCAACACCCTCCCCATCGGTTGGCAAACGGGGCCCCTTTTAACACGTGGTGTTAAAGGGCCGGGTTGGGGCGGCAGTCCCCGAGGAGCTTTTCCGTCAGGGGGCGGGAGGCAAAGGCCGCGAGCGCTGTGGCGATGGCGTCGCGTTGATCGGTGCGGTCAGACATGGGACGGGTCCTTTTGATCGGCGGGAAGCTCGAAGTCGGCGTCGATCATCCATTTCTCGCGGACGCGGAAAGCGGGGATGGTTTGGCGTTTGGCTTTGTTGAGTACAGTGGAGGCGTTCTGTCTGGCGGTCTTGGCCCAGCCGGAGAGCGGCACGATCCGCCGGCTTGCCAGGTAGGCGATGCGCTTGTGGAGCGATTCGATCAGGAGGAGCGCGAGGAGACCGGTGAAACCGTCCGCCTTGCCTGTCGCTCGGTAGCGGTCAAAGAGCGGGTAGTAATCGGTCTTCTTGCCCTTGTTCTTCACGATGACCGGCGGATAGCCCAAGCGCAGCAGTTGCTGGTTGATCAGGACGCGGCCCAGGCGTCCGTTGCCGTCGCGGAAGGGGTGGATGGTCTCGAACTCGGCATGGAACCAGGCGATCCGGCTCAGAAACCACTCGCCGGAGTCGGCGTTGTAGCGGGCGACCGCCTCATCCATGAGCGACGGGACGAAGTCGGGATTGGCGCCGATGTGGGGGCCGACGCGCACCCATTCCTTGCCGGAACGGAAGCGCCCCGCCCAAGCGTCGTTGATGCCGGAGAGCAGGGTCTTGTGCCATTCCAAGATGAGGGGAAGGCTCAAGGGGCGGGACGGGTCGGCCAAGAGCAACTCCATAATCCGCGCGAGGTTTTTCGCCTCGTATACCTCTCGGATGTCGCGGTTTTTGCGGACGATATCACGCAGCAGGATGTCTTCGGTATCTTTGAGGGTGAGCGTCGAGTTCTCGATGGCATTCGAGTTGTAGACCATCTCGGATATCTCGGCGACGGCGATGTCGTGAAGAATGTGCGCGCGACCTCTGGCGAGTTCCCTGTAGCGGCCGGCCAGGGATTCGATGCGGGATTGTGTCGTGCGGTTGACCATGGCGGCAAGATAGCGAAGTTATCGTGAATTATCAACCGAGAATGGCATTTTTCACGTATTTAATAACTGCGGGAAGCGATCGGGTGAGTGAAAATCGCGTTCTAGGGTGCATAGGGCCGTAATTTAGAACATAGACATGGCTCATCCTTGCTCTTGAAGTGCGAGCATCACCTTGCGGAGGATTCCGCTGCGTTTCGTGTCGTCCGATCTTTGCTCAATGGATTGCGGAAGCCAAGCCATGAGCGATCAAGGCGACGGCAGCCGATGGTCTGGCAGAGTTCTGGCAGTCCGATGCCGCCCTTATTTCGATGATCGGCAAATGCGAAAGCCCGTACCGTAAATGATTTCAGACGGGCTGGCGAATTGCCTTGAGAGGCAACGAAGGTTGGGTCCCGATGTTTGCGCAGACCCGCTGCATTTGAGGTGATAGGTGTATTCGGCGGGGTCTCCGGTCCGGTCCCAGATCCACTCGTAGACATTGCCGCCCATGTCGTAAAGCTCGACGCCGAGCAAGTCCCAGGCGCCACCTTGGCCCCCCGCGATGCCTTTGGGATACGAGCCAACGGGTCGCGTCTCGGAATCCACCGTGTCATAATATGCTGCGTAGGTTGGGTCGATCGAATCCCCCCACGGGTAGAGCACCAACGGATCCTTCAGCCCCCCGCGAGCGCAATACTCCCATTCCTTCTCTGTCGGCAGTCGAAACCCATCCGACAGCGCGTTGATTTCGATATCGTCGAAGGGGGGCTCCCCCGACCTCAAGACGTCGTTCTTATACCGGTAGACGGGGGAGAGCCCATTCAACTCGCTTAATTTGTTGCAGAACTTCAAGGCGTCGTACCAGTTCACTTCGGCGACGGGCTGGTTCGGATGCGACGCGTCAAACCCATACCGGGTTTTCGAAGTCCCCCTTGCACCCTTGTTCATTACGTAGGCGACCGTTCCGGTGGATTCCCTCACCGCCGAATAGAAATCGTAGGTGACTTCATATCGGCCCATCCAAAGGTCGTAGTCGATTGTGGTTGCCAGTGGAATCCCGTCCTCGCTATTTGGATTGGCATGATGCGTGGTGTTGACCCCTCTTGGGATCAGGACGAGCTCATCGTAGTTAACGGTGGAGGACGGGTCGATTTGAGCGGGCCTGCCGGGATAGCCCTTGAGAATCGCCGTGACGCGATAGTACTGAGGGACGGAAACCGAGATCGTCTCGTTGGATCCATCCGGGACGATGCAGTGGAACTGATCCCACGATCCCGACCACCCGTCCTTTAATTTGGGAGCCCATTCGATACGGTAATAGGCCGCATTGGTTATTTGATCGAAGGCAATCTGCCCGTGGCCGTAATTTTTGATCCGCACGCCAACCTCTTCGGCGATGCCGCGGCCGATCCCTGCCAGAATCAATGCCATCGTTAGCAACCGGCGCGTCGAGAGGCCCCCGAAATTCATTTTCCACTCCTTGTTGTTGTCCATCCAATTGACGGATTCATCCTTGGCGGCGCTAACCGTCCGTGAGCGCGTAAAAGGGCTTCTTGAACTTCGTTTTGTATATATACATCGGAGGGCGGTGGATTGTCAAGGTCATTTTAGATTCTATTCAGAAGGATCTTTTTAGAACTGTGAGAGGCATCGGGGTCGTAATTAGACATAGGACATGGCTCATCCTTTCTCTTGAAGTGTGAGCATCACCTTGCGAAGGATTCCGCTGAGTTTCGTGTCGTCCGACAGGCGCGCACGCATCCGCTGAACGGCCTTGGAGACACCGTGCATGCTCATCCCCGATTTGCATGGCCAGAACGTATCCAACCGCGCATTGTTCGCGCAACACCGGTTGTCCGATGTCTAATTACGACCCCGATACCTTTCCTTTGATTCTTCATCCCCAAACCTAGCGGCCCTTTCGTAATCTCCCAGTTTTTTCATGGCGTCAATACTGGAAGACCGTGCTCTTCGATACCACGCCATCGCCTCATTTAAGTTTTGCGGTGCTCCCAACCCTTTTTCATAACACTGACCAATAGAAAACATTGCGCACGCTTCATCGTAAACAGGATATTCATGATATTTGTCTTCAACTGCGTCATTAAACCACCCGAAAGCAATGGCATAATCTTGTTCAACCCCACGGCCCGAGAAATACAAAAGTCCCATTACGTACTTGCCAACCGTTTTGTTGTCTTCTACTTTACGCGATGCCCAGTTTAAAATTGCTTTATCAAGGCTTACGTTTGGATTATACGACTCGATGTTCCCATACAAACGTTCAATAGCGAGCGTCTCGCCCTTTATCGCAGCTTTGTACAGATACTCAAATGCTTTCCAGCATTCCCATTCTGCACTTAAAAACGTTAATTTTTCTATACCCCACACTGCCATCGCTTTAACATGACCCGCCTCGGCCGCCTTTGTTAACCAGCCATAATATCGCTGTGTCTTTGTTCGATACATGAAATCGTAATATTTGTACATTGCATCAACAACGCCACCCTGTGCTGCTAATTCGTATAATCGAGCGACTTCCACACTATTTCTGCTCAAGTGGCGTACAAAAGTTTCCGCCAACAAATAGGCTGCCACTGAATCGTTTTGTTTCACTTTTGCTGTTAAGAAAGAGACAGTATCAGAAGCGCATGTAAACTCAGCGCTTTCACCGTAGTGACTATGTAAGAAATCAGATAAACCTAAAACTATAGGTTTTTTCCATGCCACCTCAGCATATCTTACAGCTTCCACATAATCTCTTTCCGTCCCGATACCTTCTAAATAATATTCGACAGTCTTAGAAATGCAGGAGCGATATCCTTTCAAGCCAGCCGTTTTGTAGCACTCAAACGATTTTGACCATTCTTTCTTGGAGGCATATAGATTTCCGAGGCTCACCAAAGAATTAACGTTCCCGTTTGCAGCAGCTTTCTCGTGCCAGTAAACACATTGTGTTAAGTCTCTTTTTTCCTTTTCGAAAATATCTGCTAATGCGGCCATTGCGCCAACGTGACAAGATTCAGCGGCCTTGCTGAACCATAAAATTGCTTTGTCTATCTCACTCGCACCCACATAATGAAGGCCATATGTTCTCGGCACTATTTCACCTGAATTCGGATTTATCATTTTGACCGAGATTGCGGAGTTATTTATTTCGTCTACAAAGTCGTTTTTTTTTGACCCTGCGATTGCCCGCAAAGTTGTGCCCATATTGTACATCGCCGGTATTGAATTTTGTGCAGCTGCAGCGCTAAACCATTTTAATGCTTCCGAATAATCTTGTTTTACACTTTCACCTTTATGGTAAAGAAGACCAAGATCATTTTGCGCAACCATGTCCCCTGATTGCGCTTTGATTAGCAAACCATCTATAAGACATGTGTTTTCCATAACCACCCCTTAAATGATCTTTTAACCCAAGAAAAAGGTTTTTTCACTGTTAGTCATTAAGGCAAAGTATCATATGAGGTCGGGACAAACGGACACACACGTTTGCTTGATACAAGAAAGCTTGATTGAACATTTCACCTTCCCCCTGATGCCCCATGCTCCACTCTTCACCGTTGAGTGAAAATTAGCACATTAGATTATATATTTTCAAGACAAGATTGTGATCGTGAGAAATATTTTTCTTTCACGTTCTTTCCTTCCCACTCCCATCCCCCCGAACTATACCACTTAACCTCGACTATTAAGGGGCTGAATAGTTTTTCCGTTCCCCCTGCATAAGGAGGATTATGGACTCTTCCACCATGAAAGGCACGGTCCAAGGCTACTTCGATCGGGCTTTCGGCGAGATGACCGACAAGGAGTTTGAAACCCCGCCCGCCAAGCAAGGGGTGGCGGGATGTCCCACCCTACTTTGCCAATGCCGTGATCGAGTACCACCCGCCGCAAAATAACGCCTCAGCGAGTCCCGCAACGGAACACGCGGACGTAACAGCTCTCGCCGGTCAGTCTTGACGATCTCGCCATGCCATCCGAATTCACGGGACGTTCCCGACCGCGTCAAGCCGGCTGTCGGCCGCTGCGACGTGGCCCCGTCCGCTTCTCCTGAGACGTTGGCCGTCCGGCTGAAACAGACGGTCAACGCAACATCATCATCGTGCCGCCTGCGCTGGTGAGCAGCAAGTCACCACCCTGCAGGAGCAGCTTGTACTTCTCGGGGAAGCCTCTGAGCGCGGGCTTGCCGGTGATCGCGCCGGTCGCAATGACGTAACTCGTGCCGGTGACCTCCGCACCGGTGGCGGGCACGACGGTCATGGCGTTGAGGTCGCCGCCGGTCAGCAGGCGGTCGCAGTCCGCGCCGAGCACGGTCAGGCGGTATTCGGTGCCCGCGCCGACGGTGACGCCGTTCAGCGCAAGTTCGCCGACCGCATCATCGCCGGCCGGGCTGATGACGAAGCCCGCGCCGAGCGTGCCGTTGGTGACCGTGCCCGCACCGGTGACGGTGATGCCGGAACGCGCGCCGCCCAGGTCGAGCGTGGCGCCGGCGGCGACATCGAACACCGTGCCGTCGAAGAGGCTGTCCGCACCGTCCGGCCGCGTCCATTTGTTGACGAGGTAATCCTCGACGTCGGCGCGCTCAGCCTCGGTGAGGAGGCGGTCGAAGAGCAACACCTCGCCGATCTGGCCGCGGAACGTGGTGCGGTGGATGTTGGGCCGGTAGCCGAGACAGAGCGGCGTGTCGACCGTGACCCAGTTGCCGGCGAGTGTCTTGCTGACCTTGGAGGGAATGCCGCCCGACCGCCAGCCGGTGATGATGTTGGTCGCCGTGGCGTCCATCATGTAGACGTTGGCGCCGGCCGCCGGGAACACGGGCGTGATGGAAAGATCGTCGCTGTTGTTGCCGAAGCAGTTACCGGTGTAGCGGTCGGTCAGTTCGAACATGGCGCGGGGCACAGTCTGGTTGCCGAAGGCGACGACCGCCTGCTGGTCGTCCGAACCGGTCCCGAAGTCGCGCGAAAGCACGGCGATCAAGGTCCGCGGCATTGCGCCGCTGATACCGGTGTTCGCGGCGGATTCGAGGCCGGTGGTGTTGCTGTCGATCTTGAGCATCGGCAGACCTGCGGCGGAGTAGGAGCCGCCGGAGGCGTCGACGAGCAGCGCGCCCTGGTAGCCGCCCCGGACGCCGGCGTCCATGGACGCCCCGCGCGTGCCTTTGTTGATGATCGCCGTGACGCGGCCGGCGGCATTGGTGGTGACAGCAACGGGATCTGACGGGTCGTACCAGACGGCCGGGGCGAGGGCCGCGATGGCGGCGGCGCCGGGCGCGAGCCGCAGGGTCCCCTCTGCGACGGTGATGGGGATAGCGGCGTCTTCCGGCGCGGCAAGGCCTTCGGCGGTTGTCCATTTCTGCCGGAGCATGTCCATGAGCTGCTCGCGCTCGTCAGCGGAGAGGAGGCGGTCGAAGACGAGGATTTCGCCGATTTCGCCGCGCGCGCTGCCCTTGGTGGCGTCGACACGGTTGCCGATGACGAAGCGCGAGTTTGCGGTATTGAAGTTCTCCGCGATAGTCAAGGTATTGTAGGGCTGTCCATCCCCCGTGCGCCAGGCCTCCAAGGTCTTGGCGCTCGTGAGCTGGGAATAGACGACGTGGGCGACCTTGGCGGTAGGCCGGGGCGACATGTTCATGTCGTAGCCGCCGTAGCCGCCGACGACGACGGAAGAGCCGTCGGCGCGGTCGCCGACTTCCCACATCTGACCTTTGACGGTGGCACCGAAACAGGTGTAGGCAGCGGTGGTGTCGGACTCGCGGGTGAGGACGACGACAACCGTGCGCGGGACGGCGCCGGTGATATTGAGCGCTTCGGCCGAGACGAGTCCGGTGTTGTTGGCATCGACCTTCAGCATGGGCAGGCCGGAAGCGGCGTAGGAGAGCGCGCCGGTGGCGAGCAGCGGCGGGTTGGGAAGGTTGGGCGAGGCGGTGGGGACGGCGTCGAGGGCGGTGCCGCGGCTGCCCTTGTTGGCGAGGGCGGTGACGCGTCCGGCTCCGTTGAGGGAGACGGTCGCCGTGTCCGAGGGGTCGTACCACGCCACGGGGGCGAGGGATTGGACATAACCCTGGTAGAGGGCCTCGGCCGAGGAGACCACCGGTGCGGCCGTGAGCGTGGCCGTGCCGGAACCGGTCTTGGTGAAGAACTGGGCCGAAACATTGCCGTTGACGAGGCGGCCGCTCTCGATGACCACAGGCTGGAAGTTGGTGACCGCGGCGCCGCCGAGGTCGAGCGTGCCGCCGGCGAGGGTCAGCGCGCTGGACGGCGAGAGGGTCTGGCTGCCGGCCGCGAGGCGCAGGGTGCCGTTGGAGACGACGGTGGGGCCGGTGTAGGTGTTGGCCGCGGCCAGGTTGAGCAGGCCGGGGCCGAGCTTGGTGAGGCCGCCGCCGGCCGAGGTGGCCAGGGTGGCGGAGGCCGCGGCCGCGTTGCCGCCGCCGCCGCGCAGGGAGACGGCGGGCGCGGCGGTGTAGCCGACGCCAGGCGAGGTCACGCGGATGGCGGTCAGCTTGCCGGACAGCGTGTCGATATCGGCGACGGCCGTGGCGCCGAAACCGCTGCCGCCCGAGAAGTGCACGGCCGGCGGGGCGATATAACCGGAACCGGGAGCGGTGACGATGACGGACGCGACGCCGAGGCCGGCCGGCGAGCACAGGGGCTGAGTGAGCGTGATGCCGCCGACGGCGTCGGGGGTTTCGATCACGGCACCGCCCGCGTAGACATTGAGCAGGGCCGGGCTGTTGTTGGCGCCGGTGCGGACCAGGGAAGAGACGGCGTTGTCCGGATTGATCGTGCGCAGCACACCGCCGTTGAAGGCGATCACGGCCGTGGACGCATTGCCGGCGGAATTGTTGCCGCCTTTTTGGAAATAGCGGGTGGTCAGCGTGCCACCGTTGAGGTTGACATACGCCTCGGGCGTCCCGTTGCGGTTGGCGAGGCGGATCTCGTTGTCGACGACGGCCCGGGCGCCGTTCTCAAGCGTCAACACGGCGAGCCCGTTGGAGTAGCCGTTCTCGCCGTACCACTCGCCGAGCTGGAGCGAGTGCGCGCCCGTGTCGAACACGCCGCCCGAGAGCTGTAAGATGCCGACGCCGGCGCGGCAGGATATGTTGCCGTTGTAGTAGTCGCCGACAACGCCGTCGGCGGGGGCATTGCCGAGATTGACGCGCAGCGTGCCGCCGCGCTGCTCGATGATGCCCGTGGATCCGCTGTTGCGGCCGAGCTGGAGATAGCCCTTGTTGGCCAGTTCGCCGCCGTCGAGCCGGTAGTAGCCCGAACCGTTTTCGCCGATGCGGCTCTCGTTGGAGGCCCCGCCCGTGTTGGTCACGACGCCCGCGGTCTGGTAGACGGCGCCGGCGGAACCGGTGCCGTTGCCGACGAGCAGACGCCCGTTGGCGCGCGCGCCGGCGCCGACGTGCAGGACCCCGCGGGAGTTGGCGGCCGCGCCGACGGTCAGCGTCGGGCCGGCGCGGTTGAAGCCGGGGTCGTCCGTGTCGAGCGCGGTGCCGGCCAGACGCAAGACCGCGAGGGAGGAGGCGTCCGCGTCCGCGCCGACCGTCACCGAACGTTTGTGCAGCGCATGGTTGCCGGTGGCGGTCAGGTCGAGCTCGCCGTTGTACACCTCGACGGTGCCCAGATCGGGGGCGCTGCCCGTGAGGCTGAGCGTGTGCGCCCCGAGCTTTTTAAGGCCGAGGAACGGGAAGTCGCCGGTGAAGGCGAAATCCTCGTAGCAGGTGTCGAAGCCGATGGCGGTGGCGCCGGGCGTCGTGAAGACCGTCTCGTCGGCCAGGGCCGCGAGTTGCGCTGCACTGAAGCCGTCGGAGGAGGTGCCGGAGGCGACGCGGGCGACGAAGGCACCGGCGCCGGAAACGGTGAGGCCTGCGTCGGCTTGTGCGCCGAGCGCGCCGGGCGCGACGGCGTAGAGAGTGCCTTGGGTCACGGTGGTGGCGCCGGCGTACGTGTTGGCCGGGTTGAAGAGCCAGAACCAGCCGACGCCCTCTTTGAGCAGGCCGCCGTCCCCGCCGACCTGGCCGGTGATGGCGGCGCTGCCGTCCGGCAAGGCGTTGAGACGTGCCATGCCGGCGGCGAGCGACACCGGCCCGGCCCAGACGTTCAGATTCGTGTCCATGACGCCGTTGTTGACGCGGAAATAGGCGTTGTCCGCCAGTTGCAGCGACCACAGGAGCGGTGCGGTCATCTGATACAGGCAGACCCCCGCGCCTGCGGCGACATCGGCGACCGTGGCCGCCGAGCCTTGGAAATCGCTCTGCTCAAAGCGGAACATGCCGTCGGCGACCTGCACGGCCACGCCGGCAGCCACGTTGGAAACCGCCGACCGCACGACGGAGAATTCGCCGCCGCCGTTGACGGTCAGCGCGTGTCCGCCGAAATCGAAGCTGCCGTCGCGCACATCGAAGCGCGAGGCCGAATAGACGGCCGTGTCGTCGGTGAGCGCCACGTTTCGGAAGGCGTTCAACTGGCTGGCTCCGCCGCTGTGGCGCAGCGCGCCCAAGCCGTCCGGGCCGACTCCCCCCACCGTGACCGGATTGGCGAGCGTGGCGGCGCCCGACACGGGGTTGGCCGTACCCGGGTTGAGGACGACCGGCCCGTTGGCGATGTCGAGCGCGCCGCCGTTCGCGATGGAGACGGGGCCGATGCCGAGCGAGCCGTTCTGACCGGAGTAGAGGGTGCCGCCCTGGATGAGGGTGCCGCCCGAATAAGTGCCGGGACGGGCGAGGGCCAGGTCGCCGGCGCCGGTTTTGCACAGGGTGCCGGAGCCGCTGACGGTCGCGCTCATGATGGCAGTCTGGCCGGCGGGCATGTCGAACGTGAGAAGGCCGTCCTGGATCAAGAGAGGTCCGGTGAAGCCGAGCGGGCCGCCGAGCGTCACGGGGCCGGAGCCGGACTTGGCGAGCGTGAGGTGCGTGCCGTAGGCGTCGGCCACGCCGGCCGCGACGGTCAGCTCCGCTGCCGGGTTGTCGTTGCGCAGCGCCAGCAGCGCCTCGTCGCGCTGGGCGGCGATCTGCCATTTGTGCATGAGGTAGGCCTCGACCGCCGCGCGGTCGGTGTCCGAGAGCGTGTAATCGAAGACCAGGACTTCGGCTACGTCGCCGGGGCCGGAGAAGTTGGCGGCGGTGGCCGGGCGGTGCAGCAGGCGGACGGGGGCGTCGGCCGTGGCAAAAGCGAAGGTCTTGGTGCCGAGCAACGCACCGTTGCGATAGCCCGCGCCGGCGTCCGACGTGCCGTTGATGCCCGAGATGAACGTCAGCACATTGTGTCCGGCGGGCGAGGGCACGGTGATGTCGAGGTCGTTGGCCTTGGTGGAGAACGAGGTGGCCGACGGGCGTTCGCAGGTGCAGAAGTCCTGATTGTCGCCGGCGTCCGACCCGAGAAAGAGAGCATAGAAATTGTTCTGCGACACCTGGTGGCGCGCCGCGACCAGAAAGGTGGTGCGCGGCGCTTTGCCGGCGATGCCGACGTTGCCGAGCGAGGCGAGGCCCTGCGGCGGCACGACGCCGTCGGAACGCGCGACGCCGAGCCCGTTGACCGCCCCGGGGACATAGCGCGGCCCGATGCGGTCGCCGGGCACAGCGGCGTCCAGCGCGCTGCCGAGCGAGCCTTTGTTGGCCAGCAGCACGATGCGGCCGTCGGCGTTGGTGGTGACGGTCGCGGAGTCGGCGAGGTCATACCAGGCGAGCGGCGGGGTCGCCAGCGTGGGGAAAACGGCGGCGCCTGCGGGCGGAGTCTGGGCGGAGGGCGCGTTCAACGTGCCGTTGGTGAGCGTCAAGTTGTTGCCGGCGGCACCGACGGCGACGAGTGTGGCGGCGAGGGTCTGGCCGCCGAGCTCGACGGTCGCAGGGTCGCCCGCGTGCTGCTGCGTGAGCGAGAAGAGGCGCGTGGGATCGGCGGCGAGCGTGATGCCGCCCGCCGTGCCTGCGGCGTCGATGACGGCGGCGGCGGTCGCGTCGTCCGGAATCACCGAGGGACCGAGCGCCGTCAGGGCGACCGTCGGCCCGGTGGCGCTCGCGGCCAGCACCCCCAGCACGGCGTCATAGGCCGCGGGCAGGCCGTTGACGGTGAACCAGGCGGGCATCGGGCCGGGCGTCATGTTCTGGATCACGAGCCGGTTGGCGGCGGAACCCAGCGACGGGGCGACCACGTCCAGGGTGGCGCCGGCAGCGCGCGTGAGCGTCGGCACCGTGACGGTCGAGGCGGTGGGGGCGCTCGGGATGGTCCAGCGCACGCCGGCACCGTTGATCGCGTTAGTCAGCGGCAGGGTCACGGCAAAGCCGTCCGCGGCCGCCGGGTTGAACGCCAGGGTGCCGCCCGCATCGCAGACGAGCAGAAAGCTGTTGAAGGTCGCGCCGGGGCCGACGGCCAGCGTGCCGCCGGCGTTGATTGTGAAGGCATTGTCGGCAGCCGTGCCGGTGAAAAGAAGCGTGCCGGAACCGGCCGCGACATTCAGGATGCCGGAACCGTTGGAGATCGTGCCGCTGAGGATGTTGGTCCGGGCTCCTGTGAAGGTCAACGTTTTGGTGCCGGAAGAAAGCGGGGCGATGGCGCCGCTGAACGTCAAGGGACCGTTTCCGGCGTTTTCGAACGACGTGCCGGCGGCGCCGAGCTGCACGGGCAGCGCCAACGTGGCCGGCACGGCACCGGTGTAGACGAATTTGGACGGGCTGCCGTCGGACCGCACGGCCGTCGCGCCCAACGCAGCGGGGTCGGTGAACATGAGGGTGCCATTGCCCGCCGAGATGCGGGCCGTGCCCGTGAAGGTGTTGCCGGGATTGGTCAGCAGCAGGGTGCCTGTCGCGTTCAGCTCGATGCCGGCGCCCTCGGTGCCGGTGACGCGGGCGGCGATCGTGAGGGTGGTGCCGGCCGCGGGCTTGATGTTGGCGAAGTCCGTGGCCGAAGTGCCGTTGCGTGAAACCGTGACCTGGCCGTCGCCGCCGAGGGTGAAGTCGGCGTTGGCGGTCAGGACGTCGCCACCGCCGTTCGAGAGGGCGAGCGTGGCTCCTGAGGCAACCGAGACCGTGGCCGGGGCGTTGACGAAGAGCGCTTTCAGCGTGATACTCGCCGGGATCGTGATGATCGCCGCGGTGTTGAGGGTCGCCGTGTCGGCGGAGGTTTGCGGCACGCCTTCAGACCAGTTGGCTGCATCGGCCCATGATCCCGCGCCGCCGCCGATCCAAGTGGAGTTCACGGCGGAGACGCCGCTAACGGCCGTCAGAGTCACGAGGACGGCGGTGCAAAAACTGCGGACATACAGGCTGGTCATATCGGTATCCCTTCGACAGTGTCAACAAGACTTCCAGAACGCAAAGATCTAAAAATCGCACCATACCTCTTATCCGCATTTTGGATCAAGCCAAAAAATCCTTTCACTCACATCCCAAAGGATTCACCACGGGCGACAAGGACAGTGCTGGCCGGAAGGCCGTTTGCCTGCAGCCTACAACGCACGAAAAACAGCAACCTCGGTCACGTTCGCGATTCCGCGCGGGCAGGCGTTCGAGGTTGGCGCCGGCGGGGGGAGTCCGGCGGGCAAGGCCGGGTACGGCGAAACGTCCCGCCCTACTTGCCCTCGCCGTGATGGGGCACCAACAGCCTGGCAGATTCTTTCATAAAAAAACAACGATAGGCTTGAAATCAGCTCAATATTCGCTGATGATAAACTGGTGTCAGAAAGTTTATGCTTGTAAGCATATACAAAGGTCTTTTCTTGTCGCATGGTTCAAACAGGGGAAGAGAACGATGAAAATGGCTTCGCTGTTTCATTCTGTCCGTTCAGCTGGAGGCGCTCTCGTTTCGAGCTTGGCTCTGGGATTCGCGCCCGCCGTTCCCGGCGCGTTTGCACAAGAACTGCTGCCTGAACTGGCGGCACCCGCGGCTCAGCACAAAGCCGCAGACGAGGCTTTGGAAAAACAGAAGCTCGAAGCCATCGCCGTCGCGGCCAAGTCCTATGTGTCAACGCTGGATTCGATCGAAAAGACTGCCACGGCAAAAGGCGAGATCGACCTGGTCGCCGCGGTGGTCAAGGAACGCGAGGCCGCCGCTTCCGGGACACTTGAGCCGAACCTGCCGGCGGCCTTGCCGAAGGCAAGGCTGCAGATGTCGCGCAAGTCTCTTCTGGCTTCACTCGAACGCATCAACGCCGACTTCGCCAAACGCAAGAAAAGAGCTGACGCAGACTACCTCCGTGTGCTCGCGACGCTCCAGCCCAAGGCCGCATCGAACCCCGGGCTCGCCAAACAGCTCGCCGCCGAAAAGACCGCGCTGCTGGAGGGGGGTAATGCCGGCTCCGGCAACGGCTCGCCGGTGACGGATCAGCCGCGCGGCAAGAATGTTGTCGTCAACGGCGACTTCGAGAAGCTCATTGATGGCATGCCGGAGGGATGGGAAGACAGAAGCAGAAAAGGAGGCGTGTCAGTTGAAACTGAGGACGGAAACAAGTTCATCCGGATTGAAAACAAAAAAAATAACGACGGTGTTTGGCACGGCTTGACACAAGAGGTTGACGTGCCGCCGGGATCAAAAGAAATGGTGGCTTCCGTGCGGCTAAGAACAAAGGACTGTGTGTCTTTTCGGGGTATATCACCTTATATTAAGGTTGTTGTTAAAGGACAAGATGAAGGGGAACGATGCGAGGTGATTGCCCGGTCGAATGGCAAGAACCGCAGATGGGAAACAATTATGGGCAAAGAGAACGTGCCAAATGGTGCGGTCAAGGCATGGGTTGAGGTCAAAGATTGTGGGTGTCCCGGGCAGATCGATTTCGACGATGTCGAGGTGACATTCAAATAGCGCTTGGCCTCATCCATTCCCTTCGTGCCGTTTCGCCTACTTCCCTCACCTGTCCTCGGC
>CAZOIS010000087.1:0-17501 GCA_964579865.1 uncultured Lentisphaeraceae bacterium | reverse complement strand
CTCGGCGACATGGGCCAGCACTACCTCGACCCCGTCCAGTACCTGTTGGAGAAGGACGACACCAGCCCGGTCAGGATCGAGATCGACTGCCCGCCCCAGCACCCCGACGCGGTCGGCTCCTTCCGACGCATCACGTACACCTATGCCGACGGCTGCCAGATCGTCCTCGACGGCAACGACTCGCTCCAGGGCGCGCCTTTCCTCGAAGGCCCCCAAGGCAAAGTCTGGCCCAAGCTGAAATCCGACATCCCCGATCTGGAAAACATCATCGCGGAATTGCCCGAGCCGGCACCCCAGCAGACCGATTTCGTGGAATCCGTCAAGCTGCGCCGCACGTTCGCGCTCAACGAGCGGAACGGTTTCCGCTCTGCAACGATCGTCAACCTCGGCATCGTCGCCATGCGCCTCGGACGCGGTTTCGCTTTCGACCCGGTCAAGCTCTGCGCCGTCAACGACCCGGCGGCCGACAAGTTCATCTATCAGCAGATGCGCGCGCCGTGGGTCATGTGAACGCCCCCCCCGCGACTACCGACCCGAGACCCGCGAACATCATTCAAGGACAAAACCCATGCGACACGCAACACCCCTCTTCACCTGCCTCCTGACCTTCCTGCTCGCCACGACCGCCTCCGCCCAGGAGACCGCCGCCCAGTGGGCCGACAAGAACAAGGAGGCCCTCGCCGCCATCACCGATGCCTCCCTGGCCGACACGCTCAAACAAGGCGCGCCCGCGCTGGACAAGCTCTTCGCCGAGATCAAGACCGGCGGCGAGTCCGACCCCGTCGCCAGCACGCGTATCGCGGCTCTCACACAGTTCGTGATGCGGCCCGAAGGCGCCACGTCGCGCAAGGCCTATTCGGACGTCCTGCTGGCGGCCGCCCAGCGCGCCGCCGACGATGACGTCACCTGTTTCTTCCTCAACCAGCTGCGCTGGTGCGGACTGCCCGAACAGGCGCCCGCGATCAAGGCGTTTGAGAAGTCGGGCAAGCCCGGCGTGGCCGCGCTCGCAACCATGACCGTGCAGGCGGTCACCGACGACCGCAGCTCCAAAGCCGCACCCGTCAAGGACACGTCCTGCTCGGCCCTCAACAAAGAGCTCGCCGCGCTGAAGCCCAAAGCGCTCACCCCTCGCCTGTTCCAGGTCTTCGACGGGGCCGATACCGTGCTGGCGGGCGTCGCGCTCGCCTGGGCCCGCAACACGGGCGGCAAGAAGGAGACCTCCCTGTGGGCCGCCAAGGTCGCGTCGGTCTCCGACCCCGTACGCAAGACCATGCTGCTCGACATGCTGGGCGAACGCGGCGACACGGCCGCCCGCGACGCCGTGGCCGCCTGCCTCGCGGACGCGGACGACGGCGTAGCCGCCGCCGCACAGCGCGCGCTGATCCGGCTGGACCCTGCGGCGTTCGCGTCGCAGATTCCCGCGCTGCTGAAAGACCTGCCGCCCGCCCGCCAAACCCTGGCCCGCGACGGCGTGCGCCAGCTCAAAACATCGCTGATCAAGAGCGTCCTGACCAAGCCCTACGACACCTTCAGCGACGCCGGCAAGAAAGTCGCGCTGGAAGTCATCAAAGAGCGGCGCCTCGCCGAAGCTGCGGCTATCGGCCTCGCGGCCCTCGATGCGAAAGACGAGGAGGCGGTCATCGCCGGCTACCGCCTGCTGCGCGAAATCGCGACCCGCGAACATGCCGAGATCTTGGTCGCGAAAACGCTCGCGACCGCAGGCCGCGTCACGCCAGAAGCGCAGACCACGCTGGCCGCCGCAGCCCGGCGCGACGCGACCGGCACCTATGCCGCCGTCCTGACGAAAACGCTCGCGTCGCTGCCGGACGCACAAAAGCCGGTCGCGCTGGAGACCGCCGCCCGCGTGGGCGGCGACGCGCTACTGAAGGCGGTCGAAGCCGCGGCCACCTCGGCCAACGCCGAGATTTCGGTGTCCGCCGTGCGCGCGCTAGCCGCATGGTCCGACGCCGCCGCGTTGCCGGCGCTGATGCGCTTGGCGGTGACCGCGCCGGACGTGAAACGCCAGACGCTCGCCGTCCGCGGCGTAGCCAAAATGTTCAATGTCCAGCAGGTCGACAAGAAAGCGCTGTTGCCGGTGTGGCGGACCGTCCGAAGCCTGCCGGGCAACGAAGAGAACAAGAAGACCATCGACGATCTCTTCCGGGAGCGGATCAACGTCGCGCTCGGCAAAGCGGTCACGACCAACGTCCCGACCGAAGGCAACAACGTGCCGACGAATCTGGTGGACGGCACGCTCGAAAAGGCGTGGCACGCCGGAAAATGGCCGGCCCAGGCGCAGATCGACCTCGGCGGCGTGCAGTCCGTCACCGGCGCGCACGTGATCTTCTACCATCAGGACGGACGCACCTACACCTTCACGCTGGAACTCTCCGAGGACGGGAAAAACTGGCGGCAGATGGCGGGCAACGCGGATGCGCCGAAGCCCGCGACAGCGGAGGGCCTGAGCTTCTCCTTTCCCGAGACGAAAGCCCGCTTTGCGCGTCTCAACGTTCTCAAGAACAGCGCCAATTTCGCCATCCATGTGCTCGACCTGAAGCTGTTCTCGGACATCGCGCCCTAAGCACAGTCACCCGCTTCGAAACGAAGGCGGACGCGATGCTATCCGAGTCCGTCTTCGTTTTTCGGTTCCAGGCCATTGTCTTACCGATGGGCTGACCGGTAGCGGATGATCTGGACCTTCTCCATGGTGACCAGCCCGCCCGAGTCGGCCTCCTCGAACAGGCGGTCCAACACGGGCAGAAAATCGTTGATTTTGGCCTCCGCGTCGGCGATCTCGACGATGACCGGCATATCGGCGGAAAGATCCAGGATCTTCGAGGTCCTGATCCGGCTGGAGGCGCCGTAAGACATGAGTCCGCGCCAAACGGTGGCTCCTGCCAAGCCGGCCGCCTTGGACGCACGCACGATCACCTCGTAAAGCGGCTTGTGTTGAACCTTGTCGGACTCCCCGATGAAAATCCGCAGCAGTTTGGCGTCGCCTTCGAGTTCCATGGCACACCTATCCTTTCACAATGAGCGTGACCGCTAACGTTCCGAGACAGAAGGCCGCCGCGCAACCGGCCATCGTCAGCAGAAAATAACCGGACGCGTAAAGGTACTCCGAAGCCTGCACGAACTTGAACAGCTCGTAAGTGAAGGTGGACATGGTCGTGAAGCCGCCGCAGAGCCCCGTCGCGAGCAGCAGGCGCATCGTCGGCGACAGCGCCTCGGTCTTGGCCGCCAGGGCGGTCACCACGCCGATCACCAGACACCCCAATAGGTTTGACCACAGGGTGCCGTGCGGGAAGGTGATCGAGGCCCGCTGGACCACCAGGCTGAGCGCATACCGCATGACCGAGCCGACGAAACCGCCGGCCCCGACCACGAGAAAGGGAAAAACCGTCTTCATGAATTTAGCGTATACGGGGCCCGAACGCCCGTCAACCGGATTCGGTCCGCGCGTCCCGACGTCAGCGGCACAGCGGCGTGGACAGCGCCTCGAAACCTGAAATCACATCGAAGAGCTCCTCGTCGATGCCGCTCTGGCGCAGGCCGTGGAACGCGCTCCGAAAAGAATCCAGAATTTCGCCGATGTTTTTGTCCGCACGTTCCATCGCCGCCAGACGGCTCGCGTTCTCGCTCGCGAGGGACTCCGCGCACGCCCGGAAAAGCGAGACGAACAGATATTCGCGGATGAAGGCCCGCGGCGTCGCCGGGGAGTCCCCCACGACCTCGGCGAGGTTTTTCGTCGGCCAAGAAAGACCGGACAGCCCATGGAGCCACGCATCGTCCAACGGCAACAGCCGCTGGCTGACCGGCGCATAAAGGGCCAGAGACGTAGGCCGGTTGTAGAAGAGGTGCAGTTCGAAGACGTCGTCCCGGCTCTCGCGCGTCACGCCCGCCATGAGGATCTGCCCGATGAGCGGAGTGATGGCCTTGATCGAGACCGGCACGCCGAAGAGACCGGCCGGCTGCACGCCCATGTCCGCAAGACGCGCATGCACGCGTTCGCCGACAGCCCAGACCTGAGGCTGGCCGGGTGAGCCCGCAAGCGCCTTGACCGCATAATCGGCCACCTCGTCGTTGAACTGACCGACCAGCCCTTGGTCCGAGCCGAACACGACGGCGACGAGAGCCCTCGCGCCGGCGGCGCCATCCTCCGCCTCTTGCGGCGATGAGGCAGAGGGACGACCCCGAAAACACACGCGCAGCCCCAACTCCACGGTCCTGTAGTAGTTGGCCAAAGCCTTCACCGATTGCTCGTACTGTCCGATGTTCAAAGCGGCCATGGCCTTCATGGTGCGGACAACGGACTGAAGATCTTCCGAGCTGCCGATCTTCCTCCTCAGGCTGGCCATGGTGTCGCTCATGCCTTTTCTCCGGGCGTGACCGCGTCCGCCGGCGCAGGGTTCCTGCGCGGACGGGCGCGGGCGAGCGCGGCGCGGACGGTGTTGATCACCGTCTGACGGTCTTCCTCGCCCAATTTCGCGGCGGCCCCGAACCGCGCGCACAACTCCGAGGGGAAGTCCTCCGCCGCCTTCTGCACCGTGCGTTTGGCTTCCGCCATCTGGTCCATCGGCACAGAATCGAAGAGGCCGGCGGACAGCGCCAGCAGCACGGCGATCTGTTCGGGCAGGGACATCGGCGAGAATTCCGGCTGCTTGAGGCAGGCGCGGATCCGCCGCCCGTGCTCAATGCCCTTTCGCGTCTCCTCATCGAGGCGCGCGCCGAACCGGGAAAACGTTTCGAGCTCTTCGAACTGCGCGTAGGCGAGTTTGAGGTCGCCCGTCACCACACGGTAAGCCTCCCGCTGCGCCTTGCCGCCGACCCGCGAGACGGACTTGCCGACGTCCACCGCGGGCAGCACGCCCAAATCGAAAAGGGTCGGCGAAAGATAGATCTGGCCGTCCGTGATGGAGATCAGGTTGGTCGGGATGTAGGCGGAAATGTTCTGCGCATCGGTTTCGACGATGGGTAAAGCCGTGAGCGACCCGCCGCCGAGGTCTTCGCGCAGATGGGTAGCCCGTTCGAGCAGCCGCGAGTGGAGATAGAAGATATCGCCGGGAAAAGCCTCGCGCCCGGGCGGACGGCGGAGCAGGAGCGAAAGCTCGCGGTAGGCGCGCGCGTGTTGCGTGAGGGTGTCGTAAACGATCAGCACGTCGCGCCCCGCCTCCATGAAATATTCCGCGATGCTGGTCGCGGCATACGGCGTGATGTAGGCGAGCCCCGGCGCGTTGTTCCCCTCCGCGACCATCACCACCGTATAGTGCAGGCCGCCTTTCTCGCGAAGGTTGGCGACCGCCTTGGCGACGGCGGAGGCCCGCTGTCCAATCGCGCAATAAATGCAGATCACGTTTTTTCCGCGCTGGTTCAAGATGGTGTCGATCGCGATGGCGGTCTTGCCCGTCTGACGGTCGCCCAGAATCAGCTCCCGCTGTCCGCGTCCGATGGGAATCAACGCATCGATCACGGTCAGGCCGGTCTGCAGCGGCTCCGTGACGGGTGCGCGGTCCATGATCGGCCGCGCCTCGCGCTCGACGGGCAGGCGTTCACCGGCCGTCACCGGCCCCTTGCCGTCGAGGGGCCTCCCGAGCGGATCGATGACGCGCCCCAGCAACGCGTCGCCGACGGCCACATCCATGACCCGCCCCGTGCGCACGACTTCGTCGCCCGCATGCAGGTGCCGGTGTTCGCCCAACAACACAACGCCGATCTCATCCTCGTCCACGTTGAACGCGATGCCGAGCACACCGCCGGCGAACGCCACCAGTTCATCGACCCCGACGTTGGCCAGGCCGGAGACCTTGGCGATGCCGGGAGAAACGTTCCTGACGATGCCGACTTCGCGAGGCTTCAGCGACGGCGCAAAGGTTTCCCGCACCTGGCGTATTCCCTCGAACGCGCTTTCGAAAGCGCCCCGCAGGCTTTCAGGTGTCCTGTTCATGTATTCGCCGCCTCGGGAGCGGATCCTTCCGGTTTCGAGGCGGCCATGCCCTCCGGCTTCTCCCGCACGTCCAGAAGTTCGCTGACGCCCATCTCCAGCGACTGGAGATAAGCCGCGATATTCCAGGAGATTTTCCGTCCGTTCGCGACAAGGTCGATGCCGCTGACCAAGTCGGGCGCGGCCTCGAAACGGACGGGCACGTCGGCGGCGGCCATTTCGTCGAACACGCCTTTAAGCTCGGCGCGGCGGGCTTCCGGCAAGTCGAACGCGGTACGCACGAGCACGGGGTCCGCACCGGCCGCAGCCGTCAGCTCAGCCCGCGCCAGGTCGCCCGACGCGCGCAGCTGCCGGATAAAAACCTCGACCACCCGCTCTTCCAGCCCGGTCGCGGCGAGGTCCGCCAACGTTTTGCGCGCGATCGCGAAGACTTCCTGCTGGGCGCGCAGCCCGATGGCCAGGCGCAGCTCACGCGCTTCGCCCCGCAGCGTCTCCATCCGTTTGGCGCTCATCGTATCGGCCGCCTGGCGGGCCGCTTCGAGAAGGCTCAAGCGCTCGGTCTCCACGTCTTTGGCCATCTGGCCCAGCAGCGCGGCGCGCTGCCGTTCGAACGCTTCGTTTTTGCTGCGGAACTCCTCGCGCTCTTTCTGAGCCTCGGCTTTCTTCTGGTCGGCTTCGGCGAGCCCCTGCGCGATCCGCCGCTCGCGCGCGTCGATGGCGCGGAGAACGGGTCTGTATAAGAAACGCTGCATCAACCACACCAGGATGAGGAAGTTGAGCGTTTGCGCACCGACGGTGAACCAATCGATCAGCATGGTTTACTTCCCTGCGGTTTGGGCGATGGCATGGTGCCAGAACGGGTTGGCGAAAAGGAGGATCATCGAGATCACGAAACAGTAGATGGCGACCGACTCGATCATCGCCAGCCCGACAAACAGCGTCCGGGTGATGGTGGCCGAGGCATCGGGCTGCTGTGCCAGCGAGGTCAGCGCCGTCGAGACCGCCTTTCCTTCTCCCATCGCCGGCGCGATTGACCCGAACGCGGTGGTGCATCCGGCGAGAACGATTGAGACGACTGCAATGGTGGTCATGCTGTCCATGACATCTCCTTGGTTGAGTACGTTGGGGTTCAAGTGTGAGGCACGAGGTTGCGCTTGGGATGGTGAATTTGCGTGGCGGCCGCGATGTACACTGCGGCCAAGATACTGAAAATGTAGGCCTGCACCATGCCGGTGAGCAAGCCCAGCACCGTCATGACGACCGGGAAGATGAACGGTGTGATGGTCAGCAGAATGCCGATGATCATCTCTCCGCTCATCATGTTGCCGAAGAGTCGGATGGCCAGCGCCAGGGTGCGGGAAGCCTCGCTGATGAGGTTGAACGGGAGCATGATGAACGTCGGCTCCGTGTAGGTCGCGAGGTACCTGAGAAAGCCCTGCCTGCGGAGGCCGAAAAGCGGCACGGCCACGAACACGCAGAGCGCGAGCGCCGCCGTCGTCGAGAGCGATCCCGTCGGCGGCTTGTAGAGCGGGAAGACGGTGCACAGGCTTGCCGAAGCGACAAACAGAAAGAGCGTTCCGAGAAAAGAGAGATAAAGCCGCGGATGGCTCAGGCCCACGTCTTTGATCTGCCTCACGATCAGGGTGACGACGATTTCCAGAAAGTTCTGCCAGCGGGTACGCTCCATGCCCGTGGACAGCCGTCGCGTAATCAGTTTCGAGCCGACGGCCAGAAGGGCCATCAGCCCCCACGTGAAAACAATCGTGGCGTTGAGTTTGAAAACGCCGCGCTGCCAAAAGATGATTTCGTCGGGGCTCAAGTGCATATCAGGCCTCCGGAGTCAAACACGCCGCCTTCCCCGCGTCCCGCGTCAGCCGGATCACGACAAAACGCGACGCCACGAAACCGGACAGGCAGAGGAGCAGCCGCTCCCAACGTCCGCCGGCAACCGCATAAAAGCCCGCCAGGACGATTCCCGTCCGCAGCGCGAGACTGACGACAAACCACAGCGGAGCGCGCTTGGAGGCGGCAGCTTTTCGGACCGTCCACCACAACCCGCCGAAAAAAACCGCCCCGAGCCCGCCGCCCGCCGCGCCCGCCAGCGCCAACATCCATGTCTCAGACATCATTCTCCTCCGCGTCATCCGCTTCGTCCTCTTCATCCTCGCGCATAGCCTTATCTTCTTTGTCGATCCAATGCCACGCGTTCAGGCAGCCCGCCGTAAGGCCGGCGGCCAACAGCGCGAGTGTCCAGGAGCGCCCCCCCACATGGCGCTTGTCCAGCCAGAGGCCGAGCGCGGTTCCGAGCAGCGTGGGCACCACGACCGACCAGCCGATCAGCCCCATCGTGCCCAAGCCGAACCACACGCTCTTTGAAGGGTGCTGCCGGGCCTTCAGCTTGCGCTCCGCCTTCGCGCCGACCTGCTGGGAGAAAGTCGGTTCGATCTTGACCGTTTTTTTCAGATTGTCAGCCATGTTGGAGATCCACAAAACGGCGCAGCACGCCGGTTTCCAGTTTCGTCATGACTGCGAACAGGTTCTGCTCATGCTCGTCCCGCGTCAGAAATTCCCGTTCGACGGCCTCCTGCAGGGAGCGCAGGTCCGTTCCGCCGATCGCCTGACGCACCGACACCAGCACGTCTGGGCCGGCCTTGACCAGCACGCCTTCGTCCACGGCCACCAGCACTTCCCCGTCCGCTTCAGTCTCGTAAACCAGGATTCCGGGCACGAGCGCCGCCGCGCAATCGAGGCGGTTGGGCAGGAGGCCGAACGCCCCCTCTCGGGTCTCCGCAACGATGCGTGCCACGCCGGTCTTCTCGGCGAAGACCTGAAACGGCAAGAGAATTCTCAGGCTCATCAGCGTTGTCGCCATACGCTCTCCGTAAGATTCAGCGCCGGCTGTCGGCCGCCGTCCGGGCGCCCTTCATTTTCTCCTCGGCCTCGCCGATCGGCCCGATCATGTAAAGCGCGCTCTCGGGGAAATCCTTGTACTCATCGCGCAAGATCCGCTCGCACCCGTCCAGCGCATCCTCGAGGCTGACGAGCTTGCCCTGGAGGCTGGTGAACTGTTCGGTGGCAAAAAACGGTTGGGTGAGGAAGCGTTCCAGCCGGCGGGCGCGGGCGACCAGCTTGCGGTCTTCAGGCGCGAGCTGTTCCAACCCGAGCATCGCGATGATGTCCTTGAGCTCTGCATACTGCGCGAGCGTCCTCCTGATCTCCTGCGCCAGGCCGTAGTGCCGTTCGCCGACGATTCCCGGCGTCGCCATCTTGGAACTGGACTGCAGCGGGTCGACGGCAGGAAAAAATCCCGCGCCCGACCGCTTGCGCGAGAGCACGATGGAGGCGGAAAGGTGGGAGAACGTGTGCACCGCCGCCGGGTCGGTGAAATCGTCCGCCGGCACATACACGGCCTGGATGGAGGTGATGGCGCCCGCATCGGTGTTGGCGATGCGTTCCTCCAGCCCCGACAGCTCGGTGCCCATCGTCGGCTGGTAACCCAAGCGCGACGGCATCTGCCCCATCAGCCCCGACACCTCCATCCCGGCCTGAATGAAGCGGTAGATGTTGTCGATCAGCAGCAGCACGTCGCGACGCTCGTCGTCCCGGAAATACTCGGCCATCGTCAGGGCGGTGTGGCCCACGCGGAAGCGGCTTCCGGGCGGCTCGTCCATCTGGCCGAAGACCATCACCATGTTCGGCAACACGCCGGCCGCCTTCATCTCGCGGTACAGCTCCTCGCCCTCGCGACAGCGCTCGCCGATGCCGCAGAAGACGCTGACGCCCCCGTGGTGCCCGATCATGTTGTGGATCATCTCCGTGAGCAGCACGGTCTTGCCGACGCCCGCCCCCCCGAAAAGGCCCGCTTTACCCCCGCGTTCCAGCGGCACCAGCACGTCGATGATCTTAATGCCCGTTTCAAAGATCTCAGACCGGGTGGAACGCCGCGCCAGCGGCGGCGGCTCCCGGTGCACGGAACGCCACTGGACGTCCACGGGCGGCGGAAGGCAGTCGATGGCATTGCCGAACACATCGAACATCCGCGAGAGGACCCCGTTACCCACGGGGGCCTGAAGCGTCCCTCCCGTCGCCTCCACCGTCATGCCGCGCGCGAGCCCCTGCGTCGGCGTCAGCGCGATTCCCCGCACGTGGCGCACGTCGCGCTGCTCCAGCACTTCGATGATGATCCGTCCGCCATCTCCCGCGCGCAACACCGAATAGATGCTCGGCAGCGGCGCGTCGAAACGCATATCCACGACGCTGCCGCGCACCGCGACGACCACGCCCACGCCCGCAGTCGCGCGGCCGTCGTCCGGCGTTGGCCGTTGACGATCTGAGCAAGACGTTTTCATTCCGCGAAGAGGAACGATTCAAGGTTTCACTCGAAATAGGCTTTCAGGACGTACTGCAGCAGCATCCGGTGGGTGTTGAAGAACGAGCCGTTCAAGGCGATCGCATGGCGCATGATGTCGAGATAATGCCCGCGATTCTTGTAGAATGAAGGGATGATGACATGTTCCAGCTTATCGTAGAGCGAACGGGTGTCGCACTCGCATCGGTCGAGGCCGACCGGAGGGAGCCCGCAGGGTTCGCCGATGGCCCAGCCGGTCGTGTCCTCGATGTAGCCCTCCATCCACCAGCCGTCCAGCACGCTGAGGCTGGGCACGCCGTTGACGGCGGCCTTCATGCCGCTCGTCCCCGACGCCTCCATCGGCGGCTGCGGGGTATTGAGCCACAGGTCCGACCCTGCAACCAGCAGCCGGGCCTGATCCCAGTCGTAGTTCGGCAGATACGCGATCTTGACGCTGCCGCGCAAGGCGTCGCGGGCCTGAAAAATGCGCTTGATCAGCTCTTTGCCCTTGTCGTCTTGCGGATGGGCCTTGCCGGCGAAAATGATTTGAAACGGCCCCGCCTTGCCGGCGATGGCCTTCAGCCGGCCCACGTCATAAAAGATCAGGTCGGCCCGCTTGTAGGTCGCCACGCGCCGTGCGAAGCCGATCGTGAAATCATTGACGTCCAAGCCCGCGTTGGTCAGTTTGTTGACGTGTTCGATGAGCCGCCGCTTCGAACGCTGATGCGCGTCCCAGACCTCCAGCGGCGGAATGCTCAACGCGTAACGCAACATGAAGCTGTCGCTGCGCCAACCGGGGATATGGCGGTCAAACAACGCCTGAAAGGGCGGACTGGCCCACGTGGCCGGGTGCACGCCGTTGGTCACGGCGTCGATCTGGTACTGGCCGAACATCTGCTGGGAGACTTCGGCATGCTTCTTGGCGACGCCGTTCACGTAATGGCTGAGGTTGAGCGCGAGATAGGTCATGTTCAAGAGCCCCTCGCAGCAGAGCACCGGCTTCATCGTTTCCAGTTCGGCGACATTGAGCGCCCTGCGGATGTATTCCAGCGAGAACTTGTCGTGCCCCGCCGGCACCGGCGTATGCGTCGTGAACACGCAGAGGCGGCGGACCGCCTCGACATCTTCCTGATTAAATGTGGCGCGCCCCGCCTTCTCAGCCTGCTCGTGCAGCAGCTCCAGCGTCAGGAGACCTGCGTGCCCCTCGTTCATGTGGAACCGCTGAAGCTGCCGGTGCCCCAGCGCACGCAGCATCCGCACGCCGCCGATCCCCAGCACAATCTCCTGGCACAGCCTCAGCCAGGCGTCGCCGCCGTAGAGATAATCCGTCAGATGCCGGTCCCACTCGCTGTTTTCGGGCAGATCGGTGTCCAGCAGATAAACCGGCACGAGGCCGCCGTCCGTGCCCGTCACGTCATATTGCCATGCCCGGACATACACTGTGCGCGTCTCGATCGTGACGGCGACCCGCTGCGGAAGCTCCTTGAGAAAGTCGTCCACGACCCATTCCACCGGCTGCTCGATCTGCCCGCCGCGGGAATCGAGCTGCTGAAAAAAATAGCCCTTGCGGTAGAGCAGGGTGACCGCCACCATCGACATGGCGCGGTCGGCGGCGGCGCGGATCGTGTCGCCCGCCAACATGCCCAAACCGCCGCTGTAGGTCGGCAGGTCAGGAGCCAACGCGATTTCCATCGAAAAATACGCGATCGATTTCTCGGCAGGCATGGCATGCTCCCCTAGCTGAGCCCCGATGGGCCATCGCAACGCATCACCGTCAATCTAAAGATACATCCCTTTTGACGGGGTTTATTTTACACGCCATGTCCCCTTTTAGCAACTCTCCTTTTCTTCGGAAACCGCCCTTTTCAGCTGAGCTTGAACATGTAACCCAGCCCACGGACAGTCTGAATCGCATCGCAGTTGAGCACGGTCAGCAGCTTCGCCCGGAGGCGGCACACCAGCACATCCACCACATTGGTCTGCGGGCTGGAGTCGTAGCTCCAGACGTGCTCGAAAATCAGACGCTTGGTCACCAGGCGCTCATGATTCTGCATCAGGAACTCCAGCAGCAGGCTCTCGCGCTCCGTCAGGCCGGCGGCACACGAACCGCACATGACCTGCCGGCGCACGCGATCGAAGGTCAGCACCCCCTGCCGGAACACCTCCGCCTGCGGGTCACACGACGCACCGACATTTCTCCGTCGCATGATCGCCCGCATCCGGCCCGACAGCTCCACGAAAGAAACCGGCTTCGTCATATAATCGTCCGCGCCCAGTTCGAGCCCCCGCACGCGGTCGTCGACGGAACCCTTCGCGCTCACAATAATCACCGGCGGGGCATCGGGACGTTTCTTGATCTGCTGGAGCACCTCAAATCCGCTCTCGTCCGGCAGCATGAGGTCGAGCAGCACCATGTCATACCGGTGCGTCTCCTGCATCAACACCCCGTCGTCCCCGAGGGAAACCGCATCGACGGCATGACCTTCCTGACGCAACCCTTTGCACAGATAAGAGGAAATCTTCGAGTCGTCTTCTATGACCAGCACTTTCATAATCCGATGGAACCTTCCAAAGCCGCCCCGGCGGACAGAACATTACGGCCCCGTTTCCGGGACGGTGACCCGTCCCAGAATCCATCCGCCCGCAACCGCCAATTCCCTCCAGACGCCGGGATCGAAGTTATTCAGTTCCTTTTTCCTCACGGAAGCGATGACGACGAGCGCCGGGCGACCTTTGCCGACGCACCGGCGCAGGCTTTCCTGAAGGGATTCCTTCGGATGCGGCACCGCCCAACCCCTCGCATAGAACAGCGCGCTATACGGCGTCTTGCGCTCAAAAACAAGCGGCAGGCGGACATCGTTCCCTTCGTCAAAACGGCGCGCCGCCGCCACGATCTCGCGCGTCGTGTCCGTATTCCGCAAAAACGGAACAACCCCGAGGCTCACAACCGCAAGCGCGGCCACCAGCGACGTCGCCGCCGCGAGCATGCGCTTCCGGATCTCCCCGTCCCGCGTCACCCAGACCAGCCACGCCGCGAAAAGCGGCACCATCGGCAGGAGATACGTGAACAGCAGCTGTCGCGCCAGGCACCAGAAAACCGTCCCGGCCGCGAAGCCCAAAAACAGGAATCCCGCCTGCCGGTCTCGCATGCCGGACGTGCGGACCTCCGATCCGACCCGGGCCGCACGCCAGAATCCCACGAGGCTCCACGGCGCGGCGGCGGCCAGGAACATCAGAAGCGCCGAACCGCGCGGATACACGTGCCCGTTGCCGTACGCGTCGCCGTAATCGTGCGTCACGAAGCGCAACAGGTTCTCGTTCACGAAGAAGTACTTCAAGAATCCCGGATTGCGCAGTTCGCACACGGCGAACCACGGCACGACCACCACCAAGAAAAGCGCGGTGCCGACCACCCACCGATGATCGCGCAACAGCGCCCATCCGCGCCAGCGGATCGTCCAGATCAGCACGGGCAGGCCGAACAGGGCGATCGCCACCGGCCCTTTCGTCATGAAGCCCAGCGCCAGCAGCACGAAAACCAGCAGGCTCCACCGCCGGCGGATCCGGCGTTCAGGCTCGCTGATAAAGGCGAAATAGGCCAGCAAACTGCCCGCGGCACAGGCGCTGAACAGCATGTCCACGGCCACGCTGCCGCCGACTGCCACAAAGAAGCCGCAGGAGGCCGTCACCATCACGCTGAGCAAGCCCGCGCCGGCGCCCCCCCCGTAGCGCCCCATGACGGCGTAGAGCAACCCCAGCACCGCGACAGCCGCCAAAGCGCTGGGCAAACGCGCGGCAAACTCGCTTTCGCCAAAGAGGCGCATCGCGCCGGCGGCGGCCCAGAAGTAGAGCGGGGGCTTGCCCAGAAAAGGAATATGCGACTCGTTCATCCAGACGCGAGGCGTCACCCAGTCGCCCGTCGCCACCATCTCCTGCGCCACCTGCGCATAGCGGCCCTCGGTCGGATCGGTCAGCGGCAACAGCGCCATCGACGCCAGACGCGCGGCAAACACCAGGCACAGCGCGCACAGGGCCGCACGCGGAGTAAAGAGCAGCCGTGTCATGACGGAATTCCGCCGTAACGGGTTTCGGCCAGCGGGGCGGGATACACGTGGTCATAGACCCCGTACCGGCGGCGCGTCTGGATGTGCGCGCGGATCTGCCACACCGCCCGCAACATGCGGACCCCGTCGCGGACGGGATGAACGGTCGAACCGGGAACCTCATGCCATTCCACGCCCCGCTCGATCACACGGTACCCGCACTCGCGTGCTTCAGCCAGAAGCTCCAGGTCGAATGCGAATCCGTTGCAGACGAGCCGCTTGAACAGGTAGCGGGCCTTGACGCCGTCAAAGACCTTAAAACCGCACTGGGTATCGCGAATCCGCAGGCCGAGGACCGCCTGCGCGTGCCAGGCGAACGCACGGCCCAGCGTTTGGCGAAAAAGCGTTTGATGGACGTCCACCACCGCGTCCGGCGCCCGCCGCGACCCGACCACGAGGTCCGCTTCATTGCGAAGGATCGGCTCCGCCAGCCGCCCGAGCTCGTGGACCGGCGTCGAGCCGTCAGCGTCCATGAAAGCGACGACGCGTCCCGAGCTGGCCGCCATCCCTTTGCGCACCGCGTATCCCTTGCCGCGGTTCTTGCGGTAAGACAGGATCCGGAGCGGCACTCGGCCGGCGTATGACCTCGCCACCTCGGCCGTGTTGTCCCCGCAGCCGTCGCAGACCACAATGATTTCGGTTTCTCCGGCGGTCCCCGTCTGCCCGAGATACGAAGCCACAGACTCCAAGGTGGAGCCAATCCGCCCCGCCTCGTTGAAAGCGGGTATGATGATCGATCGGTTCACACACATTGCCTTGCCCCTTCCGAAGTTGGCGCGCTCAAGCCCGGGGTCCTCCAAGCAAGCGCAGTTGGCGCAACTTCAAACAAACAAGGCAAAGTGTATGGCCGGCAGATTGCCGACATCTTGCAGAAGCGTTACAACGGTGTAATCACCCTCCCGCCAACAGGCCACCGCCCGCTTTCCGGCATCAGCGGCCCGCGCGGAGCAGCCGCAGGGCGTTCAGGATCACGACCAGCGACGCGCCCATGTCGGCCATGATCGCCATCCACAGCGTGCCCATATTCATCAGCGCCAGCGCCATGAAGAGGGCCTTCACGCCCAGCGCAAAGAAAATATTCTGACGGATCACCCGCAGCGTGCGCCGGGCATGCCGGATCAGCCACGGGATTTTCGCCAGATCGTCGGACATGAGCGCGATGTCCGACGTCTCGATGGCGGCGTCGCTCCCGGCAGCCCCCATCGCGATCCCGAGCGCGGCCGCCGCCAGCGCGGGCGCGTCGTTGATCCCGTCCCCGATCATCGCCGTCGGCCCGCACTCCCGGCCGAAACGTTCGACCGCCTGCAGTTTATCCTCGGGCAGCAGTTCGGCCCTGACGTCACCGATGCCGATGGCCTGCGCCACGGCCCGGGCCGTTCCCTCATTGTCGCCGGTCAGCATGACGAGATGGGCGACGCCCGCCGCCTTCAGTTCACGGGCCGCACTGGCCGCGTCCTTGCGCACCGGGTCCGCGATGCTGATCAGCCCGCAGACGTGGGCGTCGTTGCCGATCACCACCACCGAGTGCCCGAGATCCTCCATCGCTTCGATCTGCCCGTGGAGGTCCGGCGTCTCCAGGCCCTTCTCGTGCAGCAGCCGGTGGCTGCCGAGCCAGAACAGGCGTTGCCCGATGCGGCCCTCGGCTCCCTTGCCTTTGAAAATCCGGTAGGCCTCAGCCTCCGGAACCGACACCTGCCGGGCCTCGGCATAGCGCAATATGGCCAGCGCCAAAGGATGGCCGCTGTGGACCTCGAGCGCCGCCGCGCGCTCCAGCAACTCCTGCTCCGTGTGCCCGTTCAAGGGCACGATCCGCTGGATCTCGGGATGTCCCAGCGTCACAGTGCCGGTCTTGTCCAGCGCGATCACCTTGAGGCGGGCGGCCGTTTCAAGATAAGTCCCGCCTTTGATCAGCACGCCCTCGCTGGCCGCCGCCGACAGCGCCGCCACGACGCTCACCGGCGTCGAGATGACCAACGCGCAGGGGCAGGCGATCACCAGCAGCACCAGCGCCTCGTAGAACCAAGCGCCCCACGCCTCCGCGAGCGCCAGGGGCGGCACGACCGCCACCAGCACCGCGACCAGCATCATCGCGGGCGTGTAATAGCGCGCGAAGCGCTCGACCCACTGTTCGGACTGCGCCCGGCGCGACTGCGCCTCCTCCACCATCCGGATGATGCGGCTCAGCGCCGTGTCTTCCGACGGCCGCGTCGAACGGAACTCGATGGTGCCGGCCTCATTGATCGTTCCGGCCCAAACCTCATCGCCAGGGCCTTTCGGCACAGGAACAGATTCGCCCGTGATCGGCGCCTGATTGACCGCCGTCGCGCCTTTCGTGATCACGCCGTCCAGCGGCAGGCGCTCGCCGGGCCGGACCCGGATCGTCGATCCGACGGCGATCTCGCCGACGGGCCGTTCTAAGACATCGCCGTCCTTGGGACAAATCGTGCGCGCGGTCTGCGGCGTCACCTCGAGCAGCGACTGGATGGCCCGCCGGGCCCGCCCCACGCTCCAAGACTCCAGCAGCAGCGACAGCGCGAACAGGAAAGAGACCGTCGCGGCCTCCAGCCATTCGCCGATCGCCATGGCCCCGACGACGGCCAGCGTCATCAGCAGGTTCATGTCCGGCCGCAGCCGTCGCGCGGCGGCCCAGGCCTTGGGCAAAACAAACCCGCTCGCGGCGACCGCCGCGGCCGCATAACACAGGATCGAGGCCAGCGGATACCGGTGCGCGCTGCCGCCGTCGACGCCCAGCAGGGCATGGAAAAAATCGCCGTGCAGCACCGCATGCGACGCGAACCCCGCCACGATCAGCAGCCCGGCTGCCCCGCAGAGCGCGGCGCGCCCGTTCCGCCGCCAATACCCGGCTCCGCCGTTCCCCGCCGACGGCCCGGCGGACTCTGCGCCGTACGGCTCAAGGTCCAGCCCCGCCGTCTTGGCCGCGGCGATGATCCGGGCCTCCTCCGGCTCCGGACCCGGCGACACGACCTCCATCAGACCGTTCAGCAAATTGAACCGGATCTCAGCCACACCCGGCAGGCGGCCGACCGTCAGGCGCAACGCCTCCATCTCCTCGGCACAATCCATGCCGCGCACACGATAGCGTCTGCTT